>CAJLLB010000020.1 GCA_905207425.1 uncultured Collinsella sp.
GGGCGGCCAAACAGTCCGTATTTCACCGCAACTGAGGAGATGGGGCCGGCTACTTGAGGCTGCTGGCGACGACGGGGTGGTCGAGAGCTGCCTCGAAGCGGTCGGCCATCGTGGGGTCGCTGAGCGTGTCGACTTGGTTGAGCATGATGCGGGCATTGTTGAGGTTCAGCATCCGCAGCTCGGCATTGAGCACCTGGGCGACGCGCTCTGGGGTGGCAGTGTCGGTGAGCTCGCAGCCGCAACGCTCGCAAAAGAGCTCGGGGCGGTGGACAACCTCGGCGACGGGTTTGCCCAGTCCCGAGGCGCCGACGACCCAGACAACGTTTGCCGTGGCGGCGGGAATTACCGGCTCCCAGGCGGCATGCGCCTTGAGCGGGAGTCGCTTGCTACCGTCTGCCTCGGCCAACACATAGTCAAAGCGCTGTGCCAGCTCGCCGAGTGGCTCGGCGGGGGCGGAGAGCTTGCCTGTCTCCGGGTCCAAGATGCCTGCCTGGCAGATGCCTCCGCGTGCAAGCCCCGCGCAGGCCTCGCAGGTGCAGCCTGGGGCGTGTGGGGCACCTGGCTTCCAAGGCGCGGCGTCCAGGCGACGATTCGACCCGTCCCATGGCACGCCGGCAACGGGAAGCATATGCGTGGTGGTGCAGAGGAGCACGCGGCCGCCAGCGCGCATGAGCTCAAGACCCAGCGTTTTGAGCAACGTCGACTTGCCGCCGCTGCCGATAATCGCGGTAATGCCCGGCTCGATCCTGAGCGCCGAGGCAAGATTGCCGCTAACCGTTTCCATCTGTTCACCGCCGTATAATACTGTGATAATAAATAATCATCAGAGTAGCGGTCGAACCGCTTTTGCTCTGCTCAAACCGTAGCACAGGGAGGTGCCCCGGGAATGCTCGTTTATGTTCGCGGCGCCGGCGATATCGCCACGGGTGTCGCCGCTCGCTTGGTGCGCGCCGGCGTGTCGGTCGTTATGGCCGATATCGCGGTTCCCACGTGCATCCGCCGCACAATCAGTTTTTGCGAGGCTATTCGCCTGGGCGAGGTCCAGGTCGAGGGCATTCGCGCTCGCTTGGCGCAGACGCCGGCAGAGGCGCTCGAGATTACCCAAGCGGGGGATGTTGCCGTCGTGGTGGACCCTCAGGCCAAGATGCTCGATGAGCTTAAACCCGCGGCTGTGGTCGACGCGATTCTGGCCAAGCGCAACCTGGGCACCACGCGCGACATGGCGCCTACCGTCATCGCCGTGGGGCCGGGCTTTACCGCGCCGGTCGATTGCGACGCCGTGGTCGAGACCATGCGCGGGCATTTCCTGGGCCGTGTCATTACCCAGGGTTCGCCCCAACCCAACACGGGCGTGCCGGGCATTATCGCTGGCTATGGCAGAGAGCGCGTTATCCACCGCCGCCGGCGTGTTTCGGTCCGACCGCGCGATCGGCGACATCGTGAGCGCCGGAGACGTGATTGGCTACGCGGGCGATTCGCCCATGTGCACGCAGATCGATGGCTGTCTGCGCGGGCTTTTGGCGAACGGCGTGCAGGTGACTGAGGGCTTTAAATGCGCCGATGTCGATCCGCGCGGCGATGCCAGCTATATCAACTACATTTCGGACAAGGCGACGTCGGTCGGCGGCGGCGTGCTCGAGGCACTCGCTATGCTTACCGATATCTTTAGAGGATAGAAGGAGGCAATGGAAAAGCTCGATGCTGTGAATGCGGCGCTTGTCGCCCTGCGTGCTGGCGAGACGTGCGAGCTCGTGGTCGTGGCCGGCACGGCGGGGTCGTCGCCGCGCGGCGTGGGCGCCTGGATGGCCGTCTTTGCCGACGGTAGCCAGGCGGGCACCATCGGCGGCGGCAAGATCGAGCTTTTTGCGCTGGACGAGGCGCGAGAGCTGCTGGCCGCGGGGCAATCGCGTCTGGTCCGCTACACCATGGGCGGCGAGAACTCCGATACCGGTATGATCTGCGGCGGAGCCATCTGCCTGTGCTATCTGCATCTGGATGCGATCCAGGCACCGTTGTTCCAGGAAATTGCCGACGTCTTGACGTATCGACGTATCGGCGACTTCGTCATCGACTTTGAACCGTTTGTCATTCAGGCCCTGGAGGGCGATGTGGTCGAGTACCATGGCGAGGCATCGCGCCATACCATTGCCGGCTGCCCCGAGCTTTCGCTGGTGGAGGAGGGGAGTAAGGTCACCTACACCAACGCCGCCTCCGAAATTCCCGCGGCGCACATCGAGACGCTCTGCCCCGAGGGCCTGACCTATATCTTTGGCTGCGGCCACGTGGGCGCCGCGACGGCGCGGGTGCTCACGGCGGCGGGCTTTGCCGTCGTGGCGTGCGACGACCGCCCCGGCACGCTGACCCCCGATTGGGTGCCCGGTGTCTACGATCGTCGCTTGGTCGATTACAAGAACCTGAGCGAGCTGTGCCCCATCGGTCCGCGCGACCTGGTGGTCGTCGCCACGGCGGGTCACAAGTCCGATATCGACGTGGTGATTCAGGCCATGCGCGCCAAGCCTGCCTACCTGGGCTGTCTGGGCTCGCGCCGCAAGACGGCCTTTGTGCGTGCCCGCCTGGAGCAGGAAGGCTTTACGCAGGACCAGATCGGCGAGCTGCACCTTCCGATCGGCGTTGCCATCGAGGCCGAGGACCCCGAGGAGATCGCCATCTCCATCGCCGCCGAGATGATCCACCTGCGCCGCACCAAGCTCGTCCCCCGCAAGCGCTAATCGCATCCCCACCAATAAGTTGCGGTGAAATACGGATTGTTTAAGCCTGTTAGGCCGCCCAACAGTCCCTATTTCACCGCAACTGCTTGTTGGGACCCATTTGTGCGGGGGAGTTGTGGAGTTGTGCAGGCAGACGAGGTTTTTCTGGAAATACGCTCACGATGCGCGTATAGTACCGATTGTTTTGTCGGCTCCTGCTGCGTCGAGTCCAAACCGCAAAATGCCATGAGCGGCGCGGATGCAGCCAGGAGGCACGAGGACAACCCATCGTGGCCACGCCCCGTGCTTAAAACCCCAAGAAGGAGTGAACAATGGCAGAAGAGAAGTATGTGCCGCGTCTGAAGACCAAGTACAACAACGAGGTCAAGCAGCAGCTTCAGGACAAGTTCCAGTACGAGAACGTCATGATGATCCCCAAGTTTGAGAAGATCGTCGTGAACATGGGTGTCGGCGAGGCCGCTACCGATTCCAAGGCCATCGACGGTGCCGTGCGCGACCTGTGCGCCATCACCGGACAGCAGCCGATGATCACCCGTGCCCGTAAGTCCATCGCTACCTTCCGCCTGCGCGCTGGTATGCCGATCGGCTGCAAGGTTACCCTGCGTGGCGACCGTATGTGGGAGTTCTTCGATCGTCTGACCTCCGTCGCGATCCCCCGTATCCGCGACTTCCGCGGCATTTCCGCCAAGAGCTTCGACGGCCGTGGTAACTTCTCCATGGGCGTCACCGAGCAGCTCATCTTCCCCGAGATCGACTTCGATTCCGTCGATCACCAGCGTGGTATGGACATCACTTTCGTGACCACCGCCAACACCGATGAGGAGGCCAAGGCCCTTCTGGACGCCTTCGGTTTCCCGTTCAAGAAATAGGTTCACCTGCCCTATAAGCGCCGTTCCCACAAGGGGGCGGCGCTTGGGGCGAACAATACTCTATGTGAGGAGGATATAAGTGGCTAAGACATCGATGATCGTCAAGTGCAATCGCAAGCAGAAGTTCTCTACTCGTGAGTACACGCGCTGCCAGCGCTGCGGCCGTCCGCACTCTGTGTACCGCAAGTTCGGCCTGTGCCGCGTCTGCTTCCGCGAGCTTGCACTCAAGGGCGAGCTTCCCGGCGTTAAGAAGGCCAGCTGGTAAGTCACTACCAGCGTTTCAAGCATCAGTTTGGAACAGGGAAAACGCGCTAAAAAGGCTTTGCCGTTAAGGGCGGCGAAGAACCAAGAGCACGTGTTCATCAAGAACGAAGGAGAATCTGTATGAACCTTACAGACCCGGTCGCAGATATGCTTACGCGCATCCGTAACGCTAACTCTGTGAACAAGGCCACGGTCTCCATGCCGAGCAGCAAGAAGCTCGTCGAGATCGCTCGTGTTCTGCACGAGGAGGGCTACATCGAGGGCTACGATGTCGAGGACACCGTTCCCCAGAAGACTCTGCACATCACGCTTAAGTATGGTCCCAAGAAGGCTAAGGTCATCAACGGCATCCGCCGCATTTCCAAGCCGGGCCTTCGCATCTACTCCACCGCGGACAAGCTTCCGCGCGTGCTCGGTGGCCTCGGCACGGCAATTATCTCGACCAGTCGCGGCGTCATGACCGACCGCGATGCTCGCAAGCACAACGTCGGCGGCGAGATCATCGCTTACGTCTGGTAATTCGCTCGGTAGGTAGAAGGAAAGGAGATCACCGTGTCTCGTATCGGTAATAAGCCTGTCCAGATTCCCGCCGGAGTCGAAGTGGCAGTCAACGGCAACAACGTTGTCGTCAAGGGCCCCAAGGGCCAGCTCGAGCTCGATGTCTTTGAGAAGCTCGCTATCAACGTCGAGGACAACGTCCTCACCGTTTCCCGTCCCGACGACGAGCGTGAGACCCGTGCCCGCCACGGCCTCACCCGCGCCCTCATCCACAACATGGTTGTTGGCGTTTCCGAGGGCTTCGAGAAGAAGCTCGAGCTCGCCGGCGTCGGCTACCGCGTGCAGCAGAAGGGCAAGAACCTCGAGTTCTCCCTGGGCTTCTCGCACCCCGTGATCGTCGAGGCTCCCGAGGGCATCACCTTCGAGGTTCCCGACAACACCCACGTGAACGTCAAGGGTATCAACAAGCAGCAGGTCGGTCAGATCGCCGCTGAGATCCGCGGCCATCGTCCTCCCGAGCCTTACAAGGGCAAGGGTATCCACTATGTTGGCGAGCACATCCGCCGCAAGCTGGGTAAGGCCGCCAAGTAGTCGTAACCGACTCACTCGCATAAGACCAGCACCCCGTTAGGTGCTGGCAAGATCAACCTTTTTAGGAGTTTACGTATGAACAAGCATAAGGCGAAGCTGGAAGGCCTCAAGCGTCGTCAGCGTCGTGTTCGCGGCAAGGTCTCGGGTACCGCCGAGCGTCCGCGTCTTCGCGTGACCCGTACCAACGCCAACATCTATGCCCAGATCATCGACGACAGCAAGGGCTCCAGCCTGACGCTCGTCTCCGCCTCGACCCTCGAGGCCGAGTTCAAGGGCACCCACACCTCGAACAAGGAGGCTGCGGAGAAGGTCGGTCAGCTCGTTGGCAAGCGTGCCATCGAGGCCGGCATCACCAAGGTCGCTTTCGATCGTGGTGGCCGTATCTACCATGGCCGCGTCAAGGCCCTCGCCGACGGTGCTCGTGCCGCCGGTCTCGAGTTCTAGGAGGTATGTAGCACATGGCTCGTAATCAGAAGCAGCAGCGCGAGGCCTCCGAGTTCGAGGAGCGCGTCGTTTACATCAACCGCGTGTCGAAGACCGTCAAGGGTGGTCGTCGCATGAGCCTCGTCGCTCTCGTCGTCGTTGGCGACGGCAAGGGCAACGTCGGCGTTGGCATGGGCAAGTCCGCTGAGGTGCCCATGGCCATCTCCAAGGCGTCTCTCGATGCCAAGAAGAACATGTTCCACGTGCCGGTGACCGAGCAGGGCACCATTCCGCACGAGGTTCTCGGCCACTTTGGTGCCGGCCGCATCATCATCAAGCCCGCTGTCGAGGGTACCGGCGTTATCGCCGGCGGCGCTGTGCGTCCCCTCTTCGAGCTTGCTGGCATCAAGAACGTCCTGTCCAAGTCCCTCGGTACCGACAACGGCCTCAACATCATCAAGGCTGCCGTCGAGGGCCTCAAGGAGCTCTCCAGCCCTGAGGACGTCGCGGCTCGCCGTGGCCTGACGGTCTCCGAGATGTTCGTCGGTAAGGAGAACTAAGCATGGCTGACACCATCAAGATCAAGCAGGTCCGCAGCACCAACGGTTGCAAGCAGGACCAGGTCCGTACTGTCCGTGCCCTCGGTCTCCACAGGATCCGCGAGGTTCGCGAGATTGCTGACAACGAGTCCGTCCGCGGCATGATCTTCAAGGTCAAGCACCTTGTCGAGATTGTAGAGGAGTAGCAAATGCAGCTTCACGATCTTACTCCCGCGCCCGGTTCCACCAAGAACCGTAAGCGCGTCGGCCGTGGCAATTCTTCGGGTCACGGCACCACTTCTGGCCGCGGTCAGAAGGGCCAGGGTTCCCGCTCTGGTGGCACCAAGGGTGCCGGCTTCGAGGGTGGCCAGACTCCGCTGGCTATGCGCCTGCCCAAGCTTCCGGGCTTCCGCAACCCCCGTCGTATCGAGTACACCGCTGTTAACGTTGAGCGTCTCGAGCGCAAGTTCGAGGACGGCGCTGTGATCGACGGTGCCGCTCTTAAGGCCGCTCGCATCACCAAGAGCGAGTTCGAGCCCGTCAAGGTGCTCGGCAATGGTGAGCTCACCAAGAAGTTCACGGTCAAGGTCGACAAGGTCAGCGCTTCTGCGCAGGCCAAGATCGAGGCCGCCGGCGGAAAGGTCGAGCTGCCGTGCTAAATGGTCTTAAGAATGCTTTCCGCATCAAAGAACTGCGCGAAAAGATTCTTTTTACCATAGCTATGCTCGTCGTGTACCGCGTTGGTGCGCACGTTCCTGTGCCCGGCATTCCCTTCCAGGGGATGCTGGGCCTTTTCTCGACCGATAACAATTCGGTCGCCGCAGGTGCTATGGCCCTCCTGAATCTTTTCTCTGGTGGCGCGTTGAGCTATGTGTCGGTGTTCTCCCTGGGCATCATGCCTTACATCACCAGCTCGATCATCCTCCAGATGCTCCAGGCCGTTGTGCCTTCCCTGCATGAGCTTGCCCGCGAGGGCGAGGTCGGTCAGACCAAGATTACGCAGTATTCGCGTTACCTCACTCTGGCTCTGGCAATCCTCAACTCCGTGGGTTACCTCTTCCTCTTTAAGAGCTTCGGCATCAGCTTTACTGGCGCCGGCGCTCCCGAGATCATCTTCGACCTCATGATCGTCGGCACGCTCACCGCGGGCGCCATGCTGATCATGTGGATTGGTGAGCTCATCACCCAGCGCGGTATCGGCAATGGCATGTCGCTGATCATCTTCGCGAACATCATGGCCGGCCTGCCGCAGGCGATCTTCTCCAGCACCGAGGGCAATGCCGGTGGCATCATCACCATGGTGATCATCTGCGCCATCATCTTGCTGGTTATCCCGCTGATTGTTTTCCTTGAGCGCGGCCAGCGCCGCATTCCGGTCTCCTACGCTAAGCGCGTCGTGGGCCGTCGCATGATGGGTGGCCAGACCACCTACCTGCCCATCAAGGTCAACACTGCGGGCGTCGTGCCGATCATCTTCGCTTCGGCGCTGCTGTACTTCCCGGCCCAGATTGCCGTGTTCTTCCCCGGTATCGGCTGGATCCAGGCAGTTGCCTCTGCGCTTTCGACCGGTTGGCTCAACTGGGTGCTTAACGTTGTCCTCATCGTGTTCTTCGCGTACTTCTACACCTCCATGGTGTTCAACCCTGATGACACGGCCGACAACCTTAAGAAGCAGGGCGGCTTTATTCCGGGCGTCCGTCCGGGTAGGGCTACCGCGGCCTACATCAAGAACGCGCTCAACAAGATCACGCTTCCCAGCGCTGTCTTTTTGGCGCTCATCGCCATCGTGCCTTCGATCATCTTCTCCTTCACGGGTAATCATCTGATCCAGGCATTTGGCGGCACGTCCATCCTCATCATGGTCGGCGTCGTGCTCGACACGGTCGATAAGCTCGAAGGCCAGATCAAGATGTATGATTACGATGGATTCTTTAAATAGGCTAGAGGAGGATTGCTCATGAACCTCGTATTGCTCGGAGCTCCGGGTGCCGGTAAGGGCACCGTCGCACAGGAGCTCGTCGCCGAGTTTGGCGTCGCTCACATTTCCACGGGCGACCTGCTGCGTGCTGCCGTCAAGGGTGGCACCGAGCTTGGTATTCAGGCTAAGAAGTACATGGACGCTGGCGAGCTCGTTCCCGACCAGCTCGTGATCGACCTTGTCAAGGAGCGCCTTGCCGCCGATGACGCCCAGCAGGGCTTTATCCTCGACGGCTTCCCGCGCAACACTGCCCAGGCTGTGACGCTCGATTCCGAGCTCTCCGCCATGGGTCGCGAGATCGACTGCGCCCTTCTGGTCGACGTGGCCCCCGAGGTCATCATCGATCGTCTGTCTTCGCGTCGCACCTGCCGCGCCTGCGGTTACACCGGCACCGCTGCCGATGCCACCTGCCCCAAGTGCGGCGGCGAGATGTATCAGCGCGACGACGACAAGCCCGAGACCATCAAGAACCGTCTCGACGTCTACGAGAAGTCCACGAGCCCGCTCGTCGACTACTATCGTGGCCAGGGTCTGCTCAAGTCGGTCAACGGTGATCAGGCTCGCGAGACCGTGTACGGGGATGTCAAAGAGGCTCTCGGTCTATGATCAAGATTAAGTCTGCAACGCAAATTGAGCAGATGAAGAAGGCAGGAGCGCTATCTAAGATGGCGCTCCGCCACGTTGGGGCCATGGTTCGCCCCGGTGTGTCGACCTTCGAGCTCGATCAGCTCGCGGAGCAGATTATCCGCATGCATGGCGGCACCCCGGCCTTTAAGGGTTACGGCGGGTTCCCCGGAACCATTTGCGCATCAATCAACGATGCCGTGGTCCACGGTATTCCCAACCCCGACATGATCCTGCGCGATGGCGATATCATCTCCATCGATACGGGAGCCATTGTCGACGGTTGGGTCGGCGATAACGCTTGGACGTTTTTCGTCGGCACGCCCACGCTCGAGGCCAAAGCCCTGTGCGAGGTTACGCGCGATTGCCTAAAGGCTGCCATCGAGCAGGCTGTTCCCGGTAACCATATCGGGGACGTCGGCTATGCCGTTCAGTCCCTCGCCGAGTCTCACGGTTACGGCGTGCTTCGCGATTACGTGGGGCATGGTATTGGCCGCGTGATGCACGAGGACCCCAATGTTCCAAATTATGGAAAGAAGGGGAGAGGCGTTCGCCTTCAGGCTGGTATGGTCATCGCCATCGAGCCGATGGTTACGATGGGTTCCAATCATGTGAGCACAGGCTCCGATGGTTGGATCGTTACGACCAACGACCATCTGCCCGCCGCGCACTACGAGAACACCGTCACCATTACCAATGACGGTCCGGTGATTCTTACCACGGATGCTCAGGGTTCCTGGTGTTCCTTGCAAGGCGGTGAAATGTAACAAGTTCCACTTAGTTGTGGAGCCATTACGAAGTTATTACGATGCGTGCATACGTGTTGTAGAATACTCAATCGCTGTCGTTTTCTAGAGAAAGATGATTGCTTGTGAAGAAGGAAGACGCAATTGAGCTCGAGGGTACGGTAAAGGAACCGCTGCCCAACGCCATGTTTAAGGTCGAGCTCGAGAACGGTCATTCGGTTCTGTGCAACATTTCTGGCAAGATTCGAATGAATTACATCCGCATTCTCCCCGGTGACAGGGTTGTCGTGGAGCTTTCCCCGTACGACCTGACCCGCGGTCGCATCACCTATCGCTATAAATAGCGACACGCATACACGCTCTTTTCCGACTGCAGGCTTAGCTCAACCTACGGTCCGTTTGCGTGTGAAGACCAGCCATAGTTTTAAACGCCTGCGGCTGGGCGAGTAGATAGTAGGGAAGTAGTTTGAGCGCTACCGAAAGGAAGAACGATGAAGGTACGTCCTTCGGTCAAGAAGATGTGCGATAAGTGCAAAATCATTAGGCGCCACGGCAAGGTCCTCGTCATTTGCGAGAACCCCCGTCATAAGCAGCGTCAGGGTTAAGAGAGGAGACTACGTTGGCCCGTATTAATGGTGTCGACCTCCCGCGTGAGAAGCGCGTTGAGATCGGTCTGACCTACATTTACGGCATCGGCCGCACCACTGCGACGAAGATTTGCGTCGAGTGCAACGTTAACGTGGATACGCGCGTTAAGGACCTCACCGAGGATGAGGTTAACGCCATCCGCGATTATATCGATAAGAATCAGATCATGGTTGAGGGCGACCTCCGCCGTGAGCGCAACCAGAACGTCAAGCGCCTCATGGACATCGGCTGCAACCGCGGCCTTCGTCACCGCAAGGGCCTCCCGGTCCGCGGCCAGCGCACCCACACTAACGCTCGTACCCGCAAGGGCCCGAAGCGTCAGATCGGTGCTAAGAAGAAGAAATAAGGAGCGCTAGATAGATGGCTACTGCTAAGAAGAACGTTCGCGCTGCCCGTCTGAAGCGCGCGGACCGTAAGAACATTTCCGTGGGCCAGGCTCACATTCGTTCTACGTTCAACAACACGATCGTTTCGATCACCGATCCCCAGGGCAACGTCATTTCCTGGAAGTCTGCTGGCCAGGTGGGCTTCAAGGGCTCCCGTAAGTCCACGCCGTTCGCTGCCCAGATGGCTGCCGAGGCTGCTGCCAAGCAGGCCATGGAGCACGGTATGAAGAAGGTTTCCGTCTTCGTCAAGGGCCCCGGCTCCGGTCGTGAGACCGCCATCCGCTCCCTCCAGGCTGCTGGCCTCGAGGTCTCGAGCATCCAGGACAAGACCCCCATTCCGCACAACGGCTGCCGCCCCAAGAAGCGTCGCCGCGTGTAACTGAAAGGATCGTATCAATATGGCAATCGACAGGACTCCTGTTCTTAAGCGCTGCCGTCAGCTCGGGATCGATCCCGCTGAGCTCGGTTACAGCAGCAAGAAGGAATCTATCCGTCAGCCCAAGCGCCGTCGCAAGGAATCTGAGTACGGCATGCAGCTGCGTGAGAAGCAGAAGGTCAAGTTCATCTATGGCGTTCTGGAGAAGCAGTTCCACGGCTACTTCAACAAGGCCCGTAAGATGAACGGCGTCACCGGTGAGAACCTCATGATTATCCTTGAGTCTCGCCTCGACAACGTTGTCTTCCGTCTTGGCTTTGCCCGCACCCGCAAAGAGGCTCGTCAGTCCGTCCGTCACGGTCACTTCACCGTGAACGGCAAGCGCGTGGACATCCCGTCTTACCGCGTCAAGGCCGGCGACGTCGTCGCTGTCGGCGAGAAGTTCCGTGACCTCCTCCCCATCAAGGAGGCCCTGATTTCCTCCGAGCGCTTTGAGGTCCCTGGCTGGCTCGAGGTCGATATCGAGAAGCTGTCTGGTAACGTGCTCGCTCTGCCGACGCGTGAGCAGATCAGCGGTGATATCAACGAGCAGCTCATCGTCGAGCTCTACTCTAAGTAGTCCATCCGGGCTGCTGAGGCTGGAGGTAATACATGTCAGAATTCATTAGGCCTCAGGTTCAGGTCGAAGAGATCAACGAGACCTCTGCTCGTGTCTCCGTCGAGCCGCTCGAGCGTGGCTACGGCGATACGCTGGGTAACTCGCTTCGTCGTGTTCTTCTGTCCTCGCTCGAGGGTGCCGCCGTCGAGGCCATTCAGATCGATGGTGCGCAGCACGAGTTCATGACCATCCCTAACATGGTCGAGGATGTCACCGACATCGTCCTGAATGTCAAGGGTCTTGTCTTCAGGGCTCTCGGCACGACCGACGAGGCGACCGCCACCATCTCGGTTGACGGCCCCTGCGAGGTCACCGGCGCGGACTTCTTTATTCCGTCCGAGTTTGAGCTGGTCAACCCCGAGCAGCACATTGCTACGCTCACCGAGGGTGGCCATCTCACCATGAGCATGCGCATCGGCTATGGCCGCGGCTATGTCTCTGGCGAGGCTAACAAGCGTGACAACGATCCCATCGGTGTGATCAACGTCGACTCGCTGTACTCGCCGGTGTCCCGTTGCGCCAAGCTCGTTGAGGCTTGCCGTGTCGGCCAGCATACCGACTACGACCGCCTTGTCCTCGAGATCGAGACCAACGGTTCCATCGCCCCGCGCGACGCCGTGGTCCAGGCTGCCAATATCATCAACCAGCATATGGCCGCCTTTATGAACCTTGCCGAGACCCCCGAGGTCGAGGAGGAGGCTTCGATCTTCGCTCCCGAGGTCACCAACGACAACGCCGAGCTGGACAAGCAGATCGAGGATCTGGACCTTTCCGTCCGTTCCTACAACTGCCTTAAGCGCGCCAGCATTCACTCGGTCCGTCAGCTCGTTGAGTTCTCGGAGAACGATCTGCTCAACATCCGTAACTTCGGTGTTAAGTCGATCGAGGAAGTGAAGGACAAGCTTGAGTCCATGGGCCTGAGCCTGAAGGCTTAATGCTTCGCATATTTGAGGAGAAACTAGACCATGCGTCACAACGTTAAGAAGGGCCTGAAGCTCGGCACCGATGCGAGCCACACCAAGGCCATGAAGAAGAGCCTTGCTAAGGCCCTCTTCGAGAACGACCGCATCAAGACCACCGAGACCCGCGCTAAGGCGCTGCGTTCGGTCGTCGACCCGATCATCACTTGGGCCAAGAAGGGCGACCTGCACTCTCGTCGTCTGGCTATCGCCAAGCTCGGCGATAAGCAGCTCGTTGCCGAGATCTTCGACAAGGCTGCTCAGGGCATGTGGCAGGACCGCAACGGCGGTTACACCCGCATCATGAAGCTCGGTAACCGTAAGGGCGATAACGCTCCTATCGTTATCATGGAGCTCGTCACCGAGCCTTGCACGCCTAAGGCCAAGAAGGCTGCTCCGGCCCCCAAGAAGGCCGCTGCTCCCAAGAAGGTCGAGGCTGTCGAGGAGGCTCCTGCTGAGGAGACCGCTGAGTAGACATTCTGTCTGCATAGGCTATATTCGAGGGGTACGTTCGCGTACCCCTCTTTTTTTGTCGCAATACCGTTGCTAGTTTGTTGGGAGCGCCCATGACTGCGCCGTCTGATTTCAATTCGACCCCCGAGCTCGACGCCACCCTTGTATTTCGCGTGGCCTACGATGGCTCCTCCTATAGCGGATTTGCCGAGCAGCCGGGCCAGACGACGGTTGCAGGCGAGCTGCGCCGTGCAATCGAGACGTTGCTGCGCCGCCCAATCGATCTGACGTGCGCGGGGCGTACCGATGCCGGCGTTCATGCGGTAGCCCAATACATCAGCGTGCCCGTAACGGACGCTGAGCTTGCGTATACGCGCCGTAGGTGGCTGAGGGCTATGGATGCCCTCCTGGGCAAAGATATCGCCATAAACGAGGTCTACAAGGCTCGTAAGGGCTTTTCTGCACGTTTTGACGCGCGCTCTCGCACGTACACCTATCGCATTGCCGACCGTGATGCGCGACCCGTGCTGTCACGCGGTGCAGTGTGGTGGCATCGCTATCCCCTCGACGTCGATGCGATGGCGGCCGCCTGCCCTGCGCTTTTGGGCGAGCAGGACTTTAAGAGCTTTTGCAAGGTCGCTTCTGCCGTGGGCAAACCTACGCACCGCTGCGTAATGCGTGCCGAGTTTGGCCATGAGGTCGCCTTTGGCGAGGACATCCTCACGTTTACCATCGAGGGCAATGCGTTTTTGCATTCGATGGTTCGAACCATTGTGGGCACCCTTGTCGAGATCGGCATGCATCGCCGCGATCCCGAGTGGATGCGCGAGGTAATTGATGCCTGCGATCGCTCCGCTGCCGGTCCTACGGCGCCCGCATGCGGTCTTACCTTTATGGGCGTGGACTACGACCCCGCCGAGCTTGTGGTGCTCGATTAGGGAAGTGGCTGCCTGACGGCGATCTTTGTGTGCGGCGCCTGTGGGCGGGGCGTGTGCAACATCTGTTCTTGACGTGCATCGCGACGGGCGACCGCCCGCATTAATTAACGGGGTGTACCATGAACGACAGTTTGTTACTAGCTGTCGAGAGGACGGAAAACTTGGTTCGACGTGGTTCGCATCCGCGACTTTCGGTGATCCTGATTGTTGAGGGTTCGCCCAGCTATGCGATGCGCGCTCTCGAGAGCGTCCAGAACCAAGACCTCTACGATTTGCAAATTGTCGTCGTTTGCCGCGGCGTGGTAGCTGGTGTGCGCCATTCGCTCGAAGTTGCTGCCGACAGAGACATTCATATTGATTTGATTGATGTTGAGGACCCAGTGCCTGGCGCCTGCCTGCGTGCCGGTTTTGCGGCTTCGCGCGGCTCCCAGATCATTGCGATGAATGCCAATGAGTGGTTTGCGCCGCAGTCCCTTTCGCAGATGGTCGAAAGCTCCTGCGACGCTTCTGCTGACATCGTGTTTCCCTCTGTTTCGCTCGATCGCTACGATGTTCACCGCGAACGTCATTCCCGAGTTTTGGACGCGACATCCGTTTCTGAAGATGAGGACCGGGCGGCTTGCCTGACCCAATTGGTTTCCTGTGGTTTAATCCGACAGACCTCTGGCGTGCTGTATGATCGCGCCCTCTTTGAGGCGTGCCTTGCGCACGGCGATGCGTTTCGCACGGTGTCTTTTTTGACGTTCGCGCTTTCGCGGGCAAAGCGCGTTTCGGGATGTGGCCGTGCCCGTTTTCATGCAGTGGCGCCGTCGATTACGGAGACGTTTGACCCCACGATGTTTGCCAAGCTTTCTGATGATATCGGGGCGCTCGACAGGCTTGCCGACTCGCTTGCCGTCGCGGGCGGTGGCGATCAGTTGAAGCTGGTCTGCCAGCGGTATTACTACGCCGGCCTGGTTGCCTGCATCGAAAATTTGTGTCTGAGCCCCCATGGTGTATCTTCAATAGAGCGTTCGGCCCGTTTGCATGATATGCTCGAAGCGCAGCGTACCCGTCAGATGGTTGCGGCTCTTAAAGGCAATCATCGGGGCCTAGGTCTGCTCTATGGTTCGATAGCTAGTGCCAAGCCTATGCGATGTGCGTTGTATACGCATCTGGCGGCTTTTTTCAATCGTTCGGGCGTCCGGACTGTCTAGTAGCGTGATTTTCGAAATAAATTGCATGGAATTGTTTCGAAATGCGTTCTTATTCACTAAAACCCTCAAATAGCGCTAAACTATTCAATTACTAAGTGATTGTCTCCGCCATCTTTTGGAGTGAGGTTTTGTATGGCCAAAAAACGCAATGGGCGCCAGGATGCCATCAGAGATATTGTTCGCAATAAGGACGTACGTACGCAGCGCGTTTTGGTAGACGAGCTTCGCGCCATGGGTTTCGATTGCACGCAGGCGACCGTTTCGCGCGATATCGCGGACATGGGACTGCGTAAGCTCCCCGAGGGCATCTATGTCCTTGCCGAGGACCTGCATCTGCAGCGCATGGTTTCCGAGTTGGTTACCGGCGTACTGCGCACCGATAATCTGGTTATGATCAAGGCGCAGCCCGGTACGGCTTCTGGTATTGCCGCGGCTGTCGATGCCGCGGAGCTGCCCGACGTGCTTGGCTCGCTTGCCGGCAACGACACGATCTTGGTCATTGCGCAGACGGCCGAGGACGGAGAGCGTCTTGAGGCGCTGATCAATAAGCTGAGCAATTCTCGCAAGTAGGCGTGCGGGTCGTGCGCTCGGCACTGTGCGCGTGACATGGTGGCTTGTAAGGGGTATCGACGTTGGTCGGTACCCCCCCTTTGTTTGCCGGTATAAAGACCGTCCACCAGGTCACTTTAAATTAAAAGGCCCCCGAGCACTTTAAGCTGCTCGGGGCCTTGTTGCTAATGGCCGGATGAATTTCTAGCCGACCGTATCGTCAGGCGTGGGCGAGGGGTCGGGAGTGGGCGTAGGCGTGGGCGTAGGCGTGGGCGTAGGCGTGCCGCCATCGCCGCCGGTCGAACCACCAGTGGAGCCGCCCGTCGAGCCACCGGTCGTTCCGGTGCCGCCGGTGGTGTCGCCGCCCGTGGTCTCGGTCGTCGTGGTCGTCGTGGTAGTCGTTGTGGTGGTTTCCTCTTCGTCCTCGTTCTCGTCCTTGTCGTCGTTCTCCGTCTTCTTGGTGTTGTTGGTGCCGTAGAACTTCCAGACGTTATTGTTCTTGTACGTGGGAGCCGTTCCGGTCGGGAATTCCTCGCGTTCGGTGCCCGCAAGAACGGTGTTCATGAACTTCTTAAAGACGGGCAGGTTGGTGCTGTCGCCCAGCAGGTCCGAACCGTACTTTTGGATGGGAATCTCGCCTGCGGAATAACCGGTCCACAGGGCGCATGCCAGCTGCGGCGTGAAGCCGCAGAACCACAGGTTGGTGGTGTTGTCAGTGGTGCCCGTCTTGCCGGCATAGGGCTGGTTGACGCTCAGCGCGCCGGCGGCACCCGTGCCGCTACCCTGCATGACGCCGGATAGAACGTCGGTAACCGCGGCAGCCTCGCCTTCGGTGAGCACCTGCGTGGGATTGTCGGTGTGCTGGTACAGAACCGAGCCGGTACGCGAGTCGATCTCGGTAATGGCGATGGGCTGACGGTAGTAGCCACCGTTGGCAAACGTTGCGTAGGCCGATGCCATCTCGAGCGGTGAGATGGACCCGGTGCCGAGCGTCATGACGGGAACGTCCTCGATATTGTCCTTGGCGGGATCGATGCCGAGCTTTTTGACGAGCGACATGATCTTGTCATTGCCGATGGCTTCGGCCACCTGAATGTAGCCGGTGTTGGATGAGTATGCCGTTGCCTGCTTAAGCGTGATGTTGCCATAGCTCTGGTTGCCGTAGTTTTGCACCTCGGTCGTGGTGCCCTTGGCCTTGAGCGGCGAGTTGCAGTTGAGGGTGACGTTGGGGTTCATACCGTTTTGGATGGCAGTTGCCAGCGTAAAGGCCTTAAACGTGGAGCCCACGGGGCGCTTTGCCGTAGCGTGGTTCACGTGATTCTCGTCGGCGTTGTAGTCGTAGCCGCCCACCATGCACTTGATGTAGCCGGTCTTGGGGTCAACGACGACCATGCCCATGTCCAGGCCGTCGAGCGAAAGCGTGTCGAGCTGCGAGCGCACGGCCTCCTCGGCCACCTGCTGCATGGTGGGGTCGATGGTGGTCTTGACGGTCAGACCGCCCTTAAAGAGCACGTCGGTGGAGAACTCCTGCTCAAGCAGCTGCTTAACGTAGGCGACAAAGTAGGGCTGAGAGTACACATCGACGCCACTGCCCGAAATCTCGGTCACGTTAAGCGTGATGGGCTCAGCCTGCGCGGCATCGTGCTCTTCCTGCGTGATGTGGCCCAGACGCAGCATGTTGTCCAGAACCTTGTTGCGGCGGGACAGCGCCAAGTCGGGATTAACCGTGGGGTCGTACTGCGAGGGCGAGTTGGGAAGGCCGATGAGCAGCGCGGCCTCGCTCAGGGTGAGGTCGGCGGCGGTTTTGGACAGATAGGTCTCAGCGGCGGCCTCGATGCCATATGCTCCATGGCCGTAGTAGATGGTGTTGAGGTACATCATGAGGATCTCGTCTTTGGAGTACATATCCTCCATCTTGATGGCGATATAGGCCTCGCGCACCTTACGCTCGATGGTCGAGTCGAATTGTTCCTCCTGCAAGATGGTGTTGCGAACCAGCTGCTGGGTGATGGTCGATGCACCCTCGTGGCCGCCGGTGAGGGTTGCCACCGATGCGCGTGCAATGCCCCAGAGGTCGATGCCGCCATGCTCGTAGAAGCGCTCGTCCTCAACGTCAACGGTGCCCTGCAGCACGTACGGGGACACTTGGTCCTTGGTGATGGACTTGCGGTTTTGCGTGTAGAAGCTCGCAATGGTATTGCCGTTGCAGTCAACAATTTCGGTAGGCTCGCTGACCAGATAGGCGTTGGCGTCGGTGTAGTCGGGCAGGTCGGACAGCCAGCGGTTGACGTTGCCGATCATGCCGATGCCAAATGCTACGCCCGCGATGAGCAAAAAGCCCAAAAGCGAGAGCAGGATGACGGGCAGGGCGTGCGTCTTAGAGCGACCGTGTCCCTGTCGTTGGCGAGGACCCATATATTGACCTCCAAGTATGTCGTGCCAGGCGGCGGGTATGCGTCGGGCAGGATGGACATAAGTTATTACACGATAAACCAATCGGGGCATGCGGGGCCTCGTGTATGCTGGTTGACGGCAATTAACAGAGTGATTGCATACCTTGGTAAGGAGTTTGCCGATGGCGATTTGGGCGACGGAATCGAGCGGACAATGCGAAAGCGAGTTGGCGGCGGCTGAAGTGGCGCTGCCCGAACTGCTGGCGCCTGCTGGCGGACTCGACCAGATGCTCGCGGCGATTGCGGCGGGTGCCGATGCCATCTATGCGGGGCTGGACGGATTCAACGCTCGAGTGAGCGCGCATGGCTTTAGCGATGATGAGTTCGCGCGCGGTTGTGCCGTGGCCCATGCCCATGGCGTGCGTGTGTACGTGACGCTCAACGTGTTCGTGTTCGATGATGAGCTTGCCGACGCCGTGGCGTTGGGGGCGCATGCGCGCGCGTTGGGTGCCGATGCGTTGATTGTGGCCGATGCCGGGCTGGCTTGTGCGCTTCGTGCGGCGATTCCGGGGGTCGAGATTCACCTGTCCACTCAGGCGGGCGCTCATAGCGAGGGTGCCGTGCAGTTGGCTGCCAAGGAGTTGGGCGTTGAGCGCGTGACGACTGCGCGCGAGCTGAGCGTTGCAGAGATTGAGACACTTTGCGCTACTGGCGTGCCCATCGAGGTGTTCTGTCACGGCGCTATTTGCATTGGATACTCGGGTGCGTGCGGGTTCTCTGCCCTTCGACGTGGCCGCTCTGCGATGCGCGGTGATTGCACTCAACCGTGCCGTCTATCCTATGACTTGGTGGACGAGGCGGGGCAGAGTGTTGTCGCTGTCGAAGGGGATCGCCTGCTTTGTCCGCGTGACTATCTGGGCATCGCGCATCTGCCCGAGCTTGTTGCCGCCGGCGTGGCATCGCTCAAGATCGAGGGCCGCATGAAGAATCCCGACTACGTCTTTAACGTGGTGAGGGTGTGGCGTCGGGCGCTCAATATGCTGCGCGACGGCACATGGGATGCCGATGCGGTGCCGGCGCTTGAGCGCGAGCTGGGAAGGTCGTTCAACCGCGGCTTTACCGATGCGTATCTGCGGGGTCGTTCGGGCGCCGAGCTCATGAGCTTTGAGCGCGCGATCAACCAGGGCGTGCGCGTGGGCCACTTGGTGGCGGTGGGTCACGAAGAGGTGACGGTTGAGCTTGATGCCGCCGTGGCGGCGGGCGATACGCTCGAGATCCGATTTTACCCGGGTGCCGACGCGCGTCCCGATGTGCCCAAGCGCTGGCCACAGGTGCCTTGCCCCGTGGATGCCGCTGCGGGAGAGCGCATCGTCGTGCATTGCAAACGCAAGGTGGACGCGGGCTGTGAGGTCTATCTGATTCGCAGTGCCGGCGTGCTGGGGCAGACGGCAACGGTGTTGGAGCGCATGCGGGTCGAGGCAGATGCGGTCGCGCCTGCTGAGCGGTCCGTTGAGGTGCTGCCGTTTGAGGGCGTTCTGGCAGATGGCGACGTGCCGACGGAGTTGGCGGGACCGGCGGAGCCGGCAAAGCATGAGGCTTTTGCTCGTATGGTCTTTGCCTGGGAGCTGATGGATTTGGATCCGCGCGATGAGCGGGATCTGTCCGATGCGACGGTGGTGCTCGACGAAGTGTGCCGCGCAGGCGACGCCGAGCGGACTCGAGCGCTTATGCAACGTGCCGGGCACGTCGTCTGCCGCAATCTGGGACAGGTGGCGATGGCCCGCGAGCTGGGCACGACGTTTGACGTGGCGGCGCCGGTGTTCTGCGCCAATCGGGCCACGCTTGCCTGGCTGCGCGGGCTTGGCGCGGGGTGGGTATACTTGCCTGCCGAGTTGCTCAGCAATGATAGGGAGCGTATTGCCGAACTGGCTGCTGAACCCGGCGTCTTGGGTCCGGTCGACGCCGACCGTCCCGAGCTTATGGTGTGCGAGCACTGCCTGCTGACCGCCGAGGGCGTCTGTGCCACCGATGCGACGGGGCAGGTCCGTTGCCGCGACTGCTTGCGTCGTCGGCAGGTGCGCTATCTGGTCGAGCGTGACGGCACGCGTCTGCCAGTTGCCATCGACGCATGCGGCAGGACGAGGATTTTCCTGTCGTAGATGCTGCGTCGCGTCAGTTTGTTATCATAAGAGAGTTTATGGACTTCCAGCACCGCCGTTTTCGGCGAGGGTGCTATAGCAAAAGGAGGATACCCAATGCTGTCTGTTGACGAGCAAATGCGTATCATCACCTCGGGCGCCGCGCAGATCGTCCCCGAGGCCGACCTTCGCAAGAAGCTTGAGAAGGGCGAGCCCCTCAACATCAAGCTCGGCGTCGATCCCACCAGCCCCGACCTGCACCTGGGCCACGCCGTGCCGCTGCGCAAGATGCGTCAGTTCCAGGACCTGGGCCACAACGTCACCCTCATCATCGGCAACGGTACCGCGTTGATTGGCGACCCTTCGGGCAAGAATTCCACCCGTCCGCAGCTTTCGCAGGAGCAAATCGAGGCCAATGCCGAGACCTACGTGAGCCAGGCCATGAAGATCCTGGATCCCGAGAAGACCACCATCGTGCACAACGGTGACTGGATCTTGTCGATGGATCTGGCTGGTCTGCTGCAGGTGTGCTCCAAGTTCACCGTCGCCCGTATCCTCGAGCGCGACGACTTTACCAAGCGCTACCAGTCCCAGACGCCGATCGCCCTGCACGAGTTCCTGTACCCCGTGATGCAGGCTTTCGACTCCGTGCAGATCAAGGCCGACGTGGAGATGGGCGGCACCGACCAGCTCTTCAACCTGCTTGCCGGCCGTGAGCTCATGGAGAAGATGGGCATGGAGCCACAGATCGCGCTCACCATGCCGCTGCTCGAGGGCACCGATGGCGTCCGTAAGATGTCCAAGTCCTACGGTAACTACATCGGCCTGACCGACGCGCCCAAGGATATGTTCGGCAAGACCATGTCCATCCCCGACGAGATGATCGGCAAGTACTACCGCCTGGCGAGCTCGCTCACCCCGGCCGAGGTCGACAAGATCGACGCTGCCCTGGCCGACGGCTCCGCCGATCCCTATGAGCTCAAGCGCGCTCTGGGCCGCGACCTGTGCGACACCTACCACGGCGCCGGTGCAGGCGACGAGGCTCAGGCCGAGTTCGACCGCGTGTTCAAGGAGGGCCAGCTCGCCGACTTCCCCGAGAAGCACATTGAGCTGACTGTTAACGACGAGGGCCAGATCTACCTCGCCGGCCTGCTCAAGGACCTGGGCCTTTCGGCCAGCGCCGGCCAGGCCCGTCGCGACATCGACGGCGGCGGCGTCAAGATCAACGGCAAGGCCGTGGCTCCCAAGAGCTACAACATCGACCCCAGCGCCCTCAAGCTGGGCGACACCCTCTCCGTGGGCAAGCGCAAGGGCTTTAAGTTGATTTAGTTCCGCCGTTCTACCGAACGGCGGACCGGCCGACGCT
>CAJLLB010000021.1 GCA_905207425.1 uncultured Collinsella sp.
CGCCGCCGTCATCTGTCGAGCGAGGAGCGCGAGGACGCCTTCCGCGCCGCAGCTGCTCGCGAGGCTGGTGCCGCTTCCAAGGGCCCCTCGGCCTCCGATGCGTCTGCCGACAAGGGCGGCAAGTCGCGTGGCGAGGAGGAACGCGCGCCGCGTCCGCGCCGTCGCCATTCCTCGGGCGCGCAACAGAAGCCCTCAGTGCCCTCCGTGGCCGACCAGGTCTCGGATGGCGAGGTCAAGGTCACGCGCCGTCGTCCCGGAGATGGCGGGGAGCGGCTGCCAAGGCTTCGCATGGCGCCGCTCGTGACGAGCGCGAGCTGCGCGGTGGCGAGGGCTCGGCCGACCAGGGTCAAAAGCGCCGTCGCCGTCGCCGTTCCCGCAAGCCGCGCCAGGATGGTGGCGAGGGCTCGACCCCGTCTTCGTCCGCACCACAACCGCCTGCCGGCGAATAACGCCCGCGAGCGGATTTAGCCCGCCTTGCCCCGAGCGCATCGGGGTATCATAGCGCCGAATCAACAACCCTCCCTGCGACCGAACGTAGGGAGGGTTGTGTCTTGAAGAGCCATCTGAACATATTGAGCTGTCTGCAGGGTGCCGGTGCCCTACCGTTTGCGGACGAATTGCTACCGTTTGCCGAGCGGGTGGCACGCGAGGCGCTCGAGGCATTGTCGCCAACACGATGTGCCGGCTGCGAGCGCGCCGGTACGCTTATTTGCCAAGACTGCCTGACTGCGCTCACGCTCATCGACCCACGTCATAGCTGCACCCGATGCGGCGCCCCGTTTGGGGATTTGCTGTGCACTGAGTGTTCGGTCGAGGGCACGTCCTCGGCAATGGCGGAGGCGCTCGACCGCTGCCTGGCGTGCGCCGTCTATGCGCATCCGCTGCCGCGCATCATTAAAGCGTACAAGGATGCGGACGAGCGACGTCTGGCTCCGTATCTGGCGGAGCTGCTCTACGACACCGCCCTGCATGCCCAGGTCGTAGCGCCCGATCGCTATGGAGGTGTGCTGTCCGGTGCGGATGCGGTGGTGTTTGTGCCTGCGACGGCGGCAGCGTTTCGGCGGCGTGGTTTTGATCATATGGAGGCTATTGCGCGCCCATTTTGCGAGCTGTCGGGTGTTCCCCTGCTCGATGCGCTCGTCAAGTACGGGCATGGCGACCAGCGCGAACTCGGTCGTGAGGAGCGCCGCGAGCGTGCCCAAGGCATGTACGAGACGGTTGAGGACGTGCACGGCCGCCGCTTGCTGCTTATCGATGACGTTATCACCACGGGCGCGACGATGGCAGCGGCTTCGGCGGAACTCAAGCGCGCCGGCGCCGTAGCGGTCGATGGCCTCGCTATCGCACGCGTTTGGTAGGGGTGGTTTTGTGGCAGTGAAGATTGAGCGGCGCAACGAGCCGACAGACGAACAGCTAGCGGCTTCCGTAATCCTAACGGGCGCCTCGGCGCTACGCATGATGCGCGCCGAACGCCGGCAGATGGGCTACATAAGCTGGAAGGACCTCGATTCCGATGAAGAGCGCCGTGTGCTGTGTACGTCATCGCCTTCGACCGAGGATATCAATCTTTCCGACTTGGTGCGAATTGGAGTCAAAAGCGGCGAGGTGCAAGAAGATCTGTGCTTGCTGGTGGGATCTGCGGCGCAGCGCCGACGCATGGCTGGTGTGGGCTGGTCCGTGTGTTCCGGGTTGCCTGCCGGCTCGATTCTAGAGGTGGAACCGGGGGTGTACAGCCTATCTCCCGAGGCCCTTTGTGTTGCCGTCGCCCGCGAGGTCGGCTGTATCCAGGCGTTTGCCCTGGCCCAGGAACTGTGTTCCAAGATTTCACTGAGCGATCGCGGGAAGTATCTACCTCCCTATACCTCGCCTGTTGCGAATAGGCTTGCAAAGGACAAGGACCAACCGGCAGACGTGGGCTACTTTGAAGTCGAGCCGGTGCTGACGCCCGATCGCCTGGCAGATTACCTTGCGGCATGCAAGGGGAGTGCGGCCAAACAGCTGCTGCGCCTGTGTCCCTACCTGTCAGAAAACCTGCTCTCGCCCATGGAGTGCATCATGCTCGCTCTGTTTTCGCTTCCGTTTTCCTATGGCGGATTCGCCTGCGGTCCCTTTAAGACCGACTACAAGATCGAGTTCGATGACCGCGCGCAGGCAATCTCGGGGATGCCGCATGCAGTTTGCGATGCGTATCAGGAAGCAGCCCAGTTTGACCTGGAATACAACGGTGAGCTGGGCCATTCCTCCCGGAGGGGACGTATCCATGATGAAAAACGCAACACGGGCTTGATTACTATGGGAATCGAGGTCGCGACGGTCAATAACGAGATGCTCTGCGACATGGAGGCAATGGAGGCGCTCGCATGGCGCATGCACCAGCGTATGCGAAAGCGGTACCGGAATCGTGTCGATGCCCGCAGGAAAAAGCAAGAGGCGCTGCTTAACACGCTGCGGGCGTGTTTTGGGCTTAAACCCGCCTAACAATGCTCTGAAACAGGGGGTTGGATATATGCTCTGGCCAAAATATAGCAAATATGAGTACTGCTACAAATTCAGTAACAGCAAAATCAGGGATTTTGGGACTGGAAGATGGGGTAAATTAGAAAACTATTAAACAAATGTGGAATATCCTGGCATCAATCTGACGTTATAGAGCGTGAAAACAGCTTGCAGAGCCAAAAACTCCTGCTACTAAATTGGTAACAGTACTCATATTTGCTATTTTTTGGCCACGGCGCCCTAAGACGGGTGTGTTGGGGCTTTCCATAGGGGAGCGACGGGCTCAATCAGAGCACGTGCGGCCCGTCCTGACCTGCGAAATCTGTACTCGCGATGCGAATAACGCCCCTAACCTTAAACTTTAGCTTGAACTTAGCTATAATGCGCTTCGTTCCTACCAGGCTGTGGTTGCGGACGGACGAAATGCCCGTCCTAGTCCAAGACAGACGCGGTCAAAGGGATCCACGTAAGCGACCGCGTGCGCGCGGCGCGATCATGGCGCGTCCTAGATGTAAGCCGCACCGTCCGTTCTACTTTCTTTGGGGCAATACCGCCTCGCGGGCGAGCGGGTCAGTCGTGAAGGTGGCTGCGGCCTCCCGAGCAAACACCCCGGTGCGCAAGTGTGGGGTCAAATACCAGGTCAGCTGGTGGGAACAACCCGATATTCCGTGCAGGGCACGGATTGTATACGACACAGAAGGCAGGGTAGTGGACATGGTGAGGGGCAGCTTGATGCATGCGGCTCGGTTAGGTGCTGGGGCCGCGGCGGTCATTGCCGTTTTGGGCCTGAGTGGATGCGCGTTCAATCCACTGTCCACGTTCACGACGCCCACGATCGACCAGATCGAGCGCGAGACCGTTACCCCCACGGTATCGGACGATGCCCTGGTCACGCCGGGAACCCTGACGGTCGCCCTCGATACTTCCGATGCCCCGCAAGCCATGCAGGATGCCGACGGAAACCTCACGGGCTATGCGGTCGATGCCGCTCGTGCCCTTGCATGCCGCATGGGTCTCAAGGTCGCCTTTGTCGATGCGTCCTCGGCCGATTCCGCGCTCAGCGATAAAAAGGCCGACATCTTTATTGGCGACATCAAGTCTGCGGGCGGCGACATCAGCTCGCTTGGCACCTGTCTGTACGACGCCCCCGCCGTATTCGGCAAGAGCAGTGACGGCGAGTCGCTGAGCGTTTCCACCGAAACGCTTAACACCGCTACCCTGGGCGTTCAGACCTCCTCGGCCTCGCAGGAGGCGCTCGCCAAGCAAAGCATCACCGCCAACCAAAAGACCTTCTCCAACATCAATGAGTGCTTTGAGGCGCTCGAGTCGGGCGAGGTCGATTACGTGATCTGTGATTCCACGGCTGGTGGCTACCTCGCGCGCCTGATGAGCCAGATCTCCTATGTCGGCACGCTCGAGGCACCCTCCACGCTTGGCGTCGCAGGCCTTAGCTCTAACGATGAGCTGTGCCGTGCCGTGAGCGATGCCCTCGACGACATCACGGCCGACGGCACGCTCGAGGCGGTCCACTCTGTCTGGTATGGCACGATGCCCTACGACCTCACCACTAAGACGGTTTCGGGCGCTAACGTGCAGCCGGGCGACTCTGAGCCCAGTGAGACCACGTCCTCCGGCAGCGAGTCCTCCGATTCCAACAATGAGACCGCATCCTCCGAGGACAACTCGTCCAGCCAGGAAGGCACCATCACCGACGACGACATTAACAAACTCAATAGCTAGTTATTGCTAGGGGTGGCGTCTCCTATACGTTGGAAAGGACACTTCTTCACGGTTTCAACACGCACTGCCGGGCTTCCCCGATGGGGGAGCCCGGCTTTTTCATCCCAATAAAACTAGCAGGTCAAAGCCAATTTTCGGGACCAAATACAAAGCCGCCGGCCCCCTCCTATAGCGCACTTTGCCACAGAAAAGTGCGAGACTTCGGTATGCGGTATCAAGCAATCGTTATTCGGGTCTTTAGGAATCCGCGTGATTAAATGCACGGCAATGGGTACATAGCCAGTACAGTAAGTCCCCGAGGCAGATTGGAGCCACGTATGGATATCAAGGTTTCTGGACGCAAGACGACGGTAACCGATGCTCTGCGTGCGCATGTGGATGAGAAGATCGGCGAGGCGCTCAAGGTTTTCGATATCGAGCCCATGACGGTCGACGTTGTACTTCGCTATGAGAAGAACCCCTCGAACCCCAACCCGGCAATCGTCGAGGTTACGGTTCGTGCCCGCGGTTCGGTGATTCGCGTTGCCGAGCACGGTGCAGATATGTACGCCGCCATCGACCTCTCCGCCGATAAGGTCACCCGCCAGCTGCGCAAGTTCAAGACCAAGGTCGTGGACAACCGCCAGGGCGGTGCCAGCGCCGCGGATGTCGCACCGGTCGAGCGCGTTGAGGATCTGGCCGACCTGCTGCTGCCCGAGGAAGAGGACGACCTGCTCGTCCGCGAGAAGGTTATCGACGTCACCCCGATGACTGAGGAGCAGGCGCTGGTGCAGACCGATCTGCTGGGCCACGACTTCTACGTGTTCGAGAACGCGACGACCGGCCTCATCAATGTGGTGTATCACCGTAAGAATGGTGGATATGGCATCATCAAGCCCCGCATCGAAACACTTGACGAGTAAAATACGTTAACTTGCATGAGTTAACGGTTGGCGGCCATCCCATGCGGGTGGTCGCCTTTTTTACGTAAGGAGTCGCTTTGATGGACAAGGCTTCATCTACCGGCCATTCTGACCGCTGCCGCATCGTCGTCGATACCTGCTGCGACTTTAGCCCCGAGGTCGCCGCGAACCTCGATGTCGATATCCTGGGTTTCCCCTTCATTATCGATGGCGAAGAGCGCACGGATGACATCTGGTCGAGCATGAGCCCTAAGGAGTTCTACGACCGCATGCGCGCCGGTGCCCGCGTGTCCACCTCGGCTGTGTCGCTCGGTCGCTATATCGAGTTCTTTACCGAGTGCGCCAAAGAGGGTACGCCCACGGTCTACCTGTGCTTTACCTCGGCGCTGTCGTCGAGCTACAACTCCGCGTGCCAGGCGGCAGATGCCGTGCGCGCCGAGTATCCCAACTTTGAGCTCTACGTGGTCGACAACGCTCTGCCCTGCGCGACCGGCGCGCTCTTGGCGCTCGAGGCCGTGCGCCAGCGTTCGGCGGGACTGACCGCCAAACAGCTGGTCGATTGGGCAAGCGAGGCAAAAACCTACGTGCACGGCTACTTTACGCTCGAGAGCTTCGACGCACTGGCTGCCGGCGGCCGCATTCCTCCCGCGGCGGCGCAGCTCACGGCAAAGCTCGACGTCAAGCCCGAGCTCTCCTACGACCTGGCCGGCTCGCTGTCGCTGATCGGCGTCAACCGCGGCCGCAAGAAGGCGCTCAAGTCCATCCTCAAGTCGTTCCGCGAGAACTACGTGCCCGATCGCACCATGCCCATCGCCATCATGACGGCCGATGCCGAAAAGGATGGTGACTGGCTCGAAGCCGCCATCCGCAAGGAGGAGGGTTGCGCCGACGTCACGATCATTCGCGGCTCCGTGGGTCCCACCATCGGCTCGCACGTGGGCCCCGGCATGGTGGGCTGCGCGTTTTGGGGCAAGAATCGCGCCGAGAAAGCCTCGCTTTCCGACCGTATCGCCCGCCGCGTGCGCGGTCAGTAGGCAAGCGCTGCGTCCGTAATCGCCCTCGACTCACAGCCCAAACGCTGGCACCGAGTATTCAACCTGGTAACAACACCCAACCCAAAAGGAAAGGTTTCATGGCAAACAAGCTCTCCGTCGCATTCATTGGCACCGGAATCATGGGTGCCCCCATCGCCGGCCACATTCTGGACGCCGGCTATCCCGTCACGGTCAACAACCGCACCAAGTCCAAGGCGGCGGCGCTTATCGAGCGCGGCGCCGTCTGGGCAGATACGCCGGCCGATGCCGCGGCGAACGCCGATGTCGTCTTTACCATGGTGGGCTATCCCTCCGAGGTCGAGGAACTCTACCTGGCGGGCGACGGCCTGCTCGCGTGCACCAAGCCGGGTGCGGTCTTGATCGACCTCACCACGAGCTCGCCCGAGCTTGCCCGTGACATTGCCGAGGCCGCCCAGGTTTCTGGTCGCATGGCGTTTGACTGCCCCGTCACCGGCGGCGAGTCGGGCGCTATCGCCGGTACGCTCACGGCTATCGTGGGCGCTACCGAGAACGACATCGCGCCGGTCCGCGACATCCTTGCCACCTTTGCGGCCAACATCTGCTGCTTCGACGGCGCCGGCAAGGGCCAGGCTGCCAAGCTCGCCAACCAGGTGTCGCTGGGCGCCTGCATGGTCGGCATGGCAGACGCCATGGCATTTGCCGAGTTGAGCGGCCTTGACCTGGAGAAGACCCGCCAGATGATCCTGGGCGGCACCGGCAAGTCTGGCGCCATGGAGAGCCTGGCTCCCAAGGCGCTCGACGGCGACTACAAGCCCGGCTTTATGGTCGAGCACTTTATCAAGGACCTGCGCTTGGCGCTCGCCTATGCCGACGACCGCGAGCTTGCGCTGCCCGGTGCCGACGTGGCCTTTACGCTCTACGACATGCTCGACGCCATCGGTGGTGCCAAGCTGGGTACCCAGGCCGTCACGGTCCTCTATAAGGAGGAGGCCGACGCCATCGCCGCCGGTCTGGACTGGTCGCAGTATCGTCCCGAGGAGCATGGCGCTCACGAGGAAGGCTGCGGTTGCGGCGAGCATGGCGACGATCACGAGTGCGGTTGTGGCCACCACCACGACGAGGGCCACGAGTGCTGCGGCGGCCACGGCCATGATGACGGCCACGAGTGCTGCTGCGGCCACCATCACGAGGAGTAACGCCCATGAGCTGGACGTTCGTGGTGCTTGCGCTGGCGCTCTTTCTCTTTGCGATCTACATCGGTTTTTTGTGCGGCCAGTGGGCGTGCGAAAAGCGCGTGATCACCAAGCGCGACTACTGGATTGCCAACTTTGCGGGTGCGGCGGCAGTCGTCCTGCTGACCTGGGTGTTCTCGCTGTTCCCGCTGGTGCAGTTTGCGCCGATCGGCTGGCTCGGCGGCTTTATCGCCGGCCTTAAGATGAGCTTTGGCGAGTCCGTCGGTCCGTGGCGCAAGCACGACGAGGTCTTTAACGTCAACAAGGCCCATCGCGCCGCCGCCGACGCGGGCGACGCCGAGGAGCGCCGCCGTGCGCGTCGCAATGGCGCGGCCGACCGACAGCTCATCTCGGTCACCGATGACAGCAAGGGTGCTGGCAAGCACGCTAAGAAATAGTAAGAAGAGGTAACTATGGCAGAAAACAAAGACGAACAGTTCACCGACGAGGAGCTGGCACAGCTCCAGCTGGCAGAGGAGAACGAGAACGCCGTCGACCGTCTGGTCCAGGAGCTCGGCTGCCCCACGCGCCGTATCCGCCAGTTTGCCGCCCGCGTGCTGCACCTGCTCGCCGAGCGCGATCCGCAGCGCGTCGTGCCCTGCGTACCCGCGTTGATCGAGGCGCTCGATCGCCCCGAGGCTCAGACCCGCTGGGAAGCCCTCGATGCCCTGGCGGCGCTCGCCACCACCTGCCCCGAGCAGCTGGGCGATGCCTTTGAGGGCGCCGAGACCGCGCTGTTCGATGAGCTTTCCTCCACGCTGCGCTACGCCGCCTTCCGCCTGCTGTGCGTGTGGGGTGCCACGAGCGTCGAGCGTTCGCGCGAGGCTTGGCCTATCCTGGACGAGGCCATCCAGTGCTACCACGGCGACCTTGAGTATCGTGACATGCTCGGTTGCCTGTACGAGTTTTGCCAGGGCGAGATCGACGCCGAGGTTGCCGAGAAGCTCGCGCTGCGCCTTAAGTTCGATGCCGAGAACGGCAAGGGTAGCTATCTCAAGGCCCGTTCGAGCGAGATTTGCGAAATGCTTGTTAAACGTTTTGGCCTGGATCTCTCCAAAAAGAAGAAGCGTGCTAGCGTTAAAAAATCTGACGACGCCGAAGACGAGGAGTAACAGATTATGGCGCACGATGTAGTCCTGATTCCCGGTGACGGTATCGGTCCCGAGATTACGCAGGCCATGCGCCGCGTGGTCGAGGCTGCCGGTGTCCAGATCAATTGGAACGTCCAGGAGGCCGGTGCCGGCGTCATGGACGAGTTTGGCACGCCGCTGCCCCAGCACGTGCTCGATGCGGTCGCCGAGACCAAGGTTGCCATCAAGGGCCCCATCACCACGCCGGTCGGCACGGGTTTCCGCAGCGTCAACGTGGCCCTGCGCAAGCACTTTGACCTGTACGCCTGCGTGCGCCCTTGCCTGTCGCAGCCGGGCGACGGCTCTCGTTTCCGCGGTGTCGACCTGGTTATCGTGCGCGAGAACACCGAGGACCTCTACGCCGGCATCGAGTTCGATGAGGGCGCTGCCGAGGTCGAGGAGCTCTCGCGGCTCGTCGAGCGCTCGGGCCAGAAGACCTTCGCCGCTGATTCCGCCATTTCAATTAAGCCGATTTCCATCGCCAAGAGCCGCCGCATTGTGGAGTATGCCTTTGAGTATGCCCGCCGCTGCGGCCGCAAAAAGGTGACGGCCGTGCACAAGGCCAACATCATGAAGGCGACCGACGGCCTGTTCCTGCGCGTGGCGCGCGAGGTGGCCGCCAACTATTCCGATATCGAGTTCAACGACAAGATCGTCGACGCCACCTGCATGGGCCTGGTCCAGAACCCCAACGACTTCGATGTCCTGGTGCTGCCCAACCTGTACGGCGACATCGTGAGCGACCTGTGCGCCGGCCTGGTGGGCGGTCTGGGCATGGCCCCCGGCTCCAACATCGGTGCCGACTGCGCAATCTTTGAGGCTACGCATGGCTCCGCGCCCGATATCGCTGGCCAGGATATTGCCAACCCCACGGCCGAGATTCTGTCCGCTGCGATGATGCTCGACCACCTGGGCGAGAACGATGCGGCCAATCGTATCCGCGCTGCGGTGTCTGCCACGCTCGACGAGGGCGAGCAGGTTACCGGTGACGTGCGTCGTGCCCAGACCGGCTCCGTCGAGGGCGCCGTGGGCACGCAGGCCTTTGCCGATGCCGTTATCGCGCACCTGGCCTAAGGCATGCACGCTGCAAACGCCTAAATAGTACTTAAGTGTTTGCGTATAACCTAAGAATCAATACGCCCGGCGCTCTGTCGGGCGTATTCTATTGAAGACTATGTTTCCTAACAAGGAGTAACCGATATGGGTCTGATTCAAAAGAAGGACGAGAAGGACGAGATCGACGGCATTCAGATCATCGAGCGCGGCGAAGGCCCCGACGGTGATGAGGACGAGAAGATCGACCTGGTCACCGGTACGTCTGCCGAGCACATTGCTGCCGGTACGACGGCCGAGGAGGAGGACGCCCGACTGGAGGCTCAGATTGCCGCGGATGCCGCTGACGAGAACCTCATGCCCGAGGCCCAGGATGAGGACGACGATATCCTGGGTTCCGATGAAGACGACCATGCATCCAAGCACAAGAAGACGATGATTGCCGCCTTTGTGGTCGCCGTCGTGATTGCTGCCGTGGTCGGCTTCTTTATCGGCAACGGTGGTTTTGGCGGCAAGGGCGTCGGCTCGGCGACCCTGTCCGAGGACCAGCTCGATTCGGCCGTGGCGAGCTATAGCTACAACGGCAAGAAGAGCGACATCACCGCGCGTGAGGCCATCGAGAGCCAGTACAGCCTTGACACCGTCAAGGACGACGACGGCAACTACACCGCTCCGTCTGCCGACGTTATCCTGTCCTACGTGCGCAACCAGATTCTGCTGGACGCTGCCGAGGACGAGGGCATTACCGTCTCTTCCAAGGAAATGAAGCAGTATGCCGAGGATTCCATCGGCACCTCCGACTACAAGACCATGGCCACGCAGTACGGCGTGTCCAAGGACCAGGCCAAGCAGATCGTCCGCCAGTCCGCGACACTGCAGAAGCTCTACAAGAAGAAGGTGGGCGATAGCTCCGCAAGCATGCCGACCGCCCCGACCGAGCCTGCTGACGGCAACGAGAAGACCGCGAGCAAGGACTACGCCGATTACATCATCAACCTTGCTGGCGATGAGTGGGATAGCTCAAAGGGCACTTGGAAGGATGCCGACAGCACCTATGCCAAGGCCTTTGCCGATGATGCCTTTACGGCCGATAGCGCTACCTACAAGCAGGCCATGACCGCCTACTACACTGCTTATCAGCAGTACTCCTCGCAGGCTTCGAGCGCCAGCTCCAAGTGGACCGAGTATGCTAACGGCCTCTACGCCAAGGCCAACATCAGCATCTACGGTCTGTTTGCGTAAGGGCCGCCCGAGCCGCCGAGCGCGTAGCCAAAAATCTGATATGCCCGCTAGAACGGACATCGTTCTAGCGGGCTTTTTGCACTGTGGGGAGGGCGATGAGAGGGGGTGGTTGTATGCAAATTTTGGGACACTTTATTCATATAAAGTGAAAACGATTTCGGCTAAACTGGTAGTAACAATGTGGTACCACTGTTCATCTGGTAGTAACCAATTTTGAAACGAAATCGAATGGAAATTGCTAAGAATTAGTTTGGTAATGAAATATATGCAACATGTCTACCTGCGCAAATTACCGTTTACGGGCCAAAAATAACCGTTTGGCAACGATATAGTAATTTAAACGAAATGTGGTGGACGTTTGAATTGAGTGTGTGCTACCGTACATACCAGCAACCTCAAATAGGGACTGGGTTGTCTAAGTTTGCGCATCAATGCCGGCAAGCGGAGAAGCCGGTATGCACAAGGCGCGGACATGGAACTCGTTGGTGAACAACGAAAGAAAGGTTGGAGGAGATACCAATATGATGAAGTACCTCCAGAAGCTCGGCAAAGCGCTGATGCTTCCCGTTGCGGCGCTTCCCGTCGCAGGTATTCTTATGGGCGTGGGCTAACTGCTCGCTCCCGCAGTCATGGGTGCTGCCGGTGACACTACCGGTTTTTCCTATACCGCCGGTTTCCTGCTCATCAAGGCAGGCGGCGCTCTTATCGATAACATGGCCTGGCTGTTCGCAGTCGGCGCCGCTGTCGGCCTTGCCGACGATCACGATGGCACCGCTGGCCTCGCTGGCCTCGTCGCCTTCCTGATGATCCAGCAGCTCCTGAACCCCGCTGTTGTTGGCACCATTCGTGGTATGGACGCCGATGCTCAGACCGCTTGGCTTGCCACGACCGAGGGCATCGCGTTCTCCAAGATCGCTGGTAACTCCTTCATCGGCATCCTGTCCGCCGTCATCGGTGGCACTTGCTACAACAAGTTCAAGGACACTCGTCTTCCCGACTGGCTGGCCTTCTTCTCCGGCAAGCGTTGCGTCGCCATCATGACCGCCGTCATCTGCATCGTCGTCTCCGTCGTCCTGCTCTTTGCTTGGCCGCTCATCTTCGGTGCTCTTGTTGCTCTTGGTGAGGGTATCGCCGCCATGGGTGGTATCGGCGCTGGCATCTATGCCTTCCTCAACCGTCTGCTCATCCCGACTGGTCTGCACCACGCACTCAACAACGTGTTCTGGTTCGACACCATCGGCCTGGGCGACCTGACCCACTTCTGGGCTGGCGAGACTTCTGCCGACGTCAAGTGGAGCCTTGGTATGTACATGTCCGGCTTCTTCCCCTGCATGATGTTCGGTATCCCGGGCGCTGCCTTGGCTATGGTTCAGACCGCTAAGAACAAGAAGGCTGCTATCGGCCTGGTTGTCTCCGCTGCTATCTGCGCCTTTGTCTGCGGCGTCACCGAGCCCTTCGAGTTCGGCTTCATGTTCCTGTGCTTCCCGCTCTACGTCGTGTACGCTGCCCTGTACGGCATCTTCACCATCGTCACCTACTATGTTGGTTTCCGTGCTGGCTTCTGCTTCTCCGCTGGTGCTACCGACCTCCTGTTCTCCTCTAGCCTCCCGGCTGCTGCCAACACCTGGATGATCATCCCGCTGGGCATCGCTGCCTTCGTGGTCTTCTACCTCGTGTTCCGCTTCGCCATCACCAAGTTCAACCTCATGACCCCTGGTCGCGAGGATGAGGATGTCGAGGAGACCTCCGCTTCCGCCGCTGCTGGCGACGACAAGTTCGCCGCTCTGACCGCCGCTGTTCTCGCTGCCGTCGGTGGCAAGGAGAACGTCAAGACCGTTGACTGCTGCGCTACTCGCCTGCGTTTCGAGCTTGGCGATTCCGAGCTGGTCGACGAGGCCGCCTGCAAGAAGGCCGGCGCTCTGGGTGTCATGAAGATGGACAAGGGTGCTACCCAGGTCATCATCGGCACGCAGGTCCAGGCTGTTGCCGAGGAGCTCAAGAAGCTTCTCTAAGCCTCAAAGACGTATCTGTCTTGCAAAGGGTCGTCCCGCTCCGCGGGGGCGGCCCTTTTTGCTACCTCAATACTTGATGCAGCGATGTAATTGGTATTACAGTGCGCAGACTATCATCCGGCAAACAATATCGAAATTTGCGGGTTGACCTGCTGTTATTCCATTAAAACTGCTATAGTACGTGGTGTCTGGTTACAACCAATTTCGAGTCATTTATCCGGCAGGTATCATTATGGCAATGGGAGCGCGCAAACAACCTCTGTACGATCAGCTCGTCGATTTGCTGACCGATAAAATCGATCACGAGCTTCGACCCGGCGACTATTTGCCGTCTGAGCGTGACTTGTCGGAGCGCTACGGGCTCTCGCGTACGACGGTTCGCCTTGCCCTACAGGAGCTTGAGCGCCTAGGCTTGGTGGTTCGTCAGCGCGGCCGTGGAACCATGGTGTGCGACCGCTCTCTGCAAACGGCAAACCTCACGCAGACATACAGCTTTACCGAGCAGATGAAGGCGATCGGCCGTGTGCCCAAGACAACGATTCTCGAGTTTACCGAGGTCGAGGCTGACAAGAATATTGCCGTAGAGATGAACGCGCGCCTGGGCGAGCGTCTGTACAAGATCAAGCGCCTGCGTATAGCCGATGGTGTGCCGCTGATGATTGAGTGTACATATCTGCCAAGTCGCAAGTTCTTTGCGCTTAAGCGCCCCATGATCGAGAACAAATCGCTGTACGACATGATCGAGCAGGACTTTCACGAGAAAGTTCGCGTGGCAGAGGAAGAATTCTATGCGAGTATCGCCCGCCATTCCGACGCTCGTTTGCTCGAGATTGCTGAAGGCGCACCGGTCCTGGATTTGATTCGCACCACATATGACATGAACAACGAGGTTATCGAGTATACGCGTTCGGTTGCGCGCGCCGACCAGTTTAAGTACAAGGTCTACCACAACCGCGCAGTCTAGAGTTATTGGGTATAAACGGCTTGGCGTGTTTTGCGGCGGGTGCAAAATGTGCCAAGCGGTAGAAGGCAACGAACAATCGCTCGAATTAACAATGCAGTGGTTTTTGATCCGCCCTAAAACGCACTGCGGGTACGGGAGCATAGATGAGCACGTATGCTATCAAGGCCGACAAGTTCTTTTTGCCGGCGGGGCCGCAGCTGGGCGGCTTCCTGATGGTCGAAGACGGCGTCTTTGGCGCTTGGCAGGCCGATGAGCCCGCTTGCGAGATCAAAGATTATTCGGGTACATGGATTGCGCCGGGCATGGTGGATACCCACATTCATGGCTTCTATAACCATGCCACGACCGATAACGATGCCGAGGGTATCAACATCAGCTCGACCGAGCTCGCTCGTCGTGGTACCACCAGCTGGCTTCCTACGACCTTTACCGACGGCGTGGAACAGATCAAGGACGCTTGTGCCGCTATTGCACAGGCGGACGAAGAGCGCGGACCCGAGTTCTGTGGTGCCCGTATTCAGGGCATCTACCTGGAGGGTCCGTTCTTTACCATGAAGCATGTGGGCGCCCAGAACCCCGCTTATCTGATCGACCCGTCCGAGGAAGTTTTTGACGAGTGGCAGGAGGCCGCTGGTGGTCGTATCGTCAAGAGCGCTATGGCGGCCGAGCGTGACGGTGCTGCCGCTTACGCCGCGGCTCTGAGCGCAAAGGGCGTCGTGACCTGTATTGGCCACTCCGATGCTACCTATGATGAGTGTGCCGCCGCCATCAATGCTGGCGCCAGCTGCTTTACGCATACCTATAACGGCCAGCGTGGCCTCCATCACCGTGAGCCCGGTGTTGTTGGCGCCGCTATGACCACGCCCAACACCTATGCCGAGATCATCTGCGATGGCAAACATGTGAACCCTGCTGCTATCAAGGCCCTGCTGCAGGCCAAGGGCTGGCAGCACACGGTGCTGATTACCGACTGCCTGGGTTGCGGCGGCATGCCCGAGGGCAAGTACACCAGCGGCGGCATGGATGTCATTATGAAGGACAACCTTTGCTGGCTCGCCGATGGCTCTGCTATCGCCGGCTCAGTGCTCACGCTCGCACAGGGCGTCAAGAACATCGTTGACTGGGGTCTTGCGAGCGCCGATATCGCAATTCGCATGGCGACCGAGGTGCCCGCGCGTTCTGCTCACGTCGAGGATAAATGTGGCAGCATTATGCCGGGCCGCGATGCCGATTTTGTCGTGTTCAATCCCGACCTTACCCTGGTCGAGACGTATGTGGGTGGCAACAGCGTCGGCAATGCGTTTGCCGAGTAGCCGCCAAAGAAACGATCCGAGAGGGGATTTAGATGATTTACGGTGCATTGGGCGATATCGAGGAGTACCGTGGAATGCTCAAGGGCCTCGACGTGCTGATCGATTGGCTCGAGGAGAACGATCCGGCGAAGCTCGAGGTCGGCAGCCATCCGATTCTGGGCGACAAGGTCTTTGCGAACGTCATGGCTCCCACGACGCGTCCCGAAGCCGAGGCTCACTATGAGACGCATCAGCGCTATCACGACCTGCAGATCGACGTCGAGGGTCGCGAGGCCTTTAAGGTTGCCACGGGCAGCCTGACGCTGGTTCAGGAGTTTGACGAGAAGGACGACTACGATCTGGTCGATTCCGACGCCTCGATCGCCGGCGATCTTGCTGACGACAAGTTTGCGCTGTTTGTTGCCGGCGAGCCTCATATGCCCACGCTCGAGTTCCCGGGCGATGGCGCGCAGCCGGTCAAGAAGATCTGCTTTAAGCTGCTTGCAGACGCTTACTGGGAGGAGTAGCGCACTGCTCGTGAGCTAGCGTGGTTCCCCTTGGGGAGCGCGTTTAAGCCCCGCTGATCGTGGTTCCTTTGGGGATTGCGGTTGACGGGGCTTTTTGTTGAGTAGGGGAGTTGCCGGCGGCGTTGTGCCTGGATTGGCGGATGTGTGCCCGAAATCGGCAACAAAAAAGCCGCCCGAGGGCGGCTATCTTGTGCAATGGAGCCAGCGACCGGGCTCGAACCGGTGACCCCCGCTTTACGAGAGCGGTGCTCTACCAACTGAGCTACGCTGGCGGCCATGTGGTGACGCAACTGAGGCGTCAACGGCTGTCTATGATACGGGACATCGCACATCCGCGCAAGGGTTCTGACGGCTTTTCTCACTTTAAATGCACTAATATTGGTGACGTGATGTCTTGCTCTTGCGGATCTCAAGCAGAATGGGGCAGCGATGGCTCAACCCAAGATTCTTCTCACACGTATCGACGACCGTTTCATTTACGGGCAAGACGTTGAGCTGTGGAACGAAGCCGTGGGTTCCAACCTTGTTTTAATCGTCAACGATGAGATTGCGGCTGATTCGCGCAAGTGGGCCCCTATGAGGGTGGCGACACCCGAGGGTGTCTGGACGCGGTTTTTCTCGGTGCAAAGGACTGTCGACATCGTTCATACCGCAACGCCGCGCCAATTGATTCTGATCATGGTGGCCTCACCCGCCGATGCACTCGTGCTGGTTAAGGGCCGCGTGCCAATAACCAAGATCAGCATCGGCCATATGCAGGCAGGGGAGGGCAAGCGTCCCGTTACGCCTGCCGTTGCCGTAGACAATGCGGACATCGCTGCCTTCAAAGAGTTGCAAAAGCTCGGCATAGAGCTAGAAATCCGCTATCTTCCCAGTTCCGCCCCCGACCCCATCGGCAATTTGTTCAACTGATCCCTTGGGGACGGAGGAAAACGGATCATTTTGCCCTTGCGAGGGCCGCACGTGATACCGCCTGTCAAAAACTACGCCCATTTACTACGTTTGATCGGCCATCGCCGAGCATGTCGAATTTGAGAAAAACAAAACCGCAGGTAGACGGCTCGCGAATGTAACAAAAAGCGGTGCATGGTCGAGCATCCCGGGCTAAACGTAGTAAATGGACATAGTTTTGATATGTCACTTATGCAGTCACAGCGAAAATGAGCCCAAAAGATGAAAAGCGCCCGTCGGCGGTGGTGCCGGCGGGCGCTGCTGTGCGATATGTCGCGTTGTGGGCTTAGTGCCTCATAAAGTGGTATTCGATCACATTGCTGTAGGGGTGACCCGGGCCCACAATGCCCTGTGGGAACAGCGGGTGGTGCGGCGTATCGGGATACATCTCGGCCTCGAGAGCAAAGCCGGCGCCCCAGTCATAGTTGGCATCGTCCTTGGCGTGCTCATCGCTAAGCCAGTTGCCGGTATAGAGCTGAACGCCCGGGGCGGTGGTGTAATAATCCAGCTCACGACCGGTCCACATCTCCTCGACATGCAGCGCGCGGCGCAGGTTGCGGCCGTACTGATAGCCATCGATGCACAGACAGTGATCGTAGCCACGGGCCTGCTTAATCTGCGGGTCGTCTGCCTCCATGCCGGGTGCGACGGGGCGCAGCTCGCGGAAGTCAAACGGCGTGCCCTCGACCGGAGCGATTTCGCCGGTGGGAATGTTCTGCTCGTTAATGGGCAGGTAGTGAGCGGCGTTGGCAACAAAGAAGTGTTCACAGTCCATGCCGGCGTTATGACCGGCGAGGTTAAAGTATGTGTGGTTGGTCATGGACACGTAGGTGGCGCGGTCGCTCTCGCAGCCATACTCGATGCGAAAGACGCCGGTGCGCGTAACGGTAAACACGGCCGTAAACGTACGGTTGCCGGGCAGGCCCAGTTCGCCATCCTCAAGCGAGGTGGTCATGCGCACGGCGTTGTGCACCTCGTCGAGCTCAACGTCCCACACGCGCTTGTGCAGGCCGTGCTCAAGATCGCTGTGCAGGTTGTTGACGCCTTCGTTGGCTGGCATATGCCAGTCCGTGCCGTCAATGGTGATCGTGGCACCCGCAGTGCGGTTGGCCACAGGGCCGATGGTCGCGCCAAAGCAGGCGGGGTTGTCAAAGTAATCCTCGAGCTTATCGAAGCCCAGCACCACATCGCGCACGTTGCCAGGGATGTCGGGCACATCGATGCCAAGCACGGTGGCGCCATAGTCCATAATGCGAACGCAGATCTCGGGCCCGTTGAGGGTGTAACGATGAACGGGAGTGCCGCACGGCGCGGTGCCGAAAAGCTCGGAAGTGATCATTTGGTTCCTAACATCGAGGTATTTCGGACAAACTGTAGCGCGAACAGGCGAGATTATCACTACACCCCACTAAAGCAGGGGTATTTTTCTCAAAAAAGTGATGATTGGAACTGTGCGGGCGTTCATTTTTGACGGGTACGAGTCTGATACAATTTGTTCGTTACTGTTTGAATGATATGCGCGCAAAGAACGGCGAGGATTCATCGTGATTAAGGCAGAGCGACAGGATAAGGTTCGTCAGCTGCTCGAAGAGCAGGGCACGGTCTCGGTTAAGGAGATCTCAGATGCGTTAGGTGTCTCGGATATGACGATCCGCCGCGATCTTGAGGAGCTTGCGAGCCTAGGCGAGATCGAGCGCGTGCACGGCGGAGCACGCAGTGCACAGGGCCGTCCCCACGCGATGTTGCGCCATGAGTATTCGCACAGCGAAAAGCGCACCAAGCATGCCGAGGAAAAGCTGCAGATTGCGCGCCGTGCCGTGGAGCTTATCGAGGAAGGCTCGACCATCTTTTTGGGTACGGGCACTACGGTGGAGCAGATGGCCTCGATGCTGCCGGCGTTTCGCCTGCGCATCGTGACTAATTCGCTTTCGGTGTTTAGCCTGCTCGAGGCGCGCGAAGACTGTGATTTGTGCCTCGTGGGCGGTATGTACCGTCGCCGCACCGCCGCTTTTGTGGGGCCAACGGCCGAGGATACCCTGCGGGCATTGGGCATCGATGCGGCGTTTATCGGTGCCAACGGTATCTTGGACGGTGACGTATCTACGTCCAACATGGACGAGGGCCGTATCCAGCAGCTCGCCTTTAGCAAGGCAGACTCGCGCTACCTGATTGCCGATTCCAGTAAAATCGGCAAGCGCGACTTCTACACCTTCTGCCGCCTGGACAGCTTGGACGCCGTGGTGTGCGAACCGGGTATCGCCGCCGAGGACCGCGCCGCCATCGAGGAGCACACGCAGATCATTTGCTAGCTATCGCTGCGGGAGATCGGACCAAGTATTCAGTTTGTGGGCTAGACCAGGCGGCCGTAGTCCTGTGACTGATGAAAGACATGGGCGATATAGATCGTATCGCGCTCAAACTTGTAAAGACACACGTATTTGTTGACGGTAAACGATCGATAATTGCGTGCCGCCAGCTCTCGTATGTGGGAGAGGGGCCGTAGGAGCGGCTGCTCGCGAAGCAGATCAAGCTGATATTCAAACTCAGCAACAAAATTGCCTGCTGCACGTGGGTTCATAAGGATTTGAGCAAGGTATCTGACAATAGCCTCGTATTCATATTGTGCGCTTTCGAGTATTACGACGTTATAGGCCATATTTGTCTCGTATCGCGGTCGCGAAGGAGTCGTAGTCGCTGTAGTCGCCTTGCGATATCTCGTCTTCTGCCAACATCATACGAGACAGCAGCTTGGCTTTGGCGATTTCGTCTTGCATGAGACGATACTGGTCGCTGCTGATGCAGTGCATGGCCTCATAGCCGTTCTTAGTTACGGTGACGTCGCGCTCGGACTCAACAAGCGCGGTAAATGCAGCGGTGTCCTTCATGTCTCGGACGGGCACACAGGTGGGCATAGGTACCTCCTTTGCGTTGGGACACAATTGTACCACGCCTTGACAAGAATTCGGTACCGTCAAATTGTCTCAATCTGTAACGGGTGGGTGTGATCGGAGAGTCTGAGGGTCTTTATGGGTGGAGCAAACGGCGTGACATGCGCTGTTGAATCCGTACGCCCGCTTGCGTTTTCGAGTGAAGAGGCAGCAAAGTTGATTGGCGTAAGCGCGAAGACCCTTGCAAATTGGCGCTGTCCTAGTAAGGGGCCGGAGTACATTCGCCTCGGCAAATCCTCGCGATCCCATGTTCTTTATTGTTACGATGATCATGAGGCTTGGCTGCACTCTCTGCGCCAGCAGGCCAAGGTAAATTGATTGATAGCTGTTGGGCGCGGACAATATCGTTTGGACGGGTATAGCATGGTTCCATGCTCCGCGTTGCTAATTGCGCCGCTGCGTCATTTGTGAAATGGAATGATTGATGATGGAGAGGCGTGAGGTTCTCGGCTTGCCGCTTTTCACTTGGACTAATGACTGCGGCGGCAGAAAAATGTCCTGGCGAACGACTATCGTATAGAACGCAGCGGTGGTTAGATGGGTCTTCGCGGTTTGAGTGGTACATGGATTGTCGGATGTGGGAGACGTGAGAAACCCATGGTTTGGGGCAAGGTTGCTATTCTGACGAGTTTATCTCTTCATCCCTGTGGCAAAATGAGGACATATTGTCCTGTTATCTATCCAGAAGGTGCGTCATGCAATTATCAGCAGATGAGGTAAAGGCCAAGAGACAGGAGCTCGGCTTGACTCAGAAGGAATTCGCCGCTGCCCTAGGCATGGGCCCCAACGGCGAGCGAACGGTGCGCCGCTGGGAGGCAGGCGAAACAAGGCCCACCGCAGCCGAGTCGAAGTACATCTCCACCCTCGGCCATCGCGCCCCCTTTGCACCCGCAGGGGAGGGGAAGCCTGCCTTCACCTTCATCGACCTGTTCGCGGGCATCGGCGGGCTGGTGTTCGTGATCCCCACTTCCACCAATTTCAACGCCACCGTTTCCGGCTATGGCTTCCTGGCCGTGGCGGTGATGATCTTCGGCCAGTG
>CAJLLB010000022.1 GCA_905207425.1 uncultured Collinsella sp.
GCCCCCAACCTTAAGACCAATGCCGAGCCGTTCGAGTACATCACCAAGGCCGTGGAGAAGGCCGGCTTTAAGCCCGGCATCGACTTCATGTACGCCATGGACCCGGCCTCGACCGAGTTCTACAACGCCGAGACCGGCATGTACGAGCTCAAGGGCGAGGGCGTGGAGTACACGAGTGCCCAGATGGTTGATTACTGGGAGAAGCTCGTCGACACCTATCCCATCATCTCCATCGAGGACGGCATGGCCGAGGAGGACTGGGACGGCTGGGTTGAGCTCACCCGTCGCATTGGCAACAAGGTGCAGCTGGTGGGCGACGACCTGTTCGTCACCAACACCGAGCGCCTCAAGAAGGGCATCGAGCTGGGTGCCGCCAACGCGATCCTGGTCAAGGTCAACCAGATCGGCACGCTCACCGAGTCGCTCGAGGCCATCGAGACCGCCAAGGAGGCCGGCTACGCTTGCATCGTGAGCCACCGTTCCGGCGAGACCGAGGACTCCACGATCGCCGACCTGGTCGTGGGCGTCAACGCCGGCCAGATCAAGTCGGGCGCCCCGTGCCGCAGCGACCGTATCGCCAAGTACAACCAGCTCATCCGCATCGAGGACGAGCTCGAGGGCAGCGCGCGTTACGCCGGCAAGGCCGCGTTCTACAACATTCGCTAGGCACGCGGAGGTCGCGGGGGCGGGGAAGACTCGGATTTGCCTTGCTCCAGCCGGGCGCTGTTGAGCACCATTGGGCGCTGGGCCATATGACTCAGCGCCTTTTTTATGTCGAGCAAAGGCTGGCGAAGGCGGTGCGGGCGCTCGTGCTATAACTAGAATACTTAGCGCAAACAAACCTCAACCGCACAAGGCGCACATGGATCAGATTTACGACAACAGGTACTATTCCGCCGGTTCGCGTGAGCCGTCGCCTCGCCGTGCGCGCACGGTGCAGCTCAGTGGGTCCGCCTACGCCGGCGCCGACCGCTCCATGCAGCGCCCGACAAGTACCTCGCGCCCCAATGCTCAAGTGAATACTTCGACAGATGGACCAGTGCGCCCGGCACGTTCGTCGCATGCTCAGCGCTCGTCGGCTCAAACGCACGATAGGTCGAGCAGGCCTTCGAACCGTTTTTCGGGCTCGGACTTTATGCACTACGCCAACGACAACGCGGTGGTCAAGGCGATCTACGACTTTACCCACGGTCCTCAGCGAGGGCTATTCATCGGCATTGTCGTTGCCCTGGTGCTCGTGAGCCTGTATTTCCCCGTGCGCGATCTGTACGTGGCAAAGCGTTCGAGCGATATCTTGGCCAAGCAGGTCGAGATTCGTCAGCAATACAATGATGAGCTGCAAAAAAGCGTCGACAAACTGCTCTCGGAGGAGGGCATTAAGGATGCGGCGTCCGAGGATCTGGGCCTGGTGATGCCCGGCGAGAAGAGGGTTGAAGTACAGGGCCTGGACGACGATTCGGATTCGTCTTCGAGCAAGAAGTCGTCGAACGCCAAGAAGGCCAGCGAAGTTGCCAAGGAAATCGAAGAAGTCGGTAAGGACGCCCCGTGGTACATCCAGGCGCTCGACATGCTGTTTAGGTTTAACGGTGTCGAGGGCCAGACGGTCGTGTCCAACGGCAAATAGCGCCCGGAGGGGAGCCCGCAATGGCAGATTGCAAACGATATAAGGTGGCGGCGATCGATCTGGGAACGGTGTCGTCGCGACTGGTGCTGGCGCAGGTCGAGGGCGGGGCGATCGTGGAATCGTCCAAGCATACCGAGATTACCGACCTGGGCGAGGGTGTGGACGCGACGGGTCGCTTTTGCGAGGCGGCGGTCGAGCGCGTGCTCGCTGCATGCCGCATGTTTGTGGACGAGGCGCGTGCCTTTGGGGCCGCGTGCATTTGCACCACCTGCACGAGCGCCGCGCGCGATGCATCCAATGCCGCACTGCTGCTGGACGGTCTGCGTGAGCTGGGGCTCGAACCGCAGGTGATTCCGGGCGAGGTCGAGGCGCGCCTGACGTTTTTTGGCGTGGCGCACGACTTTGCCGGCGAGCGCATCATTGTTGCCGATTCGGGCGGCGGATCAACGGAGCTCGCGACGGGCGTCTATGCGCCGGAGCGTGGGGTCTTTGCGCTGGAGGGCACGCGTTCGCTGGACATCGGTTGTCGCCGTGTGACGGAGCGATTTTTCTCGGCACTGCCGCCCGCACGCGGCGAGCTTACTGCCGCTGCCGCGTGGGCGGGCGAGCAGTTCGCTGCCTATTTTGAGGGCCTGCCGAGCAATTTTGAGCGCGCCGAACGCTTGGTCGCAGTGGGTGGCACCGTCACCACACTCGTGGCGCTCGTTCATGAGCTGGAACCGTACGATTCGAGCTTTGTGCACCTGCGCGAGCTTTCGCTGGATCAGGTTTCGGCCGCTATCGAGCGCATGTCTGCGTTGGATGCGGACGGCATCGCCGCTCTACCGGGTGTACAGCCCAAACGCGCGGGCGTGATCTTGGCTGGTGCCGTGGTAATCCGCGAGCTTATGCGAGCCGGCGGCTACAAGACGCTCACTGTAAGCGAGAACAGCTTACTCGCCGGCATGGCCGCCACCATCAACGAGGCTCTCGACGGTGCGACCCCCACCATCTCCTGGACCCCAGAGCTCAGCACCCTCTAAATAAGTTGCGGTGAAATAGTTCCTAAATAAGCTGGTAAACGGTATAAACAGGATCTATTCCACCGCAACTTCTAAGGGACCGAAGCTGTCTTTTTAGCCCGTCCTAAATTAGTTGGCTTTCTGAAGCGCGGGGCGGTGGGACGTCTGCGTATTTGCTGCGCAAATCCGCACCGGCTTCGGACGCCTGCTGGCGCCCTCGCCGGCTCGCTGCGGACGCTGCGCGTCCGCTTGACGCTCGCCCCCCCTCGCGGGTTCGAGTCCCACCGGCATCTAAAAGAAGTGAGCCCGCATCCCTTGGGGACACGGGCTCGAAAGCTCCATATGGTAGGGGCGGTGGGACTCGAACCCACAATCCTTGCGGCGAGAGATTTTAAGTCTCCTGCGTATGCCAATTCCGCCACGCCCCCGTGAGACTAGAAGTCTAGCACAAGCCGTCCGTTACGCGTTGACGGCCATCGAGTGTTGCCCCGACTTCTCCAGGAACTCCTGGAACTTGGCTTCGTCGCCCTTGTTCTTGTACTGCAGAGCCAACAGATACTCCAAGCGGCAGCTCTTGACCTTGTCGTCACCGGCCTCCTTGAGCATGCGCTCCAGCTCGGGAATGTCGTTGTGGCGCTTGAGGATCATCGTGTCGTACATCAGTTGGCATTCGTGTGCGACTGCCTCGGCCTGGCCGCCCTCAAAGCCTTTGATCTCGTGCAGCAGCTCCTTGGACTTTTTGCGGTCCTCCTGGCCAACGTAGTAGTTAAAGGCCTTAATCACCAGGTCGACGCGCTGCATCTTGGGCAGATTGAGTCCCAGCAGCAAATCGAACATCTCGTCGGCGCGCTTGTGGTCCTCGCGCAGCAGATAGGAGTTCAGGCGCAGGTAGTCGCGGTTATAGCGCGGGTACAGCATGCTGGTGAGTTTGCCATCGAGCAAACGATCGAACTCGTCCCACTGCTTGGCAGCCATAAGCTGTTGCAGGCGCTTAAACGTGGTGCGTTTTTTTACGCTAAAGAACACCGATATGGCGATACAAATAATGACGACGGCGGTCCAGAGGGTGCGGGAATCGGGCATTTTAGAGTCCTTAGTCGCTCGTAAAGCGAGCGGTATGACAACACGTGCTAGATGTATTATACGCGGCGTGCAAGCAAACTGGCATAAAAGCGCATCGAGGCCGAGCGCCATCGCTCGCTGCGGTACACTTACCTAAAGTAAACCATGAAGGGAGACATTACCTATGAAGAAGATCGTTTTGGCTTGCGGTGCTGGCGCTGCTACTTCCACGCTCGTTGCCCAGAAGGTCGCCACCATGCTCGACGCCAACGGTTACGCCGACAAGTACGAGATCGTGCAGTGCGCCATCTCCGAGGCCAAGGACGTTTGCGACGAGGGCGCCGATCTGCTGATCGCCACCACCGTTGCCCCCGAGGGCCTTACCTGCCCGTACGTGAGCGGCGTGCCCTTCATGACCGGCATGAACCGCGTCGCTGCCGAGAAGGCCGTTCTTGACGTCATGGCTCAGTAGGCGCTGACTGCATGAGTGAGCAGAACGCCAATCCGGTCGAGCTCTTTGGCATGCGCGTTGCCCATGTGGGCATTAACGCCACCGACCCGGCAGACGCCCTGGAGATCGCGGAGCTGTTCTCGACGATGATGGGTCTGCCCGTTATCGAGACCCCGGTTTCGTACTTTAACGATTCGCTGGTCGAGGTCATGAAGCAGAATGGTCGTGGCACCAAGGGCCACATCGGCTTTGCCGTCAACGACATTGATGCGGCCGAGAAGTGGTTTGCCGAGCGCGGGCTCGAGGTCAACGAAGAGTCGCGTGCGCTGCTGCCCGACGGTAGCACCAAGCTCGTGTACTTTAAGCGCGAGTTCGCCGGTTTCGCCGTGCATCTGTGCCGCGAGTAGCGCACAAGCTGCCATAGCTAGCAAAAAGGGATAGGGCCGTGTGGCCCTATCCCTTTATTTGTTCAAGACTTTAGTCCGCTGGCCGCGCAGCGGCCAGCTTTAAACCACCCGCTACGCGGGTGGAGACAAACGGCTTTACAAAGCCACCCCTCCGACCGATATTGACGATTGTTCAGGCCGTCAAGAATTCGAGTCGAAGGGGTGGTCGCCATGGCCCAGAAGGCCTACAGCCTTTCCCACACGAAGTGGATGTGCAAGTACCACATCGTGTTCACGCCGAAGTATAGGCGCAAAGTGATCTACAACCAAATCAGGAGCGACATAGGGGAGATCCTCAGGAAGCTGTGCGAGTACAAGGGGATCGAGATAATCGAGGGGCACCTGATGCCCGACCACGTGCACGTGCTGCTGGCGATCCCGCCGAAGTACAGCGTCGCGAGCGTCATGGGCTACCTGAAGGGGAAGAGCTCGCTGATGATATTCGACAGGCACGCCAACCTCAAGTACAAGTTCGGCAACAGGAAGTTCTGGGCGGAGGGCTACTACGTGTCCACCGTCGGCCTGAACGAGGCGACGATCGCCAAGTACATCAGGGAGCAGGAGTCCCACGACATCGCGCTGGACAAGCTGAGCGTGAAGGAGTACGAGGACCCCTTCAAGAGGGGGTGATGCTGCCGGTTCGACCGGCGCGCCACGGGTCAAGATGCACTAGGCCTGGACGAAGTCCGGGCCCGCGCCTTTAGACGCGAGCCCGGGGCCCGTGGGTTATACCCTAAGAGCAAACCACCCTTTTTAAGGGTGGTTCTGATTTCTGTAGGGTCTTTGGGACACTTTACCCTGATAAAGCTGGCATAACAGCTAGAGTGAACGTCGTACAAAGGCAAGGAAAAAACCAAACAAATCGGTGAACGGTAGTTGTTCACGCTCGCATTTCCTGCGGATTTGTTAAAAATGCCCTAATGGTATAAAAAAAGAAACATATAACAGCCCTGATGAAGGGGGTGGCTATGTTATCCTTCTCAAACGGGTGAAATCTTGGGTTTTGGGTTGCAGTTCCAAGGTGGACAAACGTTTTTCCCTGTACCAACGTGTGGTGAAGAACGGAAGAAGCCGGTAGTGCAAGCCGATAATTCAAGAATTCAATAAGTAGCGGTGTGAGAGAGCGCCGCATTACACGTAACTAGGAGCGTGGTTACACAATGCAGGAGGCATGGGAAGGCTTCAAGGAAGGTATCTGGACGGGAGAGGTTGACGTCCGAGACTTCATCCAGAAGAACTACACCCCCTACGAGGGCGATGAGTCGTTCCTCGTAGGTCCGACCGAGCGTACCAAGGAGCTGTGGGGCGAGGTTCTCGACCTGCTGCTTAAGGAGCGCGAGCAGGGTGGTGTCCTCGATATGGACACCAAGACCGTTACGGGTATCGTGAGCCACCCCGCTGGCTACATCGATAACGCCCACCGCGAGAAGGAGACCATCGTCGGTCTCCAGACTGACAAGCCGCTCAAGCGCGCGCTGCACGTCAACGGTGGTATCCGCATCGCTTGCCAGGCTGCCAGCCAGCACGGCTACAAGGTCGACGAGAACGTTGTTGAGCGCTACACCTTTGAGCGCAAGACCCACAACGCCGGCGTCTTCGATGTTTACACCCCCGAGATGCGTGCTTGCCGCTCGGCTCACATCATCACCGGTCTGCCCGATGGCTATGGCCGCGGCCGCATCATCGGCGACTACCGTCGTGTTGCCCTGTACGGCGTCGACTACCTGATCAAGGACAAGGAGGCCCAGAAGGCTTCCACTCCGACGGTCATGACCGCCGACAACATCCGCGACCGTGAGGAGCTGCAGGAGCAGATCCGCGCCCTCGGCGAGCTCAAGATGATGGCCGAGACCTATGGTTTCGACATTTCCAACCCTGCTACCAACACGCAGGAGGCCATCCAGTGGATGTACTTCGCCTACCTTGCTGCCGTCAAGGAGCAGAACGGCGCTGCTATGTCCATCGGCCGTACCTCTACGTTCATCGACATCTATGCTGAGCGCGACCTTGCCAACGGTACCTTCACCGAGGAGCAGATCCAGGAGTTCGTGGATCACTTCATCATGAAGCTCCGCATGGTCAAGTTTGCCCGTACCCCCGAGTACCAGGCCCTGTTCACCGGCGACCCGCAGTGGGTCACCGAGTCCATCGGCGGCATGGGTGTCGACGGCCGTACGCTCGTTACCAAGATGAGCTACCGCTACCTGCACACGCTCGAGAACATGGGCACCAGCCCCGAGCCCAACATGACCGTTCTGTGGTCGACCCGTCTGCCCGAGAACTTCAAGAAGTTCTGCGCCAAGACTTCTGTCGCCAGCTCCTCGATCCAGTACGAGAACGACGACCTCATGCGCGTTTACCACGGCGACGACTACGGCATCGCCTGCTGCGTGTCCTCCATGCGCATCGGCAAGGAGATGCAGTTCTTCGGCGCCCGCGCCAACCTGGCCAAGTGCCTGCTGTATGCACTCAACGGCGGTGTTGACGAGGTCTCCAAGAAGCAGGTCGGCCCCAAGTATCGCGCCGTCGAGGGCGATACGCTCGATTACGACGACGTTGTGGCCAAGTACAACGACATGATGAAGTGGCTCGCTGGCGTGTACGTCAACTCGCTGAACATCATTCACTACATGCACGACAAGTACTGCTACGAGCGCATCCAGATGGCTCTGCACGACAAGCACGTGCACCGCTGGTTCGCTACGGGCATCGCTGGCCTTTCCGTCGTGGCTGACTCCCTGTCCGCCATCAAGTACGCCAAGGTCCACCCCGTCCGTGACGAGAACGGCATCATCGTCGACTTCGAGACCGAGGGCGAGTTCCCCAAGTACGGTAACGACGACGACCGCGTCGACCAGATCGCTCACGACGTTGTGCACCAGTTCATGGAGTACATCCGCATGAACGATACCTACCGCAACTCCGTGCCTACGACCTCGGTTCTGACCATTACCTCCAACGTCGTGTACGGTAAGAAGACCGGCTCCACGCCCGACGGCCGCAAGGCTGGCCAGCCGTTCGCCCCGGGTGCTAACCCCATGCACAAGCGCGATAGCCACGGCGCCATCGCTTCGCTGTCTTCGGTTTCCAAGCTCCCGTTCCGCGATGCTCAGGACGGCATCTCCAACACCTTCTCCATCATCCCGAGTGCGCTCGGCAAGGAGGACCAGGTGTTCTTTGGCGATATCGACCTTGATCAGCTGGGCGAGTAACTATTGTTAGTGCTATACTAACAATAACGATTACTGATTAGCGCGCCGGTTTCGGCCGGCGCCTATTAATCGAAGGAGACACATTATGAAGGTTTCTGAAGTTTCCGAGACTCAGGCCGATAACCTGGTCCACATGCTCGACGCTTACGCCGAGAAGGGTGGCCACCACCTGAACATCAACGTCTTCAACCGTGAGACGTTGCTCGACGCTCAGGCTCACCCCGAGAAGTACCCGCAGCTGACCATCCGCGTTTCCGGCTATGCCGTGAACTTCCACACGCTCACCAAGGAGCAGCAGGACGAGGTCATTTCGCGTACCTTCCACGACAAGTTCTAAAGGGTTCAACTCCTGTAGGATTACTGGGGCCGGTTTTGGGTTATTTCCCAAAACGTCCTCGGACATGCAAAGAGGCTCCGCTGCGCGCGTTGCGCGGCGGAGCCTCTTTGCGTCCTGCGGGATGTTTTGGAAAATAACCCAAAACCGGCCATGTGGGGTCCTTTGGAGTCACCCTTTAGGCGGAACTCTCCTAATTATTTGGATGAGTCGTTTACTTACTTGTACTGTTACCGTCTTCCCGCTCTTGTTGGGGTATGCTTTGTTCGTATGTAAACGTATGACATGTTGATGGGGGAGGGTGCTATGGCTCGCGAGAGTGCTCGTTCTAAGGATACGGCTAAGCCTGGCATCAAGGAAGTTGCGGCGGTGGCGGGGGTTTCGCCTACTACGGTATCTCGCGTGCTTAATAATCGCGGCTATATTAGCCAAGAGACCCGCGATAAGGTCCATGCCGCGATGAAGCGCATCAACTATACGCCCAACGATATCGCCCGTGCCATGCTCAACGGTCGCCTGAATCTTATCGGTATGATCGTCCCCTATGTCAGCAGTCCGTTTCATGCCCAAGTGGTTCAAGTCATTGAGCATACCCTGGCCGAAAACGGTTTTAAGATGCTGCTGTGCAATAGCGCCAATCGACCCGAGCTTGAGCGCTCTTATATCGACATGCTTCGACGCAATATGGTTGATGGCGTCATCGTCAACTCGCTTAATATCGGTGCCGAGGCGTATGCCGAGATGGGTTTGAGTCTGGTTGGTATCGACTGCGACCTTGGCGAGGCCTCTGTTCAGATTGCGAGCGACAGCTATAGTATCGGCGAACTTGCCACGCGTCGCCTGATCGATGACGGGTGTTCGCGCATCCTGTACCTGCGCAGCAATAGCCGCATGCGCATGCCTGCCAATAAGCGTACCGATGCCTACCTCGATGTTGTTGAGCAGGCCGGTTTGCCCGCGCTTGTCCGTGAGGTCGAGTTCGTTAAGCCCGACGACGAAAAGAGCGCGGTCGTTGCGAAGATCCTCGATGAGAACCCCGATATTGACGGCATCTTTGCGGGAGACGACACGATGGCGGCTATCTGTCTTAACGTGATGAAGCAGCGCGGCTTGAGCGCTCCGGGCGATATTAAGGTCGTGGGCGCGGATGGTGCCCGCCGCACTATGACGTTTATGCCTGACTTAACAACCGTTCGCCAAGATATCGATCGCATCGGAGAGCTCGCGGCGCAATCCATCATTGCTCTTATTAACGGCGAAAAGCCCGAATCGAATATCAAGCTCCCCGTTGAACTCATTGAGGGTAAAACCGCGTAGTTCATCCCGTGCCAAAAGAATTCCTCAAACACCTCTGATGACCGTTCGCCGGCATATGTCAACCGTTTGCCGACGACTGGAACTGCGAAAAGACGTATTGGTGTGAAAACGTTTGACATATGAAAACGATTGACATATCTTGCAGTTGTACCGAGTTAGTATCTCGTGAGAAAGGAAGTCTCGGATGCACAAGGTGTATTACCAGCCTGAGGGAATTTGGGTAGGCGACATCATGCCGTACGGCGAGGACGGCACGTTCTATCTCTATCATCAGCGTGACACGCGAAACCCCGGACCTTTCGGAGAGCCGTTTGGCTGGGCACTCGCGACAACCAAGGACTTCGTCAATTACAAAGACTTTGGCGAGAGCCTTGAGCGTGGCGGCGACGAGGAAGTCGACCAGTATGTTTATGCCGGCACGGTGTTTAAGGTGGGCGACAAGTACCATGCGCTCTACACTGGTTGCAATCGCGATAAGGTCAAGGCACGCTTGATGAAGCAGGTTCTTCTTCACGCAACGAGTGACGACGCCGTCAAGTGGGAGAAGAACATCGCCGAGACGCTGCTTCCGCCCCAGGAGGGTTACGATGACCGCAACTGGCGCGATCCCTTTGTGCTTTGGGATGAGGAGAACGAAGAGTACATGCTCATCCTCGGCACGCGTGTGGGCGAGGACAAGCGTCTGATGACCGGTCGTCTGGTCAAGTTCACCTCCAAGGACCTGGATACCTGGGAGTTCCAGGGCGACTGGTGGAATCCGGGCCTGTACACCATGTTCGAAATGCCTGATCTCTTTAAGATGGGCGACTGGTGGTATCTGGTGTTCTCCGAGTACAGTGATGGCAACAAGACCCGTTACCGCATGTCTCGCTCTATCAACGGTCCTTGGATCACTCCTGCGGACGATTCCTTCGATGGCCGCGCGTACTATGCCGCGCGTACCGCATTTGATGGCGAGCGCCGCGTTCTCTTTGGTTGGGTTCCTACGCGTGACGAGGGCGGCGACCCCAGCTCTTACCTGTGGGGTGGCACCTTTATGCCTCTCGAGATCGTTCAGCGTGCCGACGGAACGCTCGGCACCAAGCTCCCTGACAGCATGCTTGGCGCCTTTGGCGAGGCTAAGGCAGTCGAGGCCTTTGAGCTTTCCTGCGAGTCGGGCAAGGTCGAGCAGGTGCTCGCCGCGGATGCCGGTTCCACCTATATGCTCGATGCCGACATCGAGCTCGCCGGTGACGCTGCCGGCTTCTCGGTGAAGCTTGCCGAGGACGCCGAGTCCGGTCTTGCCTATGAGTTCCGCGCCAACCTGCGTGAGGGCAAGCTCGAGTTTACGGCGGCCCCCCAGTATCCGTGGTTCCAGGTCAACAACATGGGCCTCGAGCGTCCGTTGTTCTTTAAGGGCGAGGGCACTCATCATGTGCGCCTGGTCGTTGACGACGATATCGCGACCATCTTTGTCGATGATGTTGCGCTTAACGCGCGCTTCTGCAATAAGCAGGGCCAGGGTGTGGCACTGACGGTCACCGACGGTACGCTCAAGTGCGCAAATGCAACGATCGCGTCTCTGTAATGGCATCAAAACGTTTTATGATTTCGTAAGGGAATGGAGAGGAACATGGACTACAAAGTAGTGTCTCAGCAAGTCGTCGATAACGTCGGCGGTCTGGAGAACATCGAGGGCGCCACGCATTGCGTTACGCGTCTGCGTCTGGTGCTCAAGGATACGAGCAAGTACAACAAGGCCGAGCTCGAGAACATCGATGGCGTCAAGGGCGTGCTGTACAACAGCGGCCAGCTCATGATCATCTTCGGTACCGGTACCGTCAACAAGGTCTACGATGAGTTTATGGCTCTGACGGGCGTTAAGGAGATCAGCGCTTCCGAGGTCAAGGGCGCCGAGGCGGACAAGAAGGGCAAGTTCTTCTCGGTCCTCAAGGTATTCTCGGATATCTTTATCCCCATCATTCCCGCTTTCGTCGGCGCTGCTATCATCATCGGCCTTAAGTCGCTGATCGTTGCCAACGGCCTCTTTGGCATGGAGGGCAGCCTTGCCGACCACAGCGAGTTCCTCAAGAACCTCGCAAGCTTCTTTGCCATTATCGCCACCACGTTTGACTACCTGCCTGTCCTGGTTATGTACAGCGCGGTGAAGCGTTTTGGCGGTAACCCGATTCTGGGCATCCTCGTCGGTATCGTCATGGTTCACCCGAGCCTTATGAACCGTAACGCGTTCGTTATGGATCCGTCGGGTGCTGAGTACTGGAACTTTGGTCCGCTCTCCATCCCCATGGTTGCTTTCCAGGGCGGCGTGTTCCCTGCAATCCTGACTGCCTGGTTTATGTCCAAGGTCGAAAAGATTGCCCAGAAGTACATCCCCGAGGTCGTCTCGTTTGTCTTTGTCCCGACCGTTACCCTGATTCTTGCTAACGTTGCCCTGTTCACCGTGTTCGGCCCGCTCGGCAACCTGATCGGCGACGTCCTCGCTGGCGTAATCGATGTCCTGTACAACAGGATGGGCGTCTTTGGCGCCTTTGTCTTTGCCGCGTTCCTGCAGCCGCTCGTCGTTACCGGTACGCATCAGTTCATCCAGGGTATTGAGGCCAACCTCGTTGCCACGACTGGCTTCAACTACATCCAGGCAATCTGGTCGGTTTCCATCATCGCCCAGGGCGGTGGCGCCATCGGCATGTACCTCATTCACAAGAAGCATTCCAAAGAGCGCAACATCTGCATGTCGTCCTTTATCCCGACGCTGGTCGGTATCTCCGAGCCCGCAATCTTTGCTGCAAACATGCGCTACTCGATCATCCCGTTCATCTGCGCTTGCATCGGTGCAGGCTGCGGCGGTGCCTTCGTGAAGCTCTTTGAGGTGCGCGCCATCGGTCAGGGTCTGACCGGCGTGCTTGGCCTGCTCATCGTCACGCCCGAGACGCTCGTGTGGTATGTGGCTGGCAATCTCATCGCCTTTATCGTGCCGATCGTCTTGATCTTTGCCTACAACAAGGCAAAGGGCGTGCCGACCACTGATGAAGAGGGCGCTGGTGCTGGCTTCGATGTCAGCTTCTAGTTGAGCCGTTCAGCGTAATCTGAGGATAAGTCCATTTGGGGAAGGGCGTTCGACTCGTGTGAGTCGAGCGTCCTTCCCCATAGACGAGAAAGTCAACGGCGATGTTTAATCAAAAAAATAAGGTGACACGCGCGGACTATGAGCAGTGGCGTGCCGGACAGGATGAGACGGCGGGTCGCATCGCGTCCGACCCCGATAGGCTCCTGTTCCATGTGGAGCCTGAGCTTGGCTGGCTCAACGACCCCAACGGTTTGGTGCAGATCGGTGATACGTATCACATCTATCACCAATACGATCCATTCGATGCTGCGCATGGCGGTCCAGTGATTTGGAATCATCTGACAACAAAGGATTTTGTGACGTACGAGAATCGCGGCCCTGTGCTGTTCCCCGATTCCGATTTGGATTCGAGCGGAGCGTATTCTGGTTCTGCCTTTGTACACGACGGCAAGATTCACTACTTCTATACCGGCAACGTCAAGCATTTTGACCGCGATGATTACGACTACGTGTTGACGGGCCGTGAGCAAAACCAGATTCATGTGGTTGCCGAGAACCCCGACGAATTGGGCGAGAAGCGCATAGCTGTTGGGCCGGTCGATTACCCCGACGATATCGGTACGCACGTGCGTGATCCCAAAATCCTTGAACACGATGGTATCTACTACATGGTTCTGGGCGCTCGTACGAAAGACGACCGCGGCTGCGTGCTTGTCTATACCTCGAGCGATCTAGAGGACTGGAGCTATGCGACGCGCATTGAGTTGGGCGAGAAGTTTGGCTTTATGTGGGAGTGCCCCGATCTGTTTGAGCTCGATGGTGAGCTTATTCTCGTTTGCTGTCCGCAGGGTGTGTCCGCCGATGGATGGCGTTACCGCAATCCGCACCAGTGCGTGTGGTTTCCCATCGAGGCCGATTGGGAGGCGCCGAGTTTTAAGATCGCCGGGCAGGGCATGCCCCCGATGGTCGATGCCGGCTTTGATTTCTACGCACCGCAGTCTTTTGAGGATGCTGCGGGTCGGCGTTTGATGATCGGGTGGTCGGGTTGCCCCGATGCGACGGCAAAAAGCCCGACGGTGGCACGCGGGTGGCAGTGCGCGTTGACGGTGCCGAGAGAACTGAGCATGCGCGATGGTAAGCTCTGTCAGCAGCCGGTGCACGAGATTGAGAGGATGCGCGGCGACTGCGTTTGCGCGACAGGCGGTGAAACCGTTGAGGAGCCGGGCCGCCTGTTTGATCTTGTGGTTTCCTGTGAGGGCGCCCAGGTGATCGAGCTCGAAATCCGCAAGGGTGTCTTTGTGCGCTATGCAGACGGGATGCTTACCCTCGACATGGGTGACGAAGGCTATGGGCGCGACCAGAGGTCGATCGAGCTCAGCGAGCTTCGCGACCTGCGTGTGCTTTCGGACACTACGATGGTCGAGATTTTTGCAAATGGCGGCGAGGCGGCACTTACGAGCCGTACCTATTCGCCGGCGGTTCCGGCGATGGGGTTGCATGCCGAGGGTGCGGCGTCGATGGATTTCTACCGCCTCGCGCATTAACCGTGTGTGGAGCGCGATTGGACTTGCTGGGCGGAATGTGTCGCAGTTGCTGCAGCGAACTACCGTTCATCGCGTATAGCTACCGTTTGCGGAATAAGTAACACTCCTTAATAAACCGTGTAGAATCTCAGATAAGCACGGAGTTTTCCAGGGAGACGCTGTCCTTTGTTGTGTGCAAGGGGCGGCGTCTCTTTGGCGCTTGGACGCCGTTGTGCAACAGTGCGGCGGTGCGTGCCATGTATTGAAAAGCCAATGTCGAGATGGGTCGTGATATTAATGGGCAAGTACGTAATCGTGGTCGAGTCTGGGTCGGATGTGACGCCGGAGCTCTGCGAGCGCTACGGCATCGTGCGCGTGCCCATGCATGTCACGATTGGTGACGAGACCGTCGAGGACGGCTCGATCGATCCGCTCGAGATTTATTCGCGCTGCAATGAGTTTGGCGTGATGCCCAAGACCAGTGGCTGCGCGCCTGCGGATTTTGCTCACGTGTACGACCGCATTCACGCTGAGCAGCCCGACGCGACTATTTTGCATCTTGCATATTCCGAGGCCACGACCTGTTCGCATCAGTCCTCAAAGATTGCGGCCCAGGGGCGCGACTACGTGTTCTCCATGGACACGCGCTTTGTCTCGGTAGGCCAGTCGCTTGTTGTCGTCGAGACCGCCAAATACATCGAGGCTCACCCCGATGCCACCGTCGACGAGATCTTCGCCTTCGCGAACTCCGTCATGGACCGCGTGCTGTTGGGCTTTGTTCCTACGGACCTTGCCTTCCTTAAGGCGGGCGGTCGCTTGTCCAACGTCGCGTTCCTGGGCGCCCATCTGCTCAAGATTAAGCCCTGCATTGAGGTAACGGGCGGCAAGTTCGTGGCAACCAAGAAGTTCCGCGGCTCTATGCTCAAGTGCGCCCGCGCCTTTATTGATCACATGGTTGCCAAGGGCGAGATTGACTACTCGCACATTGGCCTGGCGTATTCGGTAGGTCTTTCCGAGGAGCTGCGCGACGACATGGAAGTCTATGCACACGATCTTGGCTTTAAGGACATTACCTGGACTCAGGTCGGCGGCGTCATCTCGAGCCATTGCGGCCCGACCGCCTTCGGCGCGGTGCTCACGCTTAAGGCGTAAGGCCTGGAGTCTATCGATTTCTATTGCCTCGGCGGTGGGCGGGTTGCGATAACCCTCCCGCCGCTTTTGCGTGGAGTCAAATAGGACGACCTAATTGACCTCTAAACCGTTTCGCCATCATATGTATGGGCTAGAATGGCTCTGGCATTTATGTAACTAAAACCAATGAGAGGCAAGGTAGCGGGAATGGCTGAGATGACGCTCGAGGGTGTGGACGCTCGTCCCGAGGACTCCGCGTTTGCCCTGGGCCGCGTACATTCGATCGAGACGATGGGTACGGTTGACGGTCCCGGCATCCGCTTCGTAGTGTTTGTCCAAGGCTGTCCCATGCGCTGCGCGTATTGCCACAATCCCGATACCTGGTCGGTTAACGGCGGCACCATGGTGACCGTCGAGCATCTGATGGACGAGTTCCAGAGCAACCATGAGTTTTACCGCAGCGGTGGCATTACCGTTTCGGGCGGCGAGCCGCTTCTGCAGCCCGAGTTTTTGGCCGACCTGTTCCGTGCAATGCACAACAACCCCGATGGTCGTGTGCATACCTGCCTGGATAGCTGTGGCTACGCCTTCGACCCTCAGCATCCCGAGAAGTTCGATGCCGTGCTCAACGAGACCGACATGGTACTGCTCGATATTAAGCATGCCGACCCGGTCGAGCATAAAAAGCTGACCGGTTGTGATCCCGCACGCATCCTGGCGTTTGGCGATGAGCTTGCACGTCGCAATATCAAGGTCGTTATCCGCCACGTGGTTGTGCCGGGCATTACCGACACGGCGGAGGAGTGCGAGAAGCTCGGTCGCCTCATCGCTCCATGGCACAACGTGGTGGGCCTGGAAATGCTGCCGTATCACACGATGGGTGTCGTCAAGTACGAGCAACTGGGCATTCCCTATAAGCTCGAGGGCGTGCCCCAGATGGATACCGCGCGCATGCCCGAGCTGCGCAATGCCGTTATGGCCGGTATGAAAAAGCGCCGTGCGGAGCTCAAAAACGCTATCGGATAGCATGCCATAGCCCTCATATCCCCTCGTTCCCAGCTGAGTTGCGGTGGAATAGTTCTTGTTTTTAGGCCCATGTCGCCCAAACAGGAACCATTTCACCGCAACTTCGTTTTGGGTAGAGATGCGCAACAGAATCGTGCCATTTGGATAAATACGCTTGTGGTTTCTTTAAAGACACCTTAAACGCTGCTGAATATCTTTGGAAAGAAATGCCTGCTCGGTATCATGCTGCTCGTATATAAACGGTGGCAGTCAGGAGACCACGTGCGAAACATCGCATCGCGGGACGAGTATGTGCCGCAGCATGGCAGCAGATATAAGACGAAGGGCACGTCTTCGCGTGGCCTTGCCGGCGCTCGCATCCGCGTGAGGAAGATTGCCGCTATTGGGATGCTAACGTCGGCGGTTATTATCCTCGGAATTACCGTTAAAACCTACGCCTCGGAGCGAACGGGGCGCCCAGATGCGTCAACGGTACAGCTGTAAAACGAGAAGGTTTCAAAGTCCAAAGCGTCGGCAGATCAAGCTCTGTCGACGGCAGATCTCAAGACGAGACTTTCGAAGGCGGACTTCAACGATATCCCTTCGGGTGATACCGTTCGGACCTTCTCGTTGGTGGATAACAAGACTCCTGCCTTGGAGGATGAGAGCCTTGCCTCGCTCCAGGATGCCCTGTGTCGGGCGCAGGAGCTGGGCGACGTGGGTGTAGTGTTCTACGACCTATCGAGTGGTAGGGGCGTGACGTATAACGCCGATGTTGAGGTGTATGGAGCGAGCAGTTATAAGGCGCTGTATGCACTCTATATTTGCGAGATGTTGGTCGAATCGGGGCAGGTGTCGCTCGATGGGCCTTTAGCCACGTATGGTGGTTACAGCATGGGCTGGCAGACAGTGCGTGACCTTATCGAGGCCGCGGTCGTCAACTCGGACAACGATTCGTTTATCGCGTTACGCGCGGCGTTTGACCATGATGGCTATGAGGATTGGATTGCCAATCTGGGTGTTGATGACGAAACGGCACTGAATCCGATGAGTGATTTTCCGACCTACTGCCCGCGCACTTCTGCGAGGTTATGGCGTGAGATGAGCGAGTATCTGAGCATGGATACCGAGACTTCACAGTGGTTGTCGGGCCTTCTGGCATCAACATCGCGCTCGTTTATTCGCGATGGCATTGCGGACGAGCAGGTTTTGGTGCGCAACAAGGCAGGCTGGATTAGCGAGGATGGTTACTACTCGACATGCGATGCGGGCCTTATCGACATCGATGGCTGTACCTATGTCATGGGTATCATGACATCGATGCCGTGGAGCGACCGCTCGAGCGAGGTTACGGCCGCGATTGCAAAGGCTCTGTTTGATACGCGAGCTGCACTGGCTTAGCGTGTTCGTTTGACGAGGTCAAACAAAATGCTGGTACCATACCGTGGTTGAGAATTTCGAATAGGTTTGGGGAATGGCATGGCTACCATTGCGATTATCGGTGCGCTCGAAAAAGAGATCATGCAGATTAAGGAAGAGCTGAGCGACGTTTGCGAGGCACGGGAGGCAGGCTTGACCGTTGTGAGCGGTGAGCTCGACGGCCTGACAGTTGTCGCCACAACGGCGGGCATGGGCACGGTGAACGCCGCCGCTGCAACACAGCACCTCATTAGCAAGTATGCTCCGCAGGCTGTTGTGTTTTCGGGCATTGCGGGCGGTTTGAACCCCAAGCTCCATATCGACGACGTGGTCATTGGCAAACGCCTGCGCTATCTGGATACCGATACCGCGCTTATCGCCGAGTCCGCACCGGGGCTCGAGGAGTTTGGCTCGACGCCCGCGCTGGTCGATATTGCCGCCGAAGTGCTTGCTGAGCGTGGGTTTGTTGACGCTTCGACAAATGCAGTCGCTTCGAATGAGGGCACCAAGCAGTTCCTGGTCGGCACGATTGCCACGGGTAACCGCTTTGTGACGGGCGCCACCATGCGCAACGACGCTATCGAGGCGACGCATGCCGATTGTGTCGGCATGGAGGGCGCGGCAATTGCCCATGTCGCAACCAAAAATGGTGTCGATTGCCTGGTGTTGCGCGCTATCAGCGATAATTGTGACGAGGCGTACGATGCAATTTGCGAGCGCGAGTTCGATCTGTTCGAGTACGCGCGTGTCGCAAGTGACATCACGCTCGATATCGTCCGCCGCATTGCCGCTGCGCAATAGCGCGTCTATTTGTAAGAACCTACGACCAAGGAGTGTCCATGGCCGATTCCATTAACTATCAGCTTGCCAAGTTCGTCGCCAGCTACGGCAAGGTTTCGCAGATCCCCGAGTCCACCTGCCCCGAGGTGAGCTTTGTCGGCCGCTCCAACGTGGGCAAGTCGTCCATCATGAACAAGCTCTTTGGCCGCAAGAACCTGGTCAAGGTTTCCAGTACGCCGGGCAAGACGAGCAACATCAACTTCTTTGAGGCCGATGACGTGCATTTCGTGGACCTGCCGGGTTACGGTTTCGCCCGTCGCTCCAAGGCCGAGCGCGACCGCTGGGCCGAGCTTATCGGCGACTTTTTCGACTCCGAGCGCAGCTTTAACTTGGTCGTCTCGTTGGTGGACATTCGTCACGACCCCAGCAAGCTCGACCACGACATGATCGACTACCTACAGGGCAACGAGTTCAACTTTATCGTCTGCCTCACCAAGGCCGACAAACTCAGCCGCACCCAGCAGGCCCGCCAAGCAGCAGCCATCAAAAAGCAGCTCAACGTCCCGGCCGAGAACGTGATCATCACAAGCTCCCAGACCGGTACCGGCATCGACGAACTCAAGCGCCGCAAGCGCGCCGTCATACTGGCCCATTACTACACCACGCCCGAAGTG
>CAJLLB010000023.1 GCA_905207425.1 uncultured Collinsella sp.
GGATCCCAAGCGCGCCGGCCGTCGTTTTTCTGTGCTGCCGTTTACTCGGCGAGCTGCTTTAGTACATCACAGGCGATTTCGACGGCATCGTCGATGCAGCCGGGGCAGCTGCGAAGCGGACCCTTGTCCGATCCGATGCCCTTGAGCGTGCCGCAGACGGTCGTCGTGTTCTTCTCGCCAAAACGCTTGGCGATTTCGCGCGACAGCTTGTAGGTCTGGCCCTTGGTCTTGGGGTTTTCCATGCCGTCGCTCATCACGAAGCCCATGATGGCCACGGCGCCCGAGATGGCGCCGCAGGTTTCGGTCATGCCGCCCATGCCGGCACCAAAGCCCTCGGTGAGGGTAAAGGCGATCTGGGGGTCGAGTCCGACGGCAGGCGCGAGGGTGCAGGCGACGGCCTGGGCGCAGTTAAAGCCGCGGGCGTGGTATTCGGCAGCCTGAGCCTGACAGGCGTTGATGTCGAGCTGGGCCGTATCGATTTGCTTCATCGTTGTCTCCTTGGTTACGGTGTACTCGCCTATGGTACCCGTGACGGTGCATGTAATCATCGAGAGCTTCATGTATGCCTCATTTTTATCTATCGAGCAAATGCCCAAGGCTTGAGATAAAACCCTTGATTAATTAGTCCCATAACCTACCTTTGGGATGGGTTGAGAGGGGTGCAGGGTAGCGGTATCGTGAACCGAATAAAACTAAAACCCAGGCAAGGGAGCAAGATATGAGCGAGCAGACTATCGGTACCACATGTGTTCAGGGCGGCTACCGCCCGGGTGACGCGGAGCCGCGCCAGGTGCCTATCTACCAGTCCACCACGTGGAAGTATGATACGTCCGAGCATATGGGCAAGCTGTTTGACCTGGAGGAGTCCGGTTACTTCTACAGCCGCCTGCAGAACCCCACGTGCGATCTGGTTGCTGCCAAGATCTGCGAGATGGAGGGCGGCACCGCTGCGATGCTCACGAGCTCGGGCATGGCTGCGAACTTCCTCGCCATCTTTAACGTCGCCGGTGCCGGTGATCACGTGGTTGCGTGCTCTGCCATCTACGGCGGCACCTACAACCTGCTGGCTCACACTATGGGCCGCATGGGCCTGACCTGCACGTTCGTCGCACCCGACTGCACCGATGAGGAGCTGGAGGCCGCTTTCCAGCCCAACACCAAGCTCGTCTTTGGCGAGACCATCGCTAACCCCGCGCTTGCCGTGCTCGATATTGAGCGCTTTGCCAAGGCCGCGCACGACCACGGCGTGCCGCTGATGGTCGACAACACCTTCCCGACGCCCGTGATGTGCCGTCCCTTTGAGTGGGGCGCCGACATCGTCACGCATTCCACCACCAAGTACATGGATGGTCACGCGGCCTACCTGGGCGGCGTGATCGTTGATCACGGTCAGTTTGACTGGATGGCCCATGCGGACAAGTTCCCGGGTCTCACCACGCCCGACGAGAGCTACCACGGCGTGACCTATGCCGAGAAGTTCGGCCGCGAGGGCGCCTTTATTACCAAGGCTACCGCGCAGCTCATGCGCGACCTCGGCCCCATGCAGAACCCGCAGGTGGCGTTCTTCCTGAACAGCTCGCTCGAGAGCCTGCACGTGCGTATGCCGCGCCATTGCGAGAACGGTCTGGCGGTCGCCAAGTTCCTGCAGGGCCACCCCAAAGTGCGCTTCGTGAGCTATCCGGGCCTAGAGGGCGACAAGTACTACGACATGGCTCAGAAGTACATGCCCAACGGTACCTGCGGCGTCGTGAGCTTTGGCTTTACCGGTGGTCGTGCGGCGGCCGAGACCTTTATGAAGAGTCTTAAGCTCGCCCAGATTGCCACGCACGTGGCCGATGCCCGCACCTGCTGCCTGCACCCGGCAAACGCCACCCATCGCCAGATGAACGACGAGGAGCTCATCGCCTGCGGCATCTCCGCCGATATGGTGCGCCTGTCGTGCGGCCTTGAGGATACGGCCGATTTGATTGCCGACCTTGAGCAGGCACTCGAGCAGTGCTAGGCTAGCGTGCGTGCGAGGCGTGGGACGGCTTTTCGGCTGACGACGTCCTCATAGTTCCGATTCCGTAGGCGGGACCCCGATCGTGTCCGTTTGTAGGCGATTGGGGTCCCGTTTTTGCGTTGCACGATAGAAAGGATATACATGGAGAAAACTGCCGAGCAGCTGCGCCGCGAACACATTGCCCTAGAGGGCGACACCCACGGTAAGAATAAATGGGCGATTCTGTTCACCGTGCTCGTCATGACCTTTATGGCGTGTCTGGATGCGAGCATCGTGACGGTGGCGCTCCCAGTGATGCAAAAGGAGCTGGGGGTGGGTCTCGACCGCATTCAGCTCGTGAGCTCGGTGTATCTGCTCGCGACGTGCGTCGCCATGCTGCCGTTTGGCCGCTTGGGCGATGTGCGCGGCAAGGTGAATGTGTTCCAGCTTGGTGTAATCGTCTTTACGGGTGGCTCGTTGCTTTGCGGGCTTTCGGCTTCGCTCGAGGTGCTTATCTTGGCGCGTTCCGTGCAGGGCATTGGCTGTGCCGCCGCGATGGCCAACAATATGGGCATCATCACCGAGTCGTTTCCGGCGCGTGAGCGCGGCCGTGCCATGGGCATTCTGGCGACCTTTGTGGCTCTTGGCATGATGTGCGGCCCCGTGCTCGGCGGCGTGCTGGTGGCGAGCTTTCCCTGGGAGAGCATCTTCCTTATCAATCTGCCCATTGGCGTAATCTCGTTTATCGTGGGACTCTATACGCTGCCGCATGTGAAGCCGGAGGCTGGCGAACGCCCTATGCCGTTGACAGAGGCGGCGCGTCGCTGCTTTGCGAGCTCGGCTTTCACGATTAACCTGGCTTGCATGCTTATCGTGTTCGTGGGTATCGGTGCCTCCGAGTTTGTGCTGCCGTTCTACTTTCAGGATGCCCACGGCTTTAGCTCCGATATCTCCGGCCTGTTGTTTTTGGCGATGCCGGTCGTGAATGCCTTTGTGGGCCCGCTTTCGGGCTCGGTGTCCGACCGTGTTGGTTGTGAAGCGCCCACGGCCGTTGGCCTGGGCGTGTACGTGTGCGGTCTCTTTGCGGTGAGCACGCTTGACGAGCACTCTTCCATCTTGATGATTGTGTGCTGCGTCGCGTTTATGTCGTGCGGCACGTCGATCTTCCAGAGTCCCAATAATTCGCTGTATATGGGTTCGGCTCCGCGTGAGGCGCTTGGCTTTGCGGGCAGCTTGAGCAGCTTGGCGCGCTATGCGGGCATAGCGCTGGGTATTACGGCGGCGTCGCGCATCCTGTATGGACAGACGAGCGCGGCGATGGGCAAGACGGTCACGAGCTATGTGGCGGGTCGTCCGGACGTGTTCCTCTTTGGCTTCCGTTTGGTATTCTACGTGCTGATGGCCGTTGCTACCGTGGGCTTTGCGCTCACATTGGTACGTTTGGTGAGGACGCGCACCCGGCATTAGCGTGTTGGGAGGCTGTCTGCCACGAATCGGGCCTATCTACTGGTCTTGCAGCTTTATGGTGCGATGTGGCTTGTGGGGCGGGCGGGGGTCGGTCCGTGGTAGACTATCGAACAACGTTTATTAATCGCGCGGTATCGTTGCCGCGAGAAGGGGTTGCGCCATGCAGGAGCTTGAGGATCGTATTCGCCATGACGGCATCGTAAAGGCCGGTAACGTCCTTAAGGTTGATGCCTTCCTCAACCACCAGTGCGACGTTGAGCTGTTCGACCACATGGGTGCCGAGTGGGCCCGTCTGTTCGGGGGTGTCGAGATCAACAAGATCCTGACGATCGAGGCTTCGGGCATTGGTATGGCCTGCATCGCGGCTCAGCATTTTGGCGGCGTGCCGGTGGTCTTTGCCAAGAAGGCCCAGTCCATCAACCTTGACGGCGAGCAGTATGCCACGACCATCTATTCCTTTACCAAGCAGAAGGAGTACCCGGTTATCGTGGGTAAGCGTTTCCTGTCCGAGGGCGATAAGGTCCTGATTATCGACGACTTCCTGGCCAACGGCTGCGCGCTTGAGGGCCTTATTAAGATCTGCGAGGCTGCGGGCGCCGAGGTTGCCGGCATCGGTATTGCGGTGGAGAAGGGCTTCCAGGGCGGCGGCGATAAGCTCCGCGAGCGCGGCTTCCGCGTTGAGAGCTTGGCCCGTATCGCCGAAATGGACTGCGAGAACGGCGAGATCACGTTCGCCTAGGCGCGCAGCACAAGCGATTGGTATGCGATGTGACAAAGGGACTGTCCCTTTGTCACATTTTTTGTATGAGGGGAGGTATTGATATGGATGAGAACAAGATGGGATGGCGCGAGTATGCGCGCTATGCCGAGATGTCGGTCGAGGAGCTGGCACGCGATTGCGAGGTGCAGGTGTTTCGCGCGACGGGTCCGGGCGGACAGGGCGTGAACACGACGGACTCGGCGGTGCGCATGAAGCATGGGCCCACGGGGATTGTCGTGACGGCGCGTGAGAGCCGCAGTCAGTTTCAGAATCGCAGCTGCTGTCTGCGTAAGCTGAGGGCAGAGCTTGAGCGTCGCGGGCGTCCACCGCGCCGACGCGTAAAGACCAAGGTGCCTCAGCGATCGCGCCAGCGCAGGCTCAACGACAAGCACTTCAACGCTATCAAAAAGGCCAACCGTCGCAAACTGGGCAGCGACGAATGATCTTCTCAATACGTTGCGGTGAAATAGGGACTGTTTTGCGGCTTTTGCTGCATAAACAGTCCCTATTTCACCGCAACTTAGGTGGGGTTAGCGGGTGGGGTGCCAGACGTGGAGGGCGCCGGCGAGGATGTCGACCTCGATGCGCGAGGCGACAACGGGCTCGCCGTCGGCCTGAATGGGGTAGTCGGGCTCCTCAAAGGTAAGCTCGGCATGGCGACAGCGGCGCATGCGAACCGGTGGCAGCTTGGTATGGTGGCCATCTTTGGCCGAAAGGAACATGGGAAGCGCGACCGCGCGCGGAACGGGGCCGCAGGCGTAGCAGACGTCGAGTATGCCGTCGCACGGGTCGGCGTTGGGACAGATGCGATAGCCCGAACCATAGGTGGGTCCCAGCTGGATGGCCATGATAATCGCCCGCACGCGCTCGGCGGGCGCGCCATCAAAGCTGATGGTCATGGGGTAGTTGCGATAGCGTAGGCCAAACTGCTCAAGTCCCGAGAGAGTGTAGAGCGGAGCGCCCGTCAAGCCCGTCTTTTTGCGCAGCTTGGTGGTGCCCAGGCCGATGGCGGCATCGATGCCGACCGAAAGTGTCTGGTCGTAGTACTCAACGGTAGCCTCGCCGCTGCCGCTCGCAGGGCTCCACGAGCGAATGCGCCCGATGTCCTGACGCTGCAGCTCGCAGGTGAGCAGCGCGCCAAAATCCTTGCCGGAGAAATCGTCGATGCCGAGCGTTTGGGCAAAATCGTTGCCGGAGCCCACGGGCAGGACGGCAAGGGCGGGGCGCTCGCCCTCCTCTTGCGTCATAAGCCCGTTGACGACCTCGTGAATCACGCCGTCGCCGCCAAGGGCGATAACGGTGCGATAGCCCTGAGCCTGTGCGGCCAGCTCCTTGGCGTGTCCCATGCGCTCGGTCAGCACCAGGTCAAACTGGGATGCGCGCGCGGTCATATCCAAAAAGCGTTGCAGGCGCTCGGCAACTTCGCGCGCCGCACCCGACTGGGCGGCTGGGTTGGCGATGATGAGCGTGCGGGCAAAATCAGTTGCATGCATGGGGCGACTCCCGGCGTATGACGCGACGGTGCGGTCGCGCTCAGGTCGAATTGCCCCCGATTGTGGCTGCACGGCGAATACTAACGTCTACTCTATCAGGTCGTTGTGGCGCTCGATGGCATCCGCTACCGTACCGCCCTCATCCACAATAAGCGAACGGCGCTTGGGTGAGATGATGCGCTGCGCGGGGTACACGCCGCGGTGTCCGCCGGTTAGGTAGCTGATAAAGGCCACGATGACAAAGAACCCGGCGGCCGTGCCGTGGAACAGGTCGATGGCCATCATGCAGGTGGTGATGGGCACGTTGAGGCCGGCGCAGAACACGCCGAGCATGCCGAGAGCCGCCAGAAAACTGGGGTCGAGCCCGGTAAGGCAACCTATCCAGCCACCGAGTGCCGCACCGATGCCAAACAGGGGCGTGACCTCGCCGCCTTGGAAGCCAGCGCCCAAGGTGAGCGCTGTGACGACCAACTTGATGACTGCGTCCGCCAGGGTGGTGTTGCCGGCAAATCCGGCGCCGGAAAGCCACGTGGAAAGGCCGGCGTAGTCCCAGGCGTCGAGGAGGGCATAGGCGGCCAAAACCACGAGTGCGCCTATGAGTGCGCGAACGAGGTAATTGGTGATAAAGCGACCGTACAGGCTCTTGACGGTTCGAACTGACCAGGCAAAGAGGCGTGCCGTCAGACCGAAGATAATGGCACTGATAACAACGATGACAACCGTCCGTGGTGTCATGTTGGGAACGCTGGCGATAACATTCGCCTCGTACTCGGTTCCCAAGGCAAGCGACGTAAAGTAGCCGGTAAACGAAGCGACCAGGCAGTAGATGCCCGCGGTGTAGTCGATCTTGCCGATGAAGCACATCTCCATGCCAAAGAAAGCCCCGGCAAGGGGCGAGCCGAACACGGCGCCAAAGGCCGACGAGATGCCGGCGAGCATGAGGTCGTGGTGGTCATGCTTTTTGAGGTGGGCGAGGCTCGAGATGTTGCTGGCGATGGTGCCGCCAATCTGCACCGCAGCTCCCTCGCGACCGGCCGAGCCGCCGGTGAGGTGCGTGAGCGTGGAGCAGACGAAGGTGAGGATGGCCATGCGCATATGGATGAGGCGTGTGCCCAGAGCGGAGTCGATGACCAGGTTGTTGCCACGCTTGGCGGCGAGACCGTGGTTTTTGTACACCCATGCGGTGGTAACGCCCACAACGGGAAGCAGCGCGTAAATCCACGCATGGTGCTCGCGATAGTCGGTCGCGATATTTAATGAGGCCAAAAACGCCCAAGCGGCAACGCCCATGGCGAGCGAGACGGTGACGACGAGTACGAGCAACTTAGTGCTCGCTAGTAGGTTGCGGGCGTTGCGGCGCGTGTCGGCAGCCAAGAGATGCTCGGAGCGGGTAAGTTGATGCCTGCCTGCCGTGATGACGTCATTAAGGGAGAAAAAACCGCCGTCGTCGAGCGGCTGGAAATGATCCTGCGCTTTGTTTGCGCTTTCGGGTTTGTCGTTATGAGCCATACGTTCCTCTTTTAGGTTGCAACGCAAGCAATTATAAAACGCGGTAAACGCGACGAGCCGGTGGGTTGGTTTCCATTCTGTTTCGCGGCCTGCAACCGACAGGTGTATTTGCGGGTACAGGCCGAGTCGCGGTCGTGCGTCGGGGGATTATACTGAGACAAGCATAAAGAATTGGCGCCCCTGTTGTGCGCCGTGGCATTAAGAGGTGCATATGGCAGAGAAACTCATACCGTTGGAGGATGCGCAGTCGATTGTTTTGTCGCACGTTGCTCCGACGGATCTCATCGAGATTCCCGTGTGGCAGGCGGCTGGTTTTCCCTTGGCCGAGGACGCGGTGGCCGATATCGACATCTCGCCGTTTGCCAACAGCGCTATGGACGGATATGCCGTGCGCTCGGCGGACTTGGCGCAGGCATCTGGCGAGGCGCCGGTGACGCTCGACGTTATCGGACACGAGGCCGCGGGCCATGTGTTTGAGGGCGCAATCGGCGCGGGCGAGACGGTCCGCATCATGACGGGCGCGCCGGTACCCGAAGGTGCCGATGCCGTGGTGAAGTATGAGATCGTTGATGTGCTCGACGGTGACGGCAACGAGGGCTCGCGTGTGAGGTTCTCGGCGCCGGCCAAGGTGGGGGAGAACGTTCGCTCGGCTGCTGAGGAAGCTCATGCCGGCGACGTCGTGATGCGCGCCGGCGAGGTTGTGGCTCCGGCGGGCGCCGGCCTGCTGGCGAGCGCCGGGTATGCGAACGTGAAGGTGCATGCCGCTCCGCGCGTGGGCATTATCTCGCTGGGCACGGAGCTGGTCGCGCCGGGTGAGCTGCCGGCGCGCGGGCAGATTCGCGATTCCAACTCGTCGGCGTTGATGGCCGAAGCACTCGATGCCGGCGCGGAGCCCGTGTTCTACGGCATTGCGCCCGATGATGAGCAAGCGATCGCCGAGCTGGTGCATCGTGCCGTGCAGGAGTGCGACTTTGTCATTACGAGCGGTGGCGCCTCGGCGGGCGATTACGACTATGTGACGGCGCTCGTCCGGCGTGAGGGCGAGGTGCTGTTTGACCGCATCTCGATGCGTCCGGGCAAGGCCATCACGTTTGGCTTGCTCGGGGGTAAGCCCTACCTGGGGCTTTCGGGCAACCCGGCCGCGGCGTATGTGGGCTTTGAGATGCTTGCCCGTCCGGCGATTCGCAAGATGCGCGGTTTTGCCGAGGTTGCGCGTCCCGTGCAGCAGGCGACGCTCACGCACGGCGTGAAAAAGCGACAGCATCGCCGCTTCTTCGATCGCGCCACGGTTTTGCGCGACCCCGAGACCGGTGAGTTGTTGGCGACCGAGGCTAAGACACAGAATTCGGCGCTGCTTGGAACTATGCAGCGTGCGAACTGCCTGCTGCGTATTGACGAAGGACCGTGCGAGCTCAAGGCGGGAGATGCCGTGGACGTTGTTCGCGTCGACCTGCCCGAGGGCGCCGTGTTGTAGGGGGAATGCTATGGAGCTGAAGATATCGATCGTGACGTGCTCGGACACACGCGATCTTTTGCAGGATGAGGCCGGAGCCGCACTCGAGGAACTTATCGAGGCACAGGGCTGGACGGTCGCCTCACATGTGGTCGTGCGCGACGACGTCAGCGAGATCGGTGATGCCATTAGGGAAGCCGCCGATGAGTGCCACGCCAATGTCGTGCTCACCTGCGGCGGCACGGGGCTTTCGATGCGCGATGTAACGCCCGAGGCGACGCGTTCCGTCTGCGACCGCGATGTGCCGGGTATTGCCGAGGCAATTCGTGCCTACTCCATGACCAAGACGCGCCGCGCCATGCTCTCGCGCGCTATTTGCATGCAACGAGGTCATACACTTGTCGTAAACTTTCCCGGTTCTACGAAGGCCGCCCGCGAAAGCTGGGAGGCCATAACAGATCAGCTGGAGCATGCGGCTCAGATGACGGCGGGCGGCGGACATACCAACTAAGCGGTTTACCTGCGGCGGGGCGACCTGAACGGCTGCTCCGCCTTTGTTTTCCGCCGAATCGACGCCGAGGTGCACGGTAACTTGAAACTATATTCTCTGACGAGAATAATATCTCACTATCATTATTCGCGCAGAAGTATAATCTGATTGCAGATTAAAGCCCGAGGCGGGGTGCCCGGGCATAGCGTTCGAAAGGGTTGAACATGTTCGATATGGTTTCTCGCCGCGGATTCGTTTCGCTTTCTGCTGTCGCCGCTGCCGGCCTTGGTCTTGCCGGCTGACGTCCGAGCCGGCCGGATCCGATGTCGGCTCCGCCAAGGCCTCTTCCAAGAAGGAAACCGTCGAGCTGCAGGTCTTTGCCGCTAACTCCCTCGAGAAGGCCCTGCCCGAGGTTCAGGAGCTCTACACCGACCAAACCGGCACCACCTTTGCCGACACGCAGTTTAAGGCCTCCGGCGACCTCGTCGAGCAGATGAAGGCCGGCGCCACGGTCGACGTGCTCATCACCGCTTCCAAGGGCACCATGGATGACGCTGAGACCGCCGAGCTCGTCGACACCGACACCCGCGAGGACATGTTCGTCAACGATCTCGTGATCATTCGCGCCGAGGGCTCCGATACTAAGGTCGAGGCCATCGCCGACGTCGCGAATCTGGACGGTAAGATTGCCATCGGCGACGCCAAGACCGTCCCCGCCGGCAAGTACGCCAACCAGGCGCTGGCTTCCGTGGGCCTCTATACCGGTACCGAGGGCGACGACGGCGAGTACGCGCCCGAGCTCGCCGACAAGGTAGCCCTGGCCGACAAGGTCGGCACCGCTGCGTCTTACGTCTCTACAGGCGACTGCGTGGCGGGTTTTGTCTACAGCTCCGATATCTTCCGCTACGACGGCATCGAGGAGGCCTTCGTGTGCCCCGAGGACTCGCACAAGCCCATCGTGTATCCCGGCGCTGTCGCCGATAGCTCCGAGCATGCCGACGAGGCCAAGGCGTTCATCGACTTCTGCCTGACCAACAAGAAAGCCCAGAAGATTTGGGCCAAGTACGGCTTTGAGCTTTCCGAGTAGTGCGAAAGGGCACTGTATAACGATATTCTTGAGGGCGGGCGTTCTTGCGATCGCCTGTCCTTTTTGATTGAACCGGCGTGCCTGCGCGCCGTTGCCCTGTGTTTGAGGAGTCGCCCGTGTCAAGGAAAACGATTCGCCTGCTCGCCGCGCTGGCAGCGGTTCTCTTTGCGTTTACCTCGCTGCCTGGGGCTGCCTGTGCCGAGGCTCTCTTTACCACCGCCGATGGGTGCCAGGCGACCGAGGACTCCGCGCTTATCGATGGCGTCGAGTTTGGCCTCAACGCGTTTGAGCGCAATGCCAAGGGCACGGCACGCTCGTTTGTAGGTCAGCCCGAGGGCTATCGATTTCCCATCTACAAAAAGACGACGCTTGTGACGGTGACGACGCCTTCGAACATCGTGGTGTGGGTTGATGCACACGCCGCTAAGGACGCGGGGCTCGACATTACAAACGCCTCTGACCAAAAGGCGCTTAAGAAGATGCTCACGGGGCTCGATAAGTCTCACTCCATGGGCGGAGCGCTGCTGGAGGACTCCAGGCTTGAGTGGGTGTTTACCTCGGACAACGAACTTGTGCAGGGCGATTATCGCTATCAGTTTAAGGTGAAGGGCGAAGACGCCGATTGCTACACGGTGGTGAATGCCGCCGAGGCCGCGAACGCCGAGCTTGATCTGGGTGGCGGAGCCCTGTGGAGCGACAACGCCGCCTTAGTGCCGTATGCGAGCGTCTCGACGACGGAGCCACCTTCGCTGGCGGAGTGCGCCCAGACGTTTTTTGGCGGCATCGACTACCGTCCGTTTTGGGTTTCTATCAAAACGAGCGGCCTTGCCCTGCTGATCTCCTTTGCGCTGGGCCTGTTCGCCGCGTGGAAGACTATGGGTACCTCGAGTCGCATCAAGGGCCTGCTCGATTCGGTCTTTACGATTCCTATGGTGCTGCCACCCACGGTCTGCGGCTTTTTGCTGCTTATGCTATTTGGTCGATCGACCGGGGTGGGCCAGTGGCTTATCGCGCACGGCATCTCGATCGTCTTTACGTGGCCCGCGGCGGTCATTTCGGCCGTCGTCGTGTCGTTTCCGCTGGTTTACCGCACGGCGCTCGGAGCCTTCGAGAGTCTTGACGCGCAGATGCTCGACGCCGCGCGAACCCTGGGATGGTCCGAGCGTCGCATCTTTGCCAAGCTCATGATGCCGCTTGGCTGGCCCTCGATTGCCGCCGGCACGGTGCTCGCCTTTGCCCGCGCGATGGGCGAGTTTGGCTGCACCCTGTTCTTTGCGGGCAACTACGCCGGTATTACGCAGACCATTCCCATTGCGATTTACTTTGAGTGGATGGGCGGCAATACGTCGGTGGCCCTCTTTTGGGTCGTGGTCGTAATCGCGTTCAGCTTCCTGGTCATTCTGTTCATCAATATGTACACGGCGCATTCGCAAAAGTATCGCGAACGTGGCCTTTCCCGTGCGGAGCGCAAACAGGCCAAAGGTCTCGCCGGACAGGGCGATTCGCTCGACCCAGTCGGCGGCGATGCGCTGCGTATCGATCGCGAGGCGCTGGCCGAGCTCATGCGTGATGATGCGGCGCCGCGGGGAGGTCGATAAGCTATGTCGCTCGTTTTGGATATTAAGAAACGTTATCCCGGGTTTGTGCTCGACATGCAGCTTGAGGCCGGCGAGGAGCGCGTGGCCCTGCTGGGCGCCTCGGGTTGCGGCAAGAGCTGTACGCTGCGCTGCATCGCCGGTGTGGAGACGCCCGACGAGGGCAAGATTGTCGTCAACGGCGTGACCTTTTTTGACTCGGCGGCGGGCATCAACCTGTCGCCCCAGGCGCGCAAATGCGCTCTGCTGTTCCAAAACTATCAGCTGTTTCCTAACATGACAGTGGCCGATAACGTATGCGCCGGTGTAAAGGACGCGGGTGACGCCGCCGCGCGCAAAAAGCTCGCCGAGCGCTATCTGAGCATTTTCGGTCTGGCCGATTTTGCCGACCGCTATCCCGCACGACTCTCGGGCGGGCAGCAGCAGCGCGTGGCGCTTGCCCGCATGGTGGCGACGCATCCGGGCATTTTTATGTTCGACGAGCCCATGAGCGCACTCGATTCCTATCTTAAGAGCGCCCTCGAGCAGAACATGCTCGACCTGTTCGATGTGTGCAACCGCACCGTACTCTACGTGAGCCACGACATCGACGAAGCGTGCCGCCTGTGCCAGCGAATCTGCGTGATGCACGACGGGCATGTGGAGGAGATCGGCTCCGTCGAGGACGTGGTTCGCCGCCCGCAGACGCTGGCGGCCCTGACGGGCTGCAAGAACACAAGCCGGGCGCGCAAGATCGGCGACGAAGAAGTTGAGGCCCTCGACTGGGGCATGACCTTCAACGTGGGCCGCGAGGTTCCCGATGACGTGGCATACCTGGGCATTCGCGCAAGCTACTTCCATGTTGACAATCGCGCTGAGCGGGGCCGCAACAGCTATGACTTGCACGTGGCCCGCGTGAGTGATTCGCGCTTTGAGCGGCTGGTGTTGCTGGACGTGCCGCGCGTCGATGCGCCCACGCGTCTGCAGTGGAAGGTCAACAAGGTGGGCATGCCTGTCGACGCGCTGCCGCAAGCAGGCGAGACGCTGCGCATGCATTTTGATGCCAGCAGGATCCATTTGGTTTGTCGATAGCGCCGGGTAATGCCGTCGGGGATATAAGCCTCGGCGGCTTTGTCTTGCCGCTCGCCGAATGAGGGACGACAAACTCTTACCAATCAAGATAATTTTTTATTAAACGACGACGCACGACGCTGTCGTACGAATGTCAACGGTGTTCGTCTGGACGATGACCGTTGATATAGTTGACCTTAACTTGTAAAGGAGGGTGCGCACATGCCGCAGACGACATACATTCGCCGCGTTGCCGCGCGTGCCCTATATATAGCTCGGAGTCGCATATGAGCAGGTATGTTCACGGCTCCGGGAGAGACGACGAACAATTAAATAATCGACCGCAAAGCAGGTTCCCTAAAATTCCGGGTTTAGGCGCGGCTGGGTTTTCGCCACCCACCGTGCAGCAATACCGTAGCTATTCAATTTTGGTTCGAGAGGGGAACCGTCATGGCTGAAGAATTCGATTTCCATCCGATGTGGGAGAGCCTCGGCATGAATCTTGCCGACCACGACATGCTTCTGGGCGCCGTGGGTCAGATGTACGGCGATATGTTTCTGATGCAGCACAATCGCCCCAAGTCCACGTCCTACCTGGACTTTGTGGCCACCAACATCCATAGCGGCCGTATTAAGGAGATGCTCGACAAGAAGGAGGCCGGCGAGGCCACCAAGATCGTCGGCTCGTTCTGCGTGTACGTGCCCGAGGAGATCGTGCTTGCCTGTGACGGCATTCCCGTGGGCCTGTGCTCGGGTGCCGATTGGGCAACCGATAAGGTCGAGGAGCACCTGCCGCGCAACACCTGCCCGCTCATCAAGAGCTTTGCCGGCTTTAAGCTGGGCGAGGTCTGCCCCTACATTGAGTCGAGTGACCTGGTGGTAGGCGAGAACACCTGCGACGGTAAGAAGAAAGCCTACGAGTTCTTTGCCACGCAAAAGAACATGTACGTCATGGATATTCCCAACGTGCACGACGAGTCGACGCTCGTGACCTGGAAGGCCGAGGTCAAGAAGCTCGCCGCCAAGATCGAGGACGAGTGCGGCGTCAAGATTACGCCCGAGGGCCTGAAGGCTGCCATCCACGCCGTCAATGAGAAGCGCCGCGCCCTGCAGCGCCTCGCTGCGACCCGCGCTGCCGACCCTGCGCCCATCAGCGGTCTCGACAGCCTGCTGACCGTTCAGGCCGCCTTTATGGACGACACACCGCGTCTGACCGGAGCCATCAACGATATGGCGCCTGAGTGCGAGCAGCGTGTCGAGGCCGGCGAGGGCGTGGCACCCAAGGGGACCAAGCGCATCCTGTACACCGGTACGCCCATGGCCGTGCCCAACTGGAAGCTGTTCAACCTTATCGAGAAGGCCGGCGGCGTTGTGGTAGGCGAGGAGTCCTGCACGGGCTCGCGCTACTACAAGGACCTGGTCGACGAGTCCGGCGAGACGGTCGACGAGATGCTCGACGCCATCGCCGAGCGCCACTTTAAGATCAACTGCGCCGTCTTTACGCCCAACAATCAGCGTATGAAGGACATTGTCCAGATGGCCAAGGACCTGCATGCCGACGGTATCGTCGACGTGGCCTTGCAGTTCTGCACGCTCTACGAGATGGAGTCGTTTGCCGTGGAGAAGGCCGCCGAGGAGGCCGGCATTCCGTTTATGCACATCACGACCGACTACGCCGGCGAGGATGCAGGCCAACTGCAAACCAGGATTGAGGCTTTCTTGGAAACCATTTAGGGCTATCCGGTCCAGCGGCTTCCCCAGGCACCCGATCTTGCCGTTCAAACCATCGCTTGCATACCAAAGTACGCGGCGCTCCTCTTTCACGGCAACCTCGGGCACCTGGGAAAGCCGTTTCCTTGGTTGGTTAAAAGGTTTGTTAAGGAGTTATATGTCGGAAAATATTGAGCAGCCGTTGCCGTCCACGTTTGAGGAGTTCAACGAGCAACGCAAGGCGGCGTTTATTCGCGTCAAGGATTATAAGCAGGCGGGTAATCGCCTGGTCGGTTTTCTGTGCAGCTACACGCCGCTCGAGATTATCGATGCCGCGGGGGCTGCGAGCGTGGCGCTGTGCGGCACGTCCGACGAGGTGATTCCCGAGGCCGAGAAGGTGCTGCCGGCAAACCTGTGCCCGCTCATCAAGTCTACGTATGGTTTTGCCTATTCGCAAAAGTGCCCGTTTACGTACTTTAGCGACATGATCATCGGCGAGACCACCTGCGACGGCAAGAAGAAGATGTACGAGCTACTCAACGAGCTCAAGCGCACGCACATTCTGCATCTTCCGCAGGGTCGCGATCGCGCCTACGAGCGTGAAGGCTGGTACGAGGAGTGCCGCCTGCTCAAGGAGGAGCTCGAGGGCTTCTACGGCATCACGATTACCGACGATGACCTGCGTGCTGCCGTCCGTCGTCGCAACCGCTTGCGTGCGGCTCAGCTCAAGATGTTTGCGCTGCAGGCCAACCAGCCGGCGGCCATGAGCGGCATCGACCTGATGAGCACTATGTTTGCCGGTACGTTCAGCTTTGATATCGAGGCCTATACGCAGCAGCTGGAGCAAAAGGTCGCCAAGCTGCGCGAGGCCTACGACGCGGGCGAGCGCCCGGTTGCGGCGGACGCCAAGCGCATTCTGATCACCGGTTGCCCGGTGGGCGGTGTGATTAACAAGATCGGCCGCACCATCGAGTCCAACGGCGGCGTGGTCGTGTGCATGGACGACTGCTCGGGTGAGCGCACGGCGGCTATGATGATCGACCCGGACGCGCCCGACATTCTGCGCGCCATCGCCGACCGCTACCTGGATATCAACTGCTCGGTCATGACGCCTAACGACGGCCGCATGGAGAACACGCTGGCCATGTGCGAGAAGTACCATGTCGATGGCGTGGTAGAGAGCGTGCTACAGGCCTGCCACACCTTCAACGTTGAGAGCGCGCGCATGCAGGAGGCCGTCGAGGGTGCGGGTATTCCGTATATGAAGATCGAGACCGACTACAGCAACGGTGACATGGGCCAGATCGAGACGCGCATCGCCGCCTTCATCGAAACCCTGTAGGACAAATGCGGCAAAGGGATAGTTGCTTTGCCGCATAGAAGGAGGATGCCGTGGTTGGCATTGGTATCGACATAGGCTCGACGGCCGCGAAGGCTGCAGTGGTGGAGACGGACGGCGCCATTGCGTGGACCTGCGTCATGCCGACGGGGTATTCGTCGGTCGATGCGGCCGAGCGCTTGCGCGGCGAGCTCGCTTCAGCCGACTATGACGTGGCTGCCGACGACGTGCGCGTGATCGCGACCGGCTACGGCCGTGTCGCCGTGCCCTATGCGCACAAGGTCGTGACCGAGATCACCTGCCACGGCACCGGTGCCGTGCGCCTGTTTGGCGATCACGGCACGGTGATTGACGTGGGCGGCCAGGACACCAAGGTCATTCAGCTTAAAAGTGGCCGCGTGGCCAAGTTCGCCATGAACGACAAGTGCGCTGCCGGTACGGGGCGCTTTTTGGAGATCATGGCCGACCGTCTGGGTATTTCCCAACAGCAGATGGCCGACCTTGCGCGTTCCGGTGAGCCCACCAAGATCAGCAGCATGTGCACGGTGTTTGCCGAAAGCGAGGTCATCAGCCTGATCGGTCGCGGTGAGCCGCGCGAGAACATTGCACGTGGCGTGATCGACAGCGTGGTCTCGCGCGTGGCGACCATGGCCGGGCAGGCCGCGGGCGCCCTGTACTACCTGACCGGTGGCCTGTGCGAGAACGCCTTCGTGGTGGAGCGGTTGGGCGAGCTGCTGGGGTCGCCGGTGACCACCTCGCCCCAGGCTCGCTTTGCCGGAGCGATTGGCGCGGCGATTCGCGCACAGGCGCTCAATTAATGCATCCGCCGCAGGCTCGCATTCATGCGTATACTGGGAGAAAATGATTGACCGATGAGAGGAGGTATCGATGGCTGACGATCAGATTAGGCTCACGTCCATGACGGCCGCGAGCGGTTGAGCCGCTAAGTTGGCTCCCGGAGCCCTCGCCCAGGTCCTGGGCGATTTACCCAATGTGCATAACGACAACCTGCTCGTAGGGTTCGATACCTCCGACGATGCGAGCGTCTTCCGCGTAGGGGAGAACCTGGGGCTCGTGCAGTCCATCGACTTCTTCCCACCGATGGTCGACGACCCGTTCCTCTTTGGCCAGATCGCCGCGGCCAACTCGCTGTCGGATATCTACGCCATGGGCGGGCGGCCGAGCCATGCCATGAACTTGCTGTGCATCCCGAGCTGCCTGGGCATCGAGGTCGCCGGCCAGATTCTGGCGGGCGGCGCCGACAAGTGCGTCGAGGCGGGTTGCTCCATCGCGGGCGGCCATACCATCAACGACGACGAGCCCAAGTACGGCCTGTCCGTGAGTGGTTTTGTCGCGCTCGACCGCATGCTCGCCAACAGCGGCGCACGCGTGGGCGATGTTCTGCTGCTGACCAAGGCGATCGGCTCGGGCATTATCACCACGGCCATTAAGGGCGAGCTCATCGAGCAGGACGAGGCCGCAGCCATGTTTGACTCGATGCGCACCCTCAACGAGGCTCCGATTCGTCTGGCCGAGGGACTTGAGCTTCACGGCTGCACCGACATTACGGGCTTTGGTCTGATCGGGCATGCGTGCGAGATGGCCGAGGGCTCGGGCGTGCAAATCGAGCTCGCGTCGGGGGCGGTGCCGCTCTTTGACCAGGTGCTCGACATGGCGCGTCTGGGCATTATCCCCGCGGGCTCCTACCGCAACCAGGACTTCTTTGGCCCGCGTGTAGCTGCCGACGATGACCTGGAGCCGGGCATGCTGGATGCGCTGTACGATCCGCAGACTTCGGGCGGTTTGCTTATTGCGGCGCCCGCGGCGGATGCGGATGAGCTTGCGCGTCGTTTACATGCCGAGGGGCGCGTTGCCGCTACGATCGGCCGCGTGTGCGAGCCGGTGCCGGGCGGTCCTGCCGTTCGCGTTGTGCATTAAGGAAAACCGTTTATGCGACCGCCTACTGTTCTGGGCGGTCCCTTTTGAAAGGAAAAACTATGTCTACCAAAATTGAAGTCAATGCCATGGGCGATGCCTGCCCGCTGCCCGTCGTCAAGACGCTCAAAGCCCTGAAGCAGCTCGATGGCGAGGGCACAGTCGTGACCTCGGTCGATAACGAGACCGCCGTCAAGAACATCTCCAAGATGGCGCAGGAGAAGGGCTGCACGGCCTTGGTCGAGAAGGTTTCTGACGCCGAGTGGCACGTGACCGTGGCGACCTCTGGCGCCGTTGCCGTGGCCGATCCCGAGCAGGATGGCGCTGCCTTCTGTGATGCCAGCGCCGGCAAGGGCAAGCTCGTCATTTCCGTCTACACCGACTGCATGGGCCGTGGCGACGACGAGCTGGGCCACAAGCTCATGAAGGCGTTTATCTTTGCCGTGACGCAGCAGGAGGAACTGCCCGCGACCATGCTGTTCTACAACGGCGGTGCCAAGCTCACCGTCGAGGGTTCGCCGGTGCTCGACGACCTGAAGGGCCTGGCGGAGCAGGGTGTCGAGATTCTCACCTGCGGCACCTGCCTGGACCACTATGGCATTAAAGACCAGCTCGCGGTGGGCGAGGTCACCAACATGTACGTGATCGTGGAGAAGATGGAGCAGGCCGTGCGCGTCGTGCGCCCGTAGCGTATTGGTTGGAGTTGCCATGAGGGAGAAGCGCCCGGCGCTTGTCATCACGTTTCCCACCACGGCG
>CAJLLB010000024.1 GCA_905207425.1 uncultured Collinsella sp.
GGGGCCTGCGGCTACTTGGTTGTCGCATGCGGCTCGCTTTTCGGAACAGGGCTGATAATTCTAGATGCAAGGCGCTCTTGGTCGTTATGGGCCTGGGGCGTCTGTCTTATATAGGTAGATTCCTTGCGGGTTCGAATCCCTCCGCTTGCCCACAAGAAAGCGCCCTGGGCCGTTATGGGCTCAGGGCGCTCAATTTTAATGGCTGGGACGGAGGGATTCGAACCCCCAACAGCCGGCACCAAAAACCGGAGTTCTACCGTTGAACTACGTCCCAATGTGTGGTGTTGCCCAAAAGCAACTCGTTTAGTTTACCTAATCTGCGAGGGCATCGCAAACGCCATCGAGCAGGCGTACGGCGAGTGTCTGCGCGTCGCTGGCCGTGAAAGTGCCGTTGTAGCGCGTCATGCCCGTGAGCTCAATGCGAATGCGAGCCGGCTTCTGCTGCGCGGCGACATTGGCAGTGCGGATGCGCTGGGCCAGGTTGTGACACTCGGCGAGGGCAATCGTGGCGCGCGGTGCGGCGTCGGCGGGCAGCTCGTCGCTTGCGATTTCGAGCACCAGGTCAACGTCGGTTGGGACCTCGGAGTCGCAGAGCATCATGCCGCTGTTGTCGGTCGTTGCCGTGGCGATATTCCACATGCGCGACGCAACACTGCGCGCGATGGGGTCCTCGCCGATAACGGCAATCTGGAAGCGCTCGAGCACGTTGGCGGCGCGAGCAAAACCGATGCGGGACTCGGCTTCGGTGACCGAGGGCTTGCCCTCCCACACATGGTGCAGGCGGTTGATGTAGGCGTAGGTGTCCTGGAAGGCCATGCCGTCGGCAAACAGGCCGACATTTTCCTGGAACTGCTGCAGGGCGGCCTCGGTATGCGGACCAAAGTAGCCGTCGTCTTCGCCACAGGCAAAGCCCAAAACGTTGAGAGCGCGCTGCAGGGCCTGCACATCGGCGCCATGGAAATTGGGCATGCGCAGATAGAGGGTGCGGTCGCCCAGCTTATACGAAGCGTCTACAAGGGCGCTCCAACAGGGGATATCGACGGCATGACCGGCAGCAAGGCCGCTGTCGAGCCTGAAGGTGCTGACGGCCTGCTCAGTGGTGGCTCCAAAGTACTTGTCGGTGACTTCGGCGGCATCAATCGTGTAGCCGAGCTGCAGGAGACGAGACTGCACGTCCTCGACGGCTGCTCCTTGCATGCCCGTTGTAATAGGTTCCATGAACGAACCCCTTTCGGCGTACCATTCGTACTATTTGAGCGTCTGTCGGATAGACAACGCAAAGGGATGCATAAACATGCACTCAACAGTGTAGCAAGTTGTGCCTAAATACGCTGCTGACAGGTTTTATAACCCCCGTTAGTTAAGGCGCTCCACAAAGAAATCTGCCATGGAGAGGAACAGCTCGCGTGCGTGCGGATCAAGCTCAACGTTCTCGATGGCCGCTTTGGCCTTAGCGGTCAGGTCGAGCGCGTAAGTGTGGGCGTAATCGATAGAGCCGGTCTCCTGGAAGATCTCCACGGCGCGTGCGAGCTGCGTGGGATCATCGGTGCCCGAGGAAAGAATCGCCTCGACCTCGTCGTGGTGGCGCTCATCAGAGAGGGCGTGTACGGCGACAAGTGTGCGCTTGCCCTCGGTGATGTCGGTGCGGAAGTCCTTGTTGGCGGCTTCCTTAGTGCCGACAAGGTTGAGCAGGTCGTCCTGAATCTGAAAGGCGAGGCCTGTGTGTAGGCCAAAGGCGCGCAGCGCTTCGATTTGCTCATCGCTGCCGCCGCCGATAATGGCTCCGGCGGCAAGCGGCGTGGCTCCGCTGTAAAACGCGGTCTTGTGCGTCGCCATGTCCAGGTAGTCATCAACCGAGATATCAAAGCGCCCGTCACGGACCCAACCCAGGTCGAGCGCTTGACCCTCGATGGTGCGGACGATCATCTCGGTAAGCTCGTGGAGCACGCGCAGCTTCACGTCGGACTCCAGCGTGGGGTCGTCGAGAACCGTCTTGGTGACCATGGTGAGCGCCAGGTCGCCGCAATTGATGGCAAGGCCCGTGCCCTCGGTAAGGTGCATGCAGGGCTCGCCTCGACGAAGCTGTCCGTTGTCGGCGATGTCGTCGTGGATCAGCGCGCCCGACTGGAAATGCTCGATGGCTGCCGCGGCGCTGCGGGCGCTCTCAAAGCTACCGCCCACTGCGGTTGCGGCGAGCATGCAGATAAGCGGGCGGTGGCGCTTGCCGGCGTTGGCCGTAAAAGCCGAGAGCGGCGCATACAGGTAGCGCTCGATATCGGCAGAGGTCGCCTGTCCGTCAAAGAACGTGGCCAGATAGTCGTTAATCTGGTCAAAGTGCTGGGCTAAAAAGCTGGTAAACGGACTGGACACGGGTTCTCGCATTCTTTCTGAGGTTGCGTTGATGCAATATGCAGACAACATATTGCCACATCAGGGCGTTTGGCGCGGAAGTTTTGGCGATTTAGGACAACGGGCGTGCGTTTGATGGAGTGTGCCTAAATCAGCCCAAAATGCTCGAGCGCCGCAACGACACCGTCGTGATCGACGGTGTCGGTCACGTAATCGGCCTTATCCTTTAGATAGTCCGGCGCATTGCCCATGGCGATACCGACATCGACGGCGTTCATCAGCGAGACGTCATTGCTGGCGTCGCCGATGCCGTATACGGTTCCGTGGTGGGGATCGAGGGCGTCGAGTACAGACTGGATGCCCCCGCGCTTCGTGCATTCGCGGGGCGAGATTTCGGTTACCTCGAGTTCGAGCTCGTTAAAGCACAGCAGCGGCTCAAGTGCCTTATCTTGAGCGATGTGGTTGGCGAGTGATGTAGACATCAAGATCTTGTAGACACTGTAATGTTGCAGCTGCGTGACTGCGTCGCCCAGGGTGCGCGCGTATCCGGGAGCATCGGGCGCATCGGCACTCATGCGCACGACGCCGTTGAGGCCCTCAAAGCGGATGACCTCGCCCGATTGCTCAAGGTAGGGGGCAAGACGCTGCAGCATACTGGGCGTCATCGACAGATCGCGAATTGCGTGTCCGTTGATCTCGGCGTAACCGCCCGCAAGACAGACGATGCCGGTCCAAGGCAGCTCAAGAAGTTTGGGGTGGATGCAGCTCAGGGTGCGTCCCGTGCAGATAAAGGCCATGTTGCCGTTGGCGACAAACTCGCGGATTGCCTGCGAAACCGCCTCGTTGGGATAGGGGGAGAGGTCCCGCTCGTCTTCGGGAAGGTCTTGGGCGAGCCTGGGGTCTTGCCAGGCGAGCGTTCCGTCGATATCGAAGAAGCAAATATCGCCGCGCTTATGGGCTGCGCTGGCGGCAGGGGAGGCCGAGGTGGCGGGCACAAATTCCGGCTCGAGGCCCATGATCTGGTCAAAATGCTCTTTAACGCGGGGAACGGAGATGCCGATGATCACCTGGGCGGTCTTGCCCGTAATGATGAGGCCCTTGGCGCCCACCGCGACAAACGACGCGTTATCTGCAACGATGGAAGGGTCTGCGACCTCGACGCGCAGGCGCGTGGCGCAGTTGGTTGCGCCCACGATATTGCCAACGCCACCTAAAAGCTGAATTACCCGCTCAGCGAGGACGTGATCTTGATCGGATCGACTATTGACCTCGTCATTGGGAGATTGCTCTTTGGCAAAGTCGCTTCCCGTTAAACAATCGATTGCCGCGCGATTGGCGACATGATCCTCGCGGCCCGGAGTCTTAAGGTCATAGACCAAGATGAGTGCTCGAAAACTAACAAAAAAGATGAGGCTAAAGGCAAGGCCGATACCGAGCGCCAAAAGATAGGCACCGGCATGCGTGCGCATGAGCGGAATAAAGTTGAAGGCTGCCATCTCCATCAGGCCGCCCGAGAAGATGCCGACGATGCCAAAGAGATTCATGGTTGTGGCAAGGCAAGACGATAAGACGGCGTAGAGCAAAAAGAGCCCGGGGTGGGTGAACATAAAGAGAAATTCGAGTGGCTCGGTAACGCCGCAAACCACCGAGGCGACGATGGCGGGCAAAAGGATGACCTTAAGGCCGGCGCGGCGCTCGGGTTTTGCGGTGGAGTAGAACGCAGCTGCGATGGCAGGAAGGCCAAAGAGCTTGACCCAGCCGGTGGCGGTAAAACCGGCCCACGGCGCAAGCTCATTAAGGGGGCGCGTGCTATGGGAGAGGATGGGGAGCAAGCTGCTCCACGTGGCGTAGATGCCGTCGTTAATGACCAGGTTGTCGTAGTAGATCGGCATGTAGAGCAGGTGGTGCAGGCCAAAGGGCTCGAGTGCTCGTTCTAAAAAGACAAAGATGCCCACGCCAAAGGGACCGACGCCTGCAAGCGCGTGACGCAGCGTATCGGTTACATCGTATACGTAGGGCACGATGGCGGCCGAGATAGCGGCAAGGGCAAACACGGCAAAAAAGCTGATGAGGTAGACCAGTGAGGAGCCCGAGAAGGTACCGAGCCAATCGGGAACCTTGGCATCGTAGAAGCGGTCATGGATGGCGACGACGGTTGCCGATACCGCCAGCGGGCCGATAATGCCGGTGTCGAGCGTCTTGATGCCGTCGATGATGGTGATGCCGCTAGCGGAGGTCAAAGACGACGGGTACTTAAGTCCAAGATTGTCTCCGCTCAGCTTAATGATTTCGCTCAAAAAGAAGCAATAGGCAAAATAGGCCACGAGTGCCTCGAGGCAGCAACGTGCCGGTTGCTTTTGGGCAAGGCCGATGGGCAGCGCTACAGCAAAAAGGAGCGGAAGGCGCTTAAAGACCGTCCACGAGCCGCGCTGGATGATGGTCCAAAAAACATACCAAGGGGTTCCGTATACGGCGAGATCGCCGACGATGTCCGCAGTCGTTGCGAGAGCGGAGACGCCGACCATGAGGCCTGATATAGAAAACAGCATGGCGGGCGCGAACATTGCCCCGCCAAAGCGTTGGATTTTTTGCAGCATGTTCTGCCTCCCGAATATCGAGGTGCGTTGCGGGTGGTGAAACGTTTAAACAATGGATTCATTGTAGAGGACCGGACGATTGTCGTGCCGGCAGTTTTGAGTGAAACCGATTTGGGCATGACAGAAGCCGTCAACGGTTAAATACTGTCGCTTTGCCGATAATCGGTTTAAACAACTTTAAGAAATGCTATCGTTCCTAGCCATACATATTCATTAGAGGTGAAGTCATGCCAAAAGCGATTTACGAAGGAATCTACCGCGAGATCCGTTCGCGCATCATTAACGGGACCTATGCGTTTCAGGAGATGCTGCCAACCGAAGCCGAGCTGACCGCGGAATTTGGCTGCACGCGCAATACCGTCCGCCGCGCTTTGAGCATGCTGGCCGACGGGATGTTTGTGCAGCCCATACACGGCAAGGGCGTGCGCGTTATTTGGCTTAAGGGCGAAACCGACATGTTGGGCGCACTCGAAGAGGTTGAGTCGTTTGGCGAGTTTGCAAAGCGCAACAATGCCGTTGCATCGACGGACGTTAAGTCTTTTGAACATCTGGTCTGCACCGAGCAACTCTCTCGTCGCCTGGGCTTTAAGGTGGGCGAGAAGTTGATTCGCGTGGTGCGCGTCCGTAGCCTTAACGGTAACGCTCGCCAGGTGGACCACGGCTATTTTCTGGAGTCGATCGCCAAAGGCCTGACACCCGAGATCGCCGCAAGGTCAATTTACGACTATCTGGAGCACAAGCGCGGCGTCAAAGTGATGGCGAGTCGTCGTACGGTGAGTGTCGAGCTCGCCAACGATGAGGACTGCAGCTACTTGGACCTTGGTAAGTACAACTGCGTCGCCGTTATGGAGAGCCAATCGTACACCTCGGACGGCATCTTGTTCGAGGTCACGCACGCCCGTACGCCCCCCGAGATCTTCCACTACCGCGTCAACTCCAAGCGATAGCCGGCTAGCTCGCAGCCTGACGAGACTCATGCCCTCAAAGCGAAAACGCCCGGTCAAACCGACGATGCATCGGCTTGACCGGGCGTTTTCTCTATATTCGATAACAAATAATTGTTTATACAAAACTTGTCAAGTATCAAGTTGAAATTACCGTTCACCGATGTTTTTCTACCGCTCTAGTAATACTTGTTCAAACAACTAGCCAAATAGCGTATTGTACAAATCAGCAAAAGGGGCAAAGTCCCCGAGCCAATCTCCGAAGGCGGCGGCAAAGGGTGCCGCCACGGTGTGAAAGGGTGGATTGTAATGAAGAACGAAATGAGCAGAAGGCAGTTCCTGGGCTTTGCTGGTTCCGCGGCTGCGGTGCTTGGTCTGGGTCTCGTGGGCTGCGGTGGTTCTGCCGGCTCCGGCTCCTCTGCTTCTGGTGACGCTGCCGAGGTCTACTTCCTCCAATTCAAGCCCGAGGTCGACAAGGAGTGGAAGGAGATCGCCAAGGCCTATAAGAAGGAGAAGGGCGTCGAGGTCAAGATCGTGACCGCCGCCTCCAACACTTACGAGGAGAAGCTCAAGTCCGAGATGTCCAAGAGCTCCGCTCCGACCCTGTTCCAGGTCAACGGCCCCACCGGTCTTAAGAACTGGAAGGATTACTGCGCCGACCTGTCCGATACCAAGCTCCGCGGTGAGCTCATTGACGACTCCCTGGCTCTGCAGTCCGATGGCAAGGATCTGGGTATCGACTGGGTCCAGGAGAGCTACGGCATCATCTACAACAAGCAGCTGCTCGAGAAGGCTGGCTACAAGGCCGAGGACATCAACTCCTTCGACAAGCTGAAGGCTTGTGCCGACGACATCCAGGCCCGCAAGGACGAGCTCGGCATTGAGGGCGCCTTCACTTCTGCTGGCATGGATGACTCCTCCAGCTGGCGCTACACCACCCACCTCGCCAACCTCCCGCTCTACTACGAGTTCGAGAAGGAGCACAACCAGGAGGACGACGAGATCAAGGGCGAGTATCTCGACAACTTCAAGCAGATTTTCGACCTGTATATCACCGACTCCACCTGCGATCCTTCGCAGCTTGCTTCCAAGACTGGCGACGACGCCACCAACGAGTTCGCAACCGGCAAGGCCGTCTTCTATCAGAACGGCTCCTGGGCTTACGCTGACCTCACCAAGGCCGGCATGACCGACGATCAGATTGGCATGATGCCCATCTACATCGGTGTCGACGGCGAGGAGAACCAGGGCCTGTGCTCCGGCGGCGAGAACTACTGGTGCGTCAGCTCCCAGGCTTCCGAGGATGCCCAGAAGGCCACCGAGGACTTCATGTATTGGTGTGTCACTTCTGACACCGCCACCAGCATCATCGCTGACAAGATGGGTCTGACCGCCCCGTTCAAGAGCGCCAAGGAAACCACCAACGTCTTCTCGCAGCAGGCCGTTGCCATGGCCAAGGACGGCAAGAAGACCGTCGCTTGGGACTTCGTCTACATCCCCTCTGAGGAGTGGAAGAAGAACCTCAAGCAGGCTCTGATTGCCTATGCTGCCGACAACAGCAAGTGGGACGGCGTCAAGAACGCCTTCGTCGATGGCTGGAAGACCGAGAAGGCTGCTTCCGAGTAAGTAGTTGCTGCCCAAGCTATCTGATTAGCGACAGGGGGCGGGCAGACGTTGGTTTGCCCGCCCCCTGCATATTGAAAGGACCCTTCTATGGGCAAAGCACTCAAGCGCTGGTGGCCGCTCTTTATGCTGCCCACGTGCCTGGCGTTTATGATCGGGTTCGTGATTCCCTTTATCCAGGGCTTCTATCTCTCGTTCTGCCAGTTTATTACCATCAACAATACGCACTTTGTCGGTATCGAGAACTACGTGCGCGCACTGTCCGATCCGCAGTTTGCCACGTCGTTCTTCTTTACGGTGGCGTTTGCCTTCCTGTCGACGGTGCTCATCAACGTGATTGCCCTCGCCATCGCGCAGGCGCTCACCCGCAAAGCGCTCAAGGGCACCAACATCTTCCGTACGATCTTCTTTATGCCTAACCTGATCGGCGGCATCGTGCTGGGCTACATTTGGCAGATTCTGATCAACTGCCTGCTCTCCAACGTGGGCGCCCAGCTCATCGCCCTTAACTCTGCTGCTGGCTTCTGGGGCCTTATCATCCTGACCCTGTGGCAGCAGGTCGGCTACATGATGATCATCTACATCGCTGGTCTGCAGTCTATTCCGTCCGACTACATCGAGGCCGCCAAGGTCGACGGTGCCACGGCATGGCAGACGTTTTGGAAGGTTAAGATCCCTAACCTGATGCCGACGATCACCATCTGCCTGTTCCTGTCCATCACCAACGGCTTTAAGCTGTTCGACCAGAACCTCGCCCTTACCGGTGGTGCCCCCGCGCACTCCACCGAGATGCTCGCCCTGAACATCTACAACACGTTCTACTCGCGTGCCGGCATCGCATGGCAGGGCATTGGCCAGGCCAAGGCAGTCATCTTCTGCATTCTGGTCGTCGCTATTTCTATGATCCAGCTTAAGGCCACGAGGTCCAAGGAGGTGCAGCAGTAATGAAACGCGATAAGGCTATTAACCGCGCGCTCTCGATTTTCTTTACGATTCTGTCGCTCGCATGGATCTACCCCGTGTTCATGATTGCGCTCAATTCCTTTAAGAAAGCGACCGCAATCAGCACCACCACGGCATTCGATCTGCTCACGCCCGAGACGTTCAACGGCCTCGCAAACTACATGCACGCCCTTAACGAGCAGGGCTTTGCCTCGGCATTTATGTACTCGCTCATCATCACGGTCACGTCGGTCGTGCTGATCTTGGTGTGCTGCTCCATGTGCGCTTGGTACGTGGTTCGTGTCAACAGCAAGATCTCGAACTTCTTCTATTACCTGTTCGTGTTCTCGATGGTTGTACCGTTCCAGATGCTCATGTTCACGCTGTCCAATTTGGCGGACCGCATCGGCTTCAACACGCCGTTCAACATCTGCTTTATCTATCTGGGCTTTGGCGCGGGCCTGGCGGTCTTTATGTTCGCCGGCTTTGTAAAGAACATCCCGCTCGAGATCGAGGAGGCGGCCATGATTGACGGCTGCAACCCGGTCCAGGTGTTCTTTAAGATTGTCCTTCCCATCATGAAGCCCACCTATCTTTCGGTCGGCATCCTCGAGACCATGTGGGTCTGGAACGACTATCTGCTGCCCTACCTTACGCTCGACTCCACCAAGTACAAGACCATTCCTATCTTGATCCAGTACTTCCGCGGCGGCTACGGCCACGTCGAGCTCGGCCCCATGATGGCCTGCATCATGATGGTCGTTATCCCCATCGTCATCATGTACATCCTCTGTCAGAAGTACATCATCGACGGCGTGGTGGCAGGTGCCGTCAAGGGCTGATGCCGTAACAGTTTTGCAAGTTTCTGCGGCGCCCCTCAGCGTGGCGCCGCATATCGAAAGGTAGAGACATGGCCGAGATCGTTCTCAAACATGTTCAGAAGGTGTATCCCAACAACGAGTCCAAAAAGAAGGGCTTCTTTGGCAAAAAGAAGAAGACCGAGGAGAAGAAGCACAACCTCAAGGTTACCGAGGACGGCGTGCTTGCGGTGGAGGACTTTAACCTCACCGTGCATGACCAGGAGTTCATCGTCCTCGTTGGCCCCTCTGGCTGCGGTAAGTCCACGACGATGCGCATGGTCGCCGGCCTGGAGGACATTACCTCGGGCGATGTGCTCATCGACGGCAAGCGTGTCAACGACGTGGCGCCCAAGGACCGCGACATCGCCATGGTGTTCCAGAGCTACGCTCTGTACCCCAATATGACGGTGTACGAGAACATGGCATTTACGCTCGAGCTCAAGAAGGTTCCCAAGGACGAGATCGACCGCAAGGTTCGCTCTGCTGCCGAGATTCTGGGCATTACCGAGTACCTCGACCGTAAGCCCAAGGCGCTCTCCGGCGGCCAGCGCCAGCGTGTCGCTATCGGCCGCGCCATCGTGCGTGACCCCAAGGTCTTCCTGATGGACGAGCCGCTGTCCAACCTGGACGCCAAGCTTCGTAACCAGATGCGTGCCGAGCTCATTAAGCTGCGCCACGAGATCAAGGGCACGTTCATTTATGTTACTCACGACCAGACCGAGGCTATGACCCTCGGTGACCGTATCGTGGTCATGAAGGACGGCGTTGTCCAGCAGATCGCCACGCCGCAGGAGGTCTTCAACCATCCCGCGAACATCTTCGTCGCCGGCTTCATCGGCGTGCCGCAGATGAACTTCTTCGATGCCCAGCTGGTGCGCTCGGGCAACGGCTTTACCGTCAAGACCGAGGATATGAACGTGGCGCTCGCCCCCGAGACTTGCGCTCAGCTTGCCCTCAACTGGGACGGCGGCGACGTGAAGGAGATTACGGCCGGCGTGCGTCCCGAGCAGATCCTGCTTGCCGACAAGGGCGAGGAGGGCGCGCTCCAGGGTACCGTCGAGGTGACCGAGCTCATGGGCTCGACCGAGCATGTCCACGTGACCGCTCCCGACGGCCAGTTTGTCCTGATTATCCCCGTCGTCGACCTCGAGGCCAAGGGCGCGCTCAAGGCTGGCGACACCATCTGGTTCAAGTTCGAGAAGAACGCGACCCACCTCTTCGATAAGGTCTCTGGCAAGAACCTTATCTAGGCCCGGTGCATCCAGGCCCTTCCTTTGGGCGACTGCGGTATTGCCATCCTTTTGCCGCGGTCACATATAAGGCTCCCCTCCCGTCCACTGGGCGAGAGGGGAGCCTTTCTTTGTGTTGGGGCTGTCTGACCGGTCGTTTGTCTCGATCTGTAACGGGTGAGGCTGATTTCGGACGTTAGATGTTACAGATCGAGACGGTTCCGCTGAGCTAACCATTTCATCTAAATCTGTAACACCAAAGGTGAATTTCAGCTGCTAGATGTTACAGATTGAGATAAACCCAAGGGGAGGGGCCGGTATGTCTCAATCTGTAACAGCTGGGGCCGTTTTTACCGAGTAGCTGTTACAGATCGAGATTGTTTGGTCGAGTCGGGTCACAGGGTAGCGTGCGGGCACAAAAAGCGGAGCCGCGTTGCCACGACTCCGCTTTCAAGAGGATGGGTAAAGGAAACGAAATTAGCTCAGGTGCCAAATCTCGTCGTTGTACTGGGAGATGGTGCGGTCGGACGAGAAGGTGCCGGCGTTGGCGATATTGATGAGCGCCTTGCGCATCCAGGCGTCCTGGTCCTCGTAGTCGGCCAGCACGCGCTCCTTGGTCTGGATGTACTCCTCAATGTCGAGCAGGGCCATAAACCAGTCCTTGCCCTTAATGTCGTCGTGCAGGCGCTGCAGGCGCTCGGCATTGCCGGTCGCCATAAAGGCCGGGTTGGTGATGAAGTCCACCAGCAGTTTAATGCCGGGCTTGCGGTAGAGCACACCGGCGTCATAGGTGCCGTTGGCATAGAGCTGCTCGACCTGTTTGGAAGAGGCGCCAAAGGTATAGATGTTCTCGTCGCCCACGAGCTCGGCAATCTCCACGTTGGCACCGTCGAGCGTGCACAGGGTCAGGGCGCCGTTAAGCATGAACTTCATGTTAGAGGTGCCGCTCGCCTCTTTGGAGGCCAGGCTGATCTGCTCGGAGATGTCGGCGGCGGGAATCACGCGCTCGGCGGCGGTGACGTTGTAGTTCTCGATCATGACGACCTGCAGGTAGGGAGCCACGTCGGGGTCGTTGGCGATCCACTGGGAAAGCGTCAGGATTAGGTGGATGATATCCTGAGCGATGGTGTAGGCAGGGGCCGCCTTGCCGCCAAAGATGATGGTGACGGGGTGCTTAGGCTTGTTGCCGTTCTTGATGTCGAGGTACTTCCAGATGATGTAGAGCGCGAGCATCTGCTGGCGCTTGTACTCGTGGATACGCTTGACCTGGACGTCGATGATGGCGTTGGAGGGGATCGTCACGCCCTGTTCGAGCGCCATAAACTCGCGCATGATGGTCTTGGCTTCGGCCTTGGTGGCAGCCAGGCGCTCAAGAATGTTCTTGTCGTCAGCGAACTCGGCGAGCTTGCTCAGGTCGCCGGTGCTGCGCCAATCGGTACCGATTACATCGTCGAGCAGGCTGGCAAGCGCGGGGTTGGCGCCATGGATCCAACGGCGGAAGGTGATGCCGTTGGTCTTGTTGGAGAACTTTTCGGGGTAGATCTCGTAGAACGGATGAAGCTCGGTATCCTCCAGGATCTTGGTGTGGAGTGCGGCGACGCCGTTGATGGAGAAGCCAAAGTGGATGTCCATGTGGGCCATGTGGACGGTGTCGTACTCGTCGATGATGGCGACACGCGGGTCGTCGTGCTCGGCCTTGGCGACCTCGTCGAGCTTGACGATAATGTCGGCGATGGCAGGGGAGACCTTCTGCAGGCTGGCGAGCGGCCACTTCTCGAGCGCCTCGGCAAGAATCGTGTGGTTAGTGTAGGCGACCATGGAGCGTACGATGGTCACGGCCTCGTCAAACTCGATGTCATGCTCGGTGGTGAGCAAGCGAATGAGCTCGGGGATGACCATGGTGGGGTGCGTGTCGTTAATTTGGACCACGGCGTAGTCGGCCAGATCGTGCAGGTTGCTGCCGCGCTCGACGGCCTCGTCGATCAGGAGCTGGGCGGCGTTGCTCACCATGAAGTACTCCTGATAGATGCGAAGTAGGCGGCCCTGCTCGTCGGAATCGTCGGGGTAGAGGAACAAGGTGAGGTTCTTGGCGATCTCGGTCTTGTCGAAGTCGATGGAGCTGCCGGGGACCAGGCCGTCGTCGACGCTTGCCAGGTCGAACAGGCGCAGGCGGTTCTTGGTGGGCTGGCCGTAACCGGGCACATCGATGTTGACGAGCTTGGAAGTAACGGCAAAATCGCCGAACTCGACGGTGTAGGAGCGGTCATCGTCGACTAGGATGTCCTGCTCACCGAGCCACTCGTCGGGGACGGCCTTCTGCTGGTTGTCGACAAAGCGCTGACGGAACAGACCGTAGTGATAGTTGAGGCCCACGCCATCGCCGGTCAAGCCCAGCGTGGCGATGGAATCCAGGAAGCATGCGGCCAAGCGGCCCAGGCCGCCGTTGCCGAGTGACGGCTCGACCTCGAATTCCTCGATCTTGTTGAGGTCGTGACCTGCGGCGGTGAGCTGGTCCTTAACCTCGTCGTAGATGCCGAGGTCGATCATGTTGTTGATGAGCAGCTTGCCGATCAAAAATTCGGCGGAAATGTAATAGAGCTTTTTCTTGCCGTTGTTGAGCGGGCAGGCGGCGGAGCGCTCCTGCACGAGTTTGACCAGCAGCTTGTAAATGCGACGGTCGTCGAGCTGCTCGAGCGAGGTGCCAAAAGACTGCTCGGCGAGTTCCATGAGGTTAATTTGGGGCATGTTTTCTCCTGTGATGGGTTGTTTCATGTCTGCAATTCATAAGAAGCCCGCGCGAGGGGATTGGGGTGGCCTCACGCGGGAAAAGCAAGCGCGTCCGCACGGTGGGGAGGGGTCGGGCGCGGTAGCTCCTATTGAGGAAGCTCGATTTCGGCTTCCGACGGGATGCGGAAGTAGGTCTCGGTCCAGTCGGTGAGTTTGTGCTCGAGCTCGCGGGTGATGGCGCCGTCGAGCATGCGCCAGGTCCAGTTGCCGCCCAGCGTGGCAGGGGTGTTGATGCGCGCCTCGTTGCCCAAGTTGAGCAGGTCCTGCATGGTGTAGATGCACGTGTCGCTCACGCTGGCGGCGATGGTGCGGTTGAGTGCATCTGCCATGGGTTCGCCGGCCTGCTGATGGGTGTACAGGGCTGCCTGCTCGCGCTGACGGGGGGTGGCCGTTCCCTCAAACCAACCGCGCGCCGTCTCGTTGTCGTGGGTGCCCACATAGGCGACGGTGTTGGCGATGTAGTTATGCGGCAGGTAGTACGAGTTGGTGCCCTCAAAGGCAAACTGCAGGATCTTCATGCCGGGGAAGCCCGAGTTGTCGCGCATGTCGATGACGCCGGGGGTGAGGAAGCCCAGGTCCTCGGCGATGATGGGCAGCGTGCCGAGCTTTTCCTCGAGCGTCTTGAAGAACTTGAGGCCGGGACCCTGCGTCCACGAACCGTAGGACGAATCGGGCGAGGAGAACGGCACCTCCCAATAGGCCTCGAAGCCGCGGAAGTGATCCAGGCGGATGACGTCGTACATGTCGAGGGCGGCGCGAATGCGGCCCTCCCACCAGGAGAAGCCGTCGGACTCCATGGCGTCCCAGTCGTAGATGGGGTTGCCCCAGTACTGGCCGGTGGCCGAGAACTGGTCGGGCGGCGTGCCGGCGACGCTCACGGGATTGCCGGCGGCGTCGATCTTAAAGAGCTCAGGCGTCGCCCACATCTCGACGGAGTCACGCGAGACATAGATGGGCAGGTCGCCGATGATGAGAATGTCGCGCTCGTTGGCATAGGCCTTGAGGCGGCTCCACTGGCGATCGAAGAAGTACTGCGTCATCTGGTGGTAGAGCATACGCGCCGGATGGTCGGCGCAGACCTTGGCGGAAGCCTCACCGCGGGTGCGGAGCTCCGCGGGCCACTCCCAAAACGCCTTGAGACCGCACTCCTCTTTGACGGTCATGAACTCACAGTAGGGGATGAGCCAGTCCTCGTTGGCCTGGATAAAGTCATCGAAATCGGCCGGCTTGTCGGCAGCAAAGCGCTCAGCGGCGCGGTCGAGAATCTGACGGCGGCCGCCAAAGATAGCACCGTAGTCGACATTGCTGGGGTCGGATCCCAGATACACGCCATCGATATCGCGCTGCTCCAGATACCCTGCCTCGATAAGCTCGGCAAAGTCGATAAAGTTGGGGTTGCCTGCGCGGGCCGAGAACGACTGATAGGGCGAATCGCCATAGCTGGTCGTCGTAAGGGGCAGAATCTGCCAGTAATGTTGTTTGCACGAGGCGAGAAAATCGACGAAGTCGTAGGCATTCCAGCCAAAGCCGCCGATTCCGTATGGTCCGGGCAGAGATGAGACGGGCATGAGGACGCCGCTTGCACGCTCCATGAATGCGCTCACCAACCTTCTTGTTGTGGGGTCGGCCTGCCGATGGGTGTGCAGTCCGCCTCCGATGTTCTGATTCGATACGCCTATTGTAAAACATGTTGTTTAAACATGTACAGGCAAGATAAAAAAGTTGGTCGATTTTCGGCGAATGGTTACATGCCATGAAAAAGCCCCGACCTCACAACGTGAGATCGGGGCAAGAGCGGTATGTAGGTTTTGCTACTCGGCGTCGGCGAAGCCGTTGGGGTTGTGGCTCTGCCAGTTCCAGCTATCGCGGCACATGTCCGCGATGTCGTACTGGGCCTTCCAGCCCATCATGCGCTCGGCCTTGGAGGCATCGCACCAGTTGGCAGCGATGTCGCCGGCGCGGCGCTCGCGGATCACGTAGGGCAGCTCCTTGCCACAAGCCTTGGAGAAGGCGGCGACGACCTCGAGTACCGAGGTGCCGGTGCCGGTGCCCAAGTTAAAGATCTCGACGCCGGTCTTGCCGTTCATCCAGTTAAGGGCGGCCACGTGACCAGATGCCAGATCGCACACGTGGATGTAATCGCGCACGCCGGTGCCGTCGGGGGTGGGGTAGTCGTTGCCAAAGACCTGAACGGCCTCGAGCTTGCCCACGGCGACCTGGGCGACATAGGGCACCAGGTTGTTGGGGATGCCCTTGGGATCCTCGCCGATCAGGCCCGACGGATGGGCGCCGATGGGATTGAAATAACGGAGTAACACGACGTCCCACTCGGGGTCGGCGGTGTGGACGTCCATAAGGATCTGCTCGATCATCCACTTGGTCCAACCATAGGGGTTGGTCGCGGGCTTCTTAGGATCCTCCTCGGTGACGGGCGGGTTGTCCGGGTCGCCGTAGACGGTCGAGGAGCTCGAGAAGATGATGGACTTGCAGCCATGGTTGCGCATGACGTCGATGAGCACCAGGGTGTTCTCGATGTTGTTGTGGTAGTACTCGACGGGCTTGCTCACCGACTCGCCGACGGCCTTAAAGCCGGCAAAGTGGATGACGCGGTCGATCTGATGGGTATCGAAGATCTTGTTCATCGCATCGCGGTCGAGCACGTTGGCCTCGTAGAAGGTGAGGTTCTTGGCGGCCTCGTCGCCCACGATGGTCTTGACGCGGTCGACGGCGACGGCGCTGGAGTTGGAGAGATCATCGACGATGACGACCTGGTAGCCACCCTCGAGCAGCTGAACGACGGTGTGCGAGCCGATAAAGCCGGCGCCACCGGTAACGAGGACACAGGTGTCTTTGGGGTCGAGTGCTTTGGACATGTAGTCTCCTATCGAATCAGGAACACTTCTTCAGGGGAGTATAGCGCAGGCGGGGACGCCCAAATCGTGCGCTGTAGGAAAAGCAGAGGATTGTGCTAACGTACTCATAGAAGAGCTTGCGTACGCATAACCTGATCTTTGGCATTTGCTTACGAGCCGCTGACCTTGCAGTTTCCTGCCGTTCGTGGAAATCGTTGGGACGCGCCATATGTACGCTAATATGTATGAGTTGAGCGACATATAAATAAGCATGTAACGGAGTACATATGTCACCAAACAGCGATTCCATCCTTTCCCAGGAGCTCTCGCGCCGCACTGCCCTCAAGGCCCTGTTCGGCGCCGCTTCTGCGGCAGTTCTTTTTGGCCTGCCCGCTCGCGCCCATGCGGCGGAGGCTTCCAAAGAAACCACCGATAAACTGAATGCCGCCCAGGCCCAGCTCGACGAGGTTCAGGCCCAGCTCGACAGCATCGCAAATGAGTATGCGGCGCTGGCCAACAAGAATGCCCAGACCCTCAACGACATCGAGAATGTCCAGGGCAAGATTGACGACACGCAGGCCCAGATCGATGAAAAGAAGGCCGAGCTCAAGAAGAAGCGCAACGACCTTTCCGATCGCGTGGCCGCCAGCTACAAGTCCGGCGGCACGAACATCCTGTCGCTGCTGCTGGCCTCTGGCTCGTTTGAGGAACTCGTCGCCAACGCGCATTACGTTGAGAAGATCAACAAGAGCGACCGCGACGCCATCGAGGACATTCAGACCATCCAGGAAGAGCTCGATGCGCAAAAGACCGAGCTCGAGTCGCAGAAGGCCGACTTAGAGAAGCTCAAGGACCAGCAGACTGCCCAGATGCAGGACATGCAGGCCAAGCAGCAAGAAGTCCAGACCGTGCTGAACGGTCTTTCCGACGACGTCAAGGAGCTCATGGCTCAGCGCGATTCCGAGATCCTCGCTGCCGCCCAGGCTGAGGAGGCCGCTAGGAAGGCTGCCGCTGCCGCGGCTGCCGCGAACAAGAACAATTCCTACTCGGGTGGTTCGAGCTCGGGTGGTGGATCGTACGCGCCCGGAACTCCGCAGCAGAATGCCGGCTCGGGCAAGCAGCAGGCTGTCGTCAACGCGTGCTACTCCACGCCTTCGCCGGGTCAGAACTGGTGCGCGGCGTGGGTTACCAATGTCTTCCGTAACGCCGGCGTTGGCTACTTTGGCGGCAACGCCTGCGACATGTTCAACGCCTGGTGCTATAGCTCCGACCGCTCGGCGCTGCAGGTGGGCATGATCGTGGCCGATTCCTCGCACAGCGGCACGGGTGCTCCGGGCCTTATCTACGGTCATGTGGGTATCTACGTTGGCGGCGGCATCGTTATGAGCAACGAGGGCGCCATTACGTCTAAGTCGCTTGACTCGTTTATTAGCTTCTATGGCACTGGCTCTGGCGTGCGTTGGGGCTGGCTCGGCGGTATTGCGCTGTCGTAGCTGCGGCTTGGTCCGGGACAGTCCGAGAGGCATAAGGTTGCCTGCTCGGGCAGTCCTGCTCGCACGGAGAGCACATTAAGTGCTCTCCGGCTCGTGCGGAACTCGCGATCAACCTTATGCCTCTCGGACTGTCCCGGCCCTCTCGGATTCGGGGCGCGACACACCGGACTGGGTTATCTGAATATGGTGAAGGCCCCTTTCGGGGCCTTCTCTTTTAGAGGAATTCGCCGACTCGGTGGACTTCGGGTTCTAGGTCTACGTTGAATTGGTCTTTGACGGTTGCCTGGATGTGGCGGATGAGTTCGTCGACATCGGCGGCGGTGGCGTGGTCGGCGTTGACGATGAAGCCGCAGTGCTTCTCGCTCACCTGCGCGCCGCCAACGGCGTGTCCTCGCAGGCCGGCATCCATGATGAGTTTGCCGGCAAAGTAACCCTCGGGGCGCTTGAAAGTGGAGCCGGCACTCGGCATGTCGAGCGGCTGCTTGTCCTCGCGGCGCTGGCGGTAGTCATCCATGTCGGCCTTGATCATCGCGGCGTTGCCCGGGGCGAGATTGAAAGTGGCCGAAAGCACGATGAAGCCGTCGTCGGCGATGCGGCTCTTGCGATAACCCAGGTTGAGCTCGTCGACATCGAACTCGATGATGCTGCCGCTACCGCGGGTACCGTCGTCAAGCATGCGGGCGGGCTTGTAGGCGCGCACGGACTCCAGCACATCGGCCATGCAGGCACCGTAGGCACCGGCGTTCATGTAGCAGGCACCGCCGACCGATCCGGGAATGCCCGAGATGGGCTCCA
>CAJLLB010000025.1 GCA_905207425.1 uncultured Collinsella sp.
AGCTGCGGGAACGTCCTATCCGCTCAATGTGTTCGGCTGAGATCGGAAATCAACCCGATGAGTTCGACCGTGCGTAGCATCTCGCGCTGACGGCATCCGCGACCGTCGACCGAAGCCTCACCCATCTGGTTATCGTAAGGGTCCTCGCGCATGCCGTCGAAAGAGGGCTCAAACTCTGCCTGGAATCGATTGTTGGCCACCATACGCCATGGGTCGAGATTGCCAAAGTAGTGACGGCGGCGCCACTCCTCCCCCATCCTGTGAGCAGAAGATCCAAATGACACGTCGGCGTTGAGCCAACCGGTCTGCGGCGTATAGAACTCTGCCCAGTCGTGCGACCCCACCGAATCGGGCGCAACGTACAGGCCGCTCTGCCAACGGGCAGGCACGCCCGCGATACGGCACATGGTGATAAACGTGAGCGCCATAACGCCGCAATCGCCGCGGAGCGAATGCGCGCAGTCATCGGCAATAGATCCCAAAAGCAAGTACGGCGGCTGATAGCGATAGTCGATATGCTGCGTCAGATAATCATAGATAGCACGAGCGCGATCGAGCGGATCCTCGAGTCCGTCAACAACACCGGCCGTCAGCTGCTGCAGATACGGCGTGAATGCAATGTGCGGACGGTCCTCGGAAATATCCTCGGGCAGAGGCGCGTCCATACGCGGATGAACCGGAAGTGTGCCACCGTAGACATCACAATAAGCAGCACCGATGTGATAACGATAGGTCACCGAGAATGAGCGTTCACTCGAAGAAGACCACGAGGCGGTACGCGCCGAAGCGTTCGCGGGAGCAACAGCACCCTCCGGCGTCATGTCGAGAATCTCGACACGAGACTGCTGGTGGCAGGTGGCGGCAACGGGAAGCCAAGCGCGAACGGTCTCCCCCTCTAGAGCGCCGGGGACAGACACAGATGCTTTAAGCGTAATGACGCGAGCCAATCCGTTTTGCGACCCCATCTCCTTGAGCATTTCGTTGCGCAGTGCAATTCCGTCCGTAGGATCGGGACGCATGCCGGGAACCTCTTTGGGATATACGCGAAGCGAATCGAGGAAGTTGTCGAGAACGAACAGCTCCCCGTCGATAAAGCGCCAGTCAATACGCTTACGGTCAATCAGATCGTTAAACTGCTCCTCGGTAAACTCAGGCCACTCCTCGCGAATCATCGCAATAGCTCGATCGCGCGACACCGAAAAATGAAGCGGCGTCTCGATCATGCGATACCGCTCGGCACGAACGCAGGCAGCAAGCGAGGGATCGGGATTTTGGGCAAGTAGGCGGTCGCAAGCCTCAATAGCCTGCGAAAGATACCCCGCATCCTTTAAACGCAGGATCTCGGGTGGCAAGCCAATATCTAGAAAACGGAAGTCATCATTGCAAACATCAACAGAGCAACCAACCGGCCCCTCGTCAATAACCTTCCCATCCGAAGGCAGCACATTAATAACAGCCATACCAAACTCCAAGTCATTAGAACTCTTGAAGCCCATTGTAGCGAGATAAAAAAGAAAGCCCCAACAAGGGAGCCATCAACACCGCCGAGCGGTAGTCAAAAAATGAATTCAGCCCAGTAACCCTGTAGCGAGTTAACGAAGGAGGCCCCGTTCACCCGAAGCTTTTCCCATTGCGCGACTTCTGGCAAAGCCAGGTGAGCGCAAGGGAGAAGCGTAGGGTGAACGGGGCCTCCGACGGGAAAGTTAAACCGCTACTTACGCCTTGTTGACGGAGCCAAACTCCTCCATGAGCTCCTTGGTGCGGGCAACGATGTTGTCGCGACCAGGCTTGAGGAGCTTGCGGGGGTCAAAGCCCTTGCCCTGCTGATCCTTGCCAGCCTCGATGTACTCGCGAACGCCCTTGGCGAAGACGAGCTGCAGGTCGGTGTTGACGTTGATCTTGGAGATACCCAGGGAGATGGCCTTCTTGATCTGATCCTCGGGGATGCCGGTGCCACCGTGCAGAACGAGGGGCAGGTCGCCGGTCTCGGCCTTGATCTCGCCCAGACGCTCGAAGGAAAGGCCAGCCCAGTCGGCGGGATACACGCCGTGGATGTTGCCGATACCGCAGGCGAGGAAGTCGACGCCCAGGTCAGCAATCTGCTTGCACTCAGCGGGGTCAGCGAGCTCGCCGTTGGAGGTCACGCCGTCCTCGGTGCCGCCGATGCCGCCGACCTCGGCCTCGATGGACATGCCCTTGGAGTGGGCAAGCTCAACGAGCTCCTTGGTGCGGTCGAGGTTAAGCTGGAAGGTCTCCTCGTGAGAGCCGTCATACATGATGGACGTGAAGCCGGCCTCGATGCACTTGAAGCAGTCCTCGTAAGAACCGTGATCGAGGTGAAGGGCGACGGGAACGGTAACGCCCGTGGCCTCGACGGCAGCCTTGACCATGTCGGCGCAGACCTTGAAACCGCCCATCCACTTAGCGGCACCAGCGGTGCACTGAAGGATCAGCGGAGACTTGGCCTCCTCGGCGGCCTGGAGAATAGCCAGGGTCCACTCGAGGTTGTTGGTGTTGAAGGCACCGAGAGCGTACTTGCCGGCCTCGGCCTTCTTGAGCATGTCTGCTGCGTTGACGAGCATAAAAGAAACCTCCTGTAAGGTTGCTCCGATAACGCCTGAGATTTTACCACGACATACCCGAGCATAAACGTTCGTTTGTTCACGAATACCATCCGATTGGACAAATTTTGACCGTTTGCCCCACAGAATCGACCCACTGGGGAAAATAGCTTGACGATTGAGCGGTCTTCGTGGTTCGAAAGACGGCTTCGAGCCTACATCTGCATAAACGGGTTCTGCATAAGTTCGCGCGCCATCGTGGTCGAATCGCCATGGCCCGTCAAGCAAACGGTATCGGGCGGAAGCGTCTTGGCAAGTTTGGAAAGCGAGCGCATAATCGCCGCCTCGTCACCGCCGGAAAGATCGGTACGACCGTGGCTGCCCGGGAAAAGCGTGTCGCCCACAAAGGCGATGTTCCCCTGCTCGGTCGCGGCGAACAGGACGATGCCGCCCGGCGTATGCCCCGGCGTCTCGATCACCTGCAGGCAGACGTCGCCCACCTCGATTGTATCGCCCTCGGCAAGCAAGCGCGTCGGCTCACCCGGATCGGGCGTCTCGATGCCCCACATGGCGCGCTGCTCCTCGATATTTGCGCGAGGTACCGTCACGTCCTTAGCGCACAACTCATATAGTGCGCTGTCGCCAACGACAGCTCGAACCCCGGCAACCCCGCCAACATGGTCGGCATGACCGTGCGTGCAGACAGAGCCGAGTACGCGCACCTCGGGATGCGCGGTGCGGATATGCTCCACAAGACGCTCGCCCTCCCACGCCGGATCGACGATTAAGCACTCGTCATTCGAAATCACGGCGTAGCTGTTGGTCTGAATCGGGCCGTTGACGAGTGCCTCAATCGAAGCCGCACCTCGGGGTGTCAGGTCCAAAGTCATATCGCCCATGCGCATACCCTCCTTCTAAAATACGTTCGAGGCACCAAACGATGCCTCGAACGTAACCAATATCTATGATGCTGAGAGGCTCTCGCACCTACACACGGCGCTTAAGCTGGGCTCCACCCTCGCCGGGCATAAGACGACGAGCGTCGTAGACCGAGTCAACGCTGCTGATAGAGGCCAGCAGCGGATCCAAGCCACTCGCGTCCGAGATCTCGACCATAAAGCGCAGGGTTGCAATGCCCTCGCGGTTGGTCGACGTGGCGGCAGAAAGGATATTACCGCCCGCATCGCCAATGGCAATGGTGACATCCTTGAGCAGGCCCATGCGGTCCAGGCACTCGACCACGATCTCGATCTGGAAGAGGGTGTCGGCAGCGCCGTCCCACTCCACATCGATCATGCGCTCGGGATGTTCCATAAGACCCTTGACGTTAGGGCAGTTGGCGCGATGCACCGAAACGCCGCGACCGCGCGTGATGAAGCCGACGATGTCGTCGCCCGTCACGGGGTTGCAGCAATGAGCCAGACGGACCAGCAGGCCGCTGTTGCTCTCGCCCTTGACGATAATGCCGTTACTGGCGCTCTTGCCGCGCTTTTGCGGCTTGCGGTTGGAGCCGCGAGCGGGCTGCTTCACGACCTCGGCGATAGCCTCGGCCTTGGTGAGCTGTTCCTCGGGCTTGGGGTCCAAGATTTGCTCGACCTTATTGCCCACAGCGCGCGGGGCAACCTTGCCGGCACCGACGGCGGCAAACAGGTCCTCGAGCTGCTTGAAGTTAAACTGCTCCGCCACGGCGTTGAGTGCACGCGTCGAACGCGGCGTAGAAATGCCATAGCCACGCTTACGCAGGTCCTTGGCCAGCATATCGCGACCGGCGGCAGCGTCGTCGTCCTTGGTCGCAGCGGCAAAATAGCGGCGGATCTTTGACTTGGCGGAAGGTGTCTTAACGATCTTGAGCCAATCGCGCGACGGCTTGGAACTCTTGTTAGTCAGGATTTCAACGCGGTCGCCCGTCTTGATCTCGTGCGTGAGCGGAGCCACCGCACCGTTGATTTTGGCGCCGACGCAGTGGTTTCCCACCTCGGTGTGAACGGCATAGGCAAAGTCGAGCGGCGTGGAGCCGGCACGAAGCGCCATGACCTCGCCTTTGGGCGTGAAGACAAAGATCTCCTGATCGAACAGATCGACCTTCAGCGAGTGCAGGTATTCCTTGGCATCGGTGATCTCGTCGGAAGCTGCCCAATCGAGCGAATGCTTGAGCCAGTTGATCTGGTCGTCCAAACGTTGAGCGTCATTGGTCTTGGAAGCAGACGATCCGCCCGACTTCTTATATAGCCAGTGGGCGGCAATGCCGTACTCGGCCTGCTCATGCATCTCGTAGGTTCGAATCTGAATCTCGAGCGGACGAGCCGTAGGGCCGATGACCGTCGTGTGGAGCGACTGGTAGTTATTGACCTTAGGCATGGCGATATAGTCTTTAAAGCGACCAGGCATAGGGTGCCACAGCGTATGCACCGCACCGAGCGTGGAGTAGCAATCGCGCACCGAATGGGTAATAACGCGCAGCGCCACCAGGTCGTAGATCTCGGAGAACTCCTTGCCCTTGCGCTTCATCTTTTGGTAGATGGACCAATAGTGCTTGGAGCGGCCGTTGATCTGGAAGTCCTCCAGACCAATGCGGTTGAGCTCATCGGTAAGCGTCTTGATGGTCTCGGCAAGGTAGCGTTCGCGGACCTCGCGCGACTCAGCTACCATACGCGCGATGCGCTGGTAGGCATCGGGCTCCAGGTAGAAGAAGGACAGGTCCTCGAGCTCCCACTTAATAGAGCTCATGCCCAGGCGGTCGGCCAAGGGCGCGTACACGTCCATGGTCTCGCGAGCCTTAAACAGGCGACGATCCTCGCGCAGGGCTGCCAGCGTTCGCATGTTGTGCAGACGATCGGCAAGTTTAACGATGATGACGCGGATGTCCTTGGACATGGCGAGGAACATCTTGCGCAGCGTGAGCGCCTGCTTCTCGTCCATGCTGTCGACTTCGATGTTGGTGAGCTTGGTCACGCCATCGACGAGCTCGGCCACCGTATCGCCAAACAGGCCGGAAACATCGGTGAGCGAGGTCTCGGTATCCTCGACGGTATCGTGCAGCAGCGCGGCACACACCACATCGCAGTCCATCTTGAGATCGGCCAAAATGATGGCAACCTCGACGGGATGGTTAATGTACATCTCGCCCGAGCGGCGCTTTTGGTTGCAGTGCTTCTCGGCGGCAAAGCAGTAGGCCTGCTCAACCTTAGAAAAGTCGTCCTCATTCATATATTTGAGGCACAGGCGCTCCAGCTTGTCGTAGCTGTCCGCCATAATCTCGGGCGGCAGCTCATCGGCATGCTTATAGTGCTCCATCTCCGAAAACGGCTGGAGGGTGGAATCATGGGCGGTACGGGCTGCGGCATCCATCGAGGTCCCCTTCCCCTAGGCCCGCGGTACGATCGGGCGGTTAACTTTGGCTAGCATATCAGAAGCGCACGAATCGAGCGCCCAGCTCCGGAAAGCCGAAAACTCCATGCGCGAGCGCAAGCCCTCCAAATAGCGAATTGACCTGCTCAATTGCGCGCGGCCGGGGTTTTCGGCCATCGCGATGCGACGAGTGTCGTCAAACCCCGAAACTCGACAGAAACCAAGCTCTTCGAAGATTCCCAGGCCGCTTTCCACCGAACGCTCGTCGACCGGCGTGCGAGCATCGATGGCAAGGCACATCTGCGCGATGTCGATATCGCTCGCACTAAAGGAATCGTCCCCGGTTTTGCCGCGGTTGGAGCGCCACATGGTCTGCAGCGCGCGATAGAGCGTGACGAGCTCGTCGCGCTCGGGCGCATAGCAGTCGAGCAGGCGCTCGTTAATGCGGGCGTCGCGCGACGAATAGAGCAGATGGATCACGGCGGGCTGGCCATCGCGGCCGGCACGTCCGCTCATCTGGTTGAACTCGATGGCGCCAAACGGCATGTGGTAGAGCACGACATGGCGGATATCGGGCAGGTTGACACCCTCGCCAAAGGCGGAGGTCGAAACGATGCAGCTGAGGCTTCCGTCTCGGAATGCTTCCTCCACGCGGCGGCGATCGGAACGCGCAAGCCCCGCGTTATAGAACGCGATATGGGTTGCGCAATCGGGCACACGCTTGCGCAACGTCTTGGCGAGCGCCACGGACTGGTCGCGCGAATTGACGTAAATGACGGTCTTCTCCCCCGTCGCCACGATCGACACTAAACGGTTCTCGCGGCTCGCAAGGTCGCGGTCGTCCTCGAGCTGCAGGTTCTCGCGCACCGTCTCGTCGACCACCGTGCGAGTGATCGGCAACATGCGGGCAAGCTCGGCCACGACCGGAGCCGTCGCGGTGGCCGTCGCAGCCATAACGACCGGGTCGCCCAGGGCTTTGAGGATATCGGGCATGTCGAGATAGGCGCTACGGTCGCCGCCCTTGGCAAGGCCGGCGTGGTGCGCCTCATCGATAACGACAAAGCCGATGCGGCCCGAACGCGCAAAGCGGTCACGGTGGATAGACAGGAACTCGGGCGTCGTGAGCACGATACCGGTGCGACCCGAAGCCAAGCCGGCAAACACGTCATCGCGCGCCGCCTCCACGGTCTCGCCGGTCAACACGCCGACGCCAATGCCGAGCGCGGCCATCGTCGACGAGAGGTGATAGGCCTGGTCGGCAACGAGCGCACGCAGCGGATAGACAAAGATGCTCGCACGCCCGCGAAGAACCGCCTCGCGCGCGGCATGCACATGGAAGATGAGCGACTTGCCGCGCCCCGTTCCCATAACGGCCAGAACACTTTGGTGATCGGCCAGGGCATCGAGCGCCTCGACCTGCGCGCGGTGCGGCTGGTTCGAGCCGATAAAGCTATGGATAAGCGAGCGCGTGAGCTCAGCATAAGAAAGCTGGGCGAGCGTCTCGCGTTTACGCGACTCCAGGCGCAGGCCAGAATCCGCCGGTTGCACGCCGCGGCGAAGTTCACATGCCGGATCGTCGATATTGGACGCCGTGGTATCGCGCACCAAGACATCTTTGATCATGAGCTTGGGCTTCACACGTCCCTGCCAATGCTCGGCCACGGCCTCGAACACCAAGTCGACGGCGCTGTCGCAATTGATGAGCCTATCGATTTGCGGCACGCGGAACATAATGGCCGGCACGCTCGCGGCACCATCGGTCGCCACAAAGCGCATGTGCTCGCCGGTTTTGCCCACCACGGCGCGATCGCACATCGTCACGCCCTCGGCGGCCAGCAGCGGCACCTTGTTGCCCTGGCCAAACGGCTCAAGACGGGAAATCTGCTCTATAGTCTCGATATTCAGCTCGGAAAGGTCGACCGTGGCGGCAACCTCGTCGATGTCTTCAAAGTCCTCGGCGGGAATCTCCGATAGCACGGCGGAAAGGCGACGACGGAATTCATCGAGCTTGGATGCCTCGATGGTCACACCCACCGCACCGGCATGTCCGCCGCGACGAATCAGCAGGTCGGAACAGCGCTCGACGGCGTCAAACAGGTTAACTTTGCCCACCGAGCGACCAGAGCCGCGCGCGATACCGTCCTCGATCGAGAACAGCAGCGCCGGCACGTGATAGCGGTTGGTCAGACGGCTTGCCACGATGCCCTTGACACCCTCGTGCCAGCCTTCGCCGCCCACGACGATCGCGCGTCCGCCGTCATAGGTCTCCTCGACCTTTGCCATGGCATCGCGCGTGAGCTCCGCCTCGATCTCACGGCGCTGGCGGTTGATTTCCTCGAGCTCAGCCGCCAGCGCGCTTGCTTCGATGGGATTGCGGGCAAGCAGCAGGTCGAGCGCCAGCTTGGGATCGGCCATGCGGCCGGCAGCGTTTAAGCGGGGAATGAGCGAGAATGACAGGCCATCCGCCGTAATGCTCGAAAGGTCCGCCTTGGCAAGCGCGGCAAGCGCGATATAGCCGGGGCGAGCGGTTACGCGCATCTGCTGGATGCCCTCGGCAACCAGCGCGCGGTTCTCGGGCGTGAGCGGCATCATATCGGACACGGTGCCCAGCGCCGCGACCTCGATTAGCGAACGCCAATACGACGGCTTGCCCAGGCGCTCACCTAGGACTTGCACCAGCTTGAGCGCCACACCAGCACCGGCAAGCTCGCGCGAGGGGCCCTCGTCCTCGAGCTTGGGGTCGGTCAGGGGCATACCCTGCGGCACCTGGTCGGAGGGCTCGTGATGGTCCGTGACCACCAAATCGATCCCCAGGCTCTCCAGATAGGAAACCTCTTCCTTGGCGGCAATGCCGTTATCGACGGTCACGATCAGCTGGGGGCGAGCGAGCTCGTTAACGCGGTCGAGTGCCGCGCGCGAAAGACCGTAGCCCTCATCAAAGCGATGCGGAATAAACGGCGTGACATCGGCGCCAAACGTGCGCAGTGCCTCGGTCAACAGGCAGGTCGACGTAATGCCGTCAACGTCAAAATCGCCAAAGACTGCAATGTGCTCGTGGTTGCAAATAGCACGCTCGACGCGGTCGGCAACGACCGACATGCCCGGGATAATGAGTGGGTCGGCCCAGTCGCGATCGAGCGAAGGCGTCAAAAACAATTGGCCCTCTTTGATGGAGCCGATGCCGTGCGCGACCATAATGCGCGCCACCAGTCCGGGAATGCCCAGACCAGCCGAAAGCTCCTTTTCGAGCCCGGGGTTTTGCTGAGCGACCGCCCAGCGATGCGTCGTCTTAAGCGATGACATAGGCGCCCACCCCCGATAGGGGCAGGTCGCCGCGATACCTCTCACGGTTCATAGCGATGAGTCCTCTGTGTATGCCCGCTTCGGCAGGCAGATCTGTTGAACGGATTTATTATACCGTGCGGCACGGACGCAGAACCTCGCAGCGCGCCGCGGTTTCGGTAAACGATGACGGTAATACCCTCGAAATAATCGAGCGTTTCAGCCGCACAGACACATACGAGCGTCTAGCATATCCATACAAACGAGTTCGCGGATAAAGGGAGTCACGGGGCATATGAAGCAATGGGCTGGACTGGGAAAGTTCCTCGCGGGGCATATGCAGGTCATCGTTCCGATTTGCGTGGCGCTCGGCGTGCTCTTTCCCCATCAGATCGGCGTACTCAAACCCATCGTTCCCGCCCTCTTCGCCTTTATGACGTTCCAAGGTGCGCTCAGCAACACCTTCCACCAGGTAGCTGAGGTGTTCCGCCGTCCGCTGCACCTGATTTTGGCGCTGCTCGTCTCGGCGGTGCTCATTCCCATAGCAGCCTATGCCATGGGATCGCTGTTCTTTGGCTCCAATCCCAACCTTGTCTGCGGCATCGTGCTCGAGTACAGCGTACCCGTGGCGGTCACTGCCTTTATGTGGATTAGCATGTTCGGCGGCAACGGCCCGCTCGCGCTCACCATTATCCTGACGTCCTCGGTTATCTCCCCTGTGACGATTCCGCTCACGCTTAAGCTCTTGCTGGGTGCCACCGTCTCGATCGATGTGCCGAGCATGATGCAAGACATGGCCTTTATGATCGCCATCCCCGCCGTGCTCGGCATCGTGATCAACGAGCTCACGCGTGGATGGGGACACGAGAAGCTCTCCCCCGTGCTCTCGCCCGCCTGCAAATTCATGATGATGGGCGTTATCGCCTCCAACTCCACCGCCATGAGCGAGTACGTGCTGCACATGAACGCGGTGCGCTTGGAAGTCGCCCTCTTTATTTTGGTCTTCGCCATCAGTGGCTTTGTCGTCGGTTTTCTGGTCGCCCATGCGCTGCATCTGCCATATAGCGAGACGACCACCATGTGCTTTACCTGCGGCATGCGTAACATCTCTTCGGGCGCCGTCATCGCCACGCAGTACTTTCCGGGCGAAGTCGTGTTTCCCGTCATGTGCGGAACGCTGTTTCAGCAGGTACTCGCCTCGCTTATCGGGCATCTCTTTGAGCGTCTGACCGGCGAGGAGCGCGCCGCCCAGCGCAAGCGCGTCGAAGCCGGCCGCGACGCCATGGCACGCTAGACTGTCCGCATTACGCGGGTGATAGTCTTGCTATACGAGCGTTTCCAGATGCGCACGCAGGCGCTCAGCATCGATATCGAGCGTTGTCTCAGCATTGACCTGGGCCAAACGATAGCCGACAAAGTAGGGCGAAACCACCCAACGCGGCAGCGCCTTGGCAATGGTCCGACCGCCCAGGTGATAGAAGAACAGGTTATACGACTCTGCGCGACCACCGTGGTGCTCGTTCAGGATATAGCGCAGAGCTACCTGGATTGCATCGGCGAAGAGATCCGCCTCGGCTTGATCTCTCGTGTCATCGCTGGCGGCGATTCCCTGCGGGGCTGAAACGTTGATCTCAAAGAACCCCATGATGGGTTCGGTTGAGATGTTGGCCGAGATCCTCCCCTGTTGCCAGACATTGATACCTTCGAAATTGGCGGAAGCCAGCGAAGCATAGCCGTCTTCCTGCTCCAAACCCACAATCTGTATGTGCGGATGAACGAGGCTACCGCCCGAGAGCGGACCCTTGTTCTTGTACATGAGCACGCTTCGATACTGCTGTGAATCGATCATCTGCTGCCAGCAACCCAGGGCAAACCGCATCACATGGTGGAGTTCATCCGGCTCATAGGTCACCAGGTCGGCATCGTGATCGGCCGACTCGATCAGCACGGTTTGACAGGTGGCGCGCAGGGTCTTGAACTTATTCTCGAGCCAAATGCAATCGCCATCACGGCGAATGATGTCGGTGAGCCCTTCTGTATCGCAAAAGGGGCACGCGGTGCCGGGACGACGGTTGTCGTCGGGCTTACCGTTCGCCTGCTGAACGTTAAATACCAGCGTCACGGGTTATACCTCCAGCGGCACAATCTTGGTGCCATGGAGCTCGGAGACGCCCAGTGCCGCCGCCACGGTATCGCGGTTGACCGTGGAAATGCCGCCGCCGGGAAGGATGGTCAAGCGGTCGCCCGCATACTCGATCAAGCGGGCCAGGTTTTCGAAGTTGTCCTCGATCGGCGTACCGGTAGCGCCACCATGCGTCAGGATGCGTGTGATGCCGCAGTCGGCGAGTATGTCAATCGCGTCGAGCTGAGCCTCGGGCGAGAGCTGATCAAACGCCATGTGGAAGGTGATGTCGATGGGCTCACGCTTGCATTCCTCGGTCGCGCAGCCCGCGGCCATCACGAGAGCGCCCAACGTAAGCTCGTCGAGTGCCCATCCGCCAGCGCAGGGCTTGCAGCAGCCAAAGACCAAGCCGTCAACGCCGGCGCTCACGGCAAGGCCCAGGTCCATCTCCATCATACGCAACTCGTCCTGGTTGTAGTGAAAGTCGCCGCCACGCGAGCGAATCATGCACATCACCCGCGCATCGTGCTCGTGTGCATAGTTGGTCGTAGCGCTGATAACGCCGGCCGAAGGCGTGGTGCCACCAACGGCAAGGTTGTCGCACAGCTCGATACGCCTTGCACCGGCATCGATAGCCGCCGGCACCCGCTCAAAGTTCTCGGCACAAAACTCGTACAGCATAGATAGACCCCCAAAGACAGCAGATGTTTTCCGACGGGCATTGTCACACATCCCCATGAAGTTGCGGTGGAATAGGGACTCATTTGGCCTCTGGAGCCCGTATTCAGTCCCTATTTCACCGCAACTTAAAAGGGGGCGCTGACCGGGTTGGTCAGCGCCCCCTTTGTTGAATGGATTAACCGCCCAGATAGGCCTTGCGGACGTTGTCGTCGTGCAGGAGCTCTTGGCCGGTACCGGTCATGGTGATCTTGCCGGTCTCGAGCACGTAGCCGCGCGTGGCGATGGAAAGCGCCATCTGCGCGTTTTGCTCAACCAGAAGCACCGTGGTGCCGGCCTTGTGCAGGTCCTCGACAATCTGGAAGATCTGTTCGATCAGAATCGGTGCCAGACCCATGGAAGGTTCGTCGAGCATAAGCAGTTTGGGGTTACTCATAAGGGCGCGCCCCATAACGAGCATCTGCTGCTCGCCGCCTGAAAGGGTGCCGGCGACCTGGCGACGACGTTCCTTCAGGCGCGGGAACTGCTCGTAGACGCGCTCCAGGCCCGGAGCAATTGTGGACTTGGGCTGTGTATAGGCGCCCATCTCCAGGTTCTCCTCGACCGTCATCTGCAAAAAGGCGCGACGACCCTCGGGAACCTGAGCCAGGCCCTTACCAACCAGCTTATCAGCGGGCGTATGGGTAATGTCCTCGCCCATAAACTTGATGGAGCCGGTCTTGGAGCGCAGCAGGCCCGAGACGGTCTTGAGCGTTGTGGACTTGCCGGCACCGTTGGCACCAATCAAGGCCACGATCTCGCCCTCGTTAACGTTAAAGGAGATGTCCTTGATGGCGTGGATGGCGCCGTACCAGACGTTGATGTTGTAGACGGAAAGCATCGGCTCTGCCATTTAGTTCTCCCCCTTATCCTGCTTACCCAGATACGCCTCGATAACGGCGTCGTTGTTCTGGATTTCCTCCGCCGTACCCTTGGCGATAACCTTGCCAAAGTTAAGCACGCAGATGCCCTCGCAAATGTTCATGACGAGCGACATATCATGCTCGATAAGCATGATGGCGATGCCGAAGGTGTCGCGAATCTTGACGATGTTCGCCATGAGCTCTGCGGTCTCGGACGGGTTCATGCCGGCGGCAGGCTCGTCGAGCAGCAGCAGTTTGGGGTTGGTGGCAAGCGCGCGGACGATCTCCAGACGACGCTGAGCGCCGTAAGGCAGCGATCCGGCCTGCTCGTTTGCCAGATGCTCCATATCAAAGATGGACAGCAGCTCCATGGCGCGCTCGTGAGCAGCCTTCTCGTGCTTCCAATACGTCGGCAGGCGCAGCACGCCCTCAAAGCCGGAGTAACGCTCCTGGTTATGCAGGCCGACCTTAACGTTATCCTCCACCGTCATGGTGTTGAACAGGCGAATGTTCTGGAAGGTACGGGCAATACCCATGCGGTTGACCTGGTAGACCGACTTGCCCGAGGTGTCCTCGCCGTCGAGCAGGATGGTGCCGTGCGTGGGCTGGTACACCTTGGTGAGCAGGTTGAAGACCGTGGTCTTACCGGCCCCGTTGGGGCCGATGAGACCGGCGATCTCGGTCTTGCCGATGGTCAGGCTAAAGTCGTCGACTGCCTTAAGGCCGCCGAATTCAATGCCCAGGTGGATGCACTCGAGTGCCGGGCGCTCGCCCAGATCGCGGTCGGGAACGATGGCGCCAGAAGGATACGGGACCATCTTGCCCTTCTTGAACTCAAATTTACTGGGCATCGGCTGCCACCTCCTTCTTGGAAGCAAAGCGGTCCTTGACGCGACCGAAGAACGCCTTGAGCTGCGGGTTGTTGGTAAAAATCATGACCAGGATCAGCACGATGGCGTAGATGAGCATGCGGTAGTCCGAGAACTGACGGAGCAGCTCGGGAAGCACCGTGAGCAGCGCCGCCGCGATGACGGAGCCGCGCATATTGCCCAGACCGCCCAGGACCACGAACACCAGGATGAGAATGGACGTGTTGAAGTCGAACTTGGTGGCGGAGAGCTGCGAGAAGTTACCGCCGAAGAGAGCTCCGGCAGCACCGGCGAGGGCAACGGAAACCACGAAGGCGATCATGCGGTACTCGGTGACGGAGATGCCTACGGACTCGGCTGCAATCTTGTTATCGCGCACGGCCATAATGGCACGGCCGGGACGGCTGCGAACCAGGTTGAGCACAATCACGAGTGCGACCATGACCAGGATGGCACCGGCGAGGAAGGTCGAGTACGTCGACACGCCCGAGGCGCCCTGGGCGCCCTTGATGATGGCGGTGCCGTCCTCGAGCAGGTGCAGGTCGTCGATCGTAGAGTTGCCCGTGATGTTAAAGATCACGTGCAGGCCGCGCGAGTCGACACCCACGATAAGGCAAGTGACGATCTCTTTGATGATCTCGCCAAAAGCCAGGGTCACGATGGCCAGATAGTCGCCGCTCAGGCGCAGGACCGGGATACCGATCAAGAAGCCCAAGACGGCAGCGGCGATAGCACCGACCACGATGCTGATGACAAGGCGCACCGGATCGGAGGGAACGGCGCTCTCCAGCGCGACGGCGGTAACGATTCCCGTATAGGCGCCGACGCTCATAAAGCCCGCATGGCCCAGCGACAGGTCGCCCGCGATGCCGACGACGAGGTTGAGGGAAATGGCCATGACAATATAGGCCGTAATGGGAACCAACTGACCGGCGATCATGCGCGGGATCATATGGTTGGACTGCATAAAGAACACGATGGCGAAGGCCACGATGCACATTGCGTACGTGACAAAATCGTGACGCGTCTGCTTGTCTTTAAGAAACTTCATACCGCTCACCTACACCTTCTCGGGGACGTACTTGCCCAAGAGGCCGGCAGGCTTGACGAGCAGGACGATGATCAGAACACCAAAGACGATGGAGTTGGCAAGACTCGTGGAAATGTAGGCCTGCGCCATCGCCTCGATGATGCCGATGAGAATGCCACCGACAAAGGCGCCGGGGATGGAGCCGATGCCACCGAAGACGGCGGCGTCGAAGGCCTTGATGCCAGGCATGGCACCCGTCGTAGGCTGCAGCACCGGCGAGTAGGAGCACAGGAGCACGCCGGCGATGGCGGCAAGGGCAGAGCCGATGGCAAACGTCATCGAGATGGTGCGGTTGACGTTGATGCCCATGAGCTGAGCGGCAGCCTTGTCCTCGGACACGGCGCGCATAGCTTTGCCCATCTTGGTCTTGCCTGTAAAGAACATCAGGCCGGCCATGATAACCAGGCAGGCGACGATGGTGACGAGCGAGACGGCGCTTACGTTGAACTTGGCCAAGAACTCCGGCACCTGGAAGGTGACGAGCGAAGTGAAGTTCTTGGGCGTGGCGCCCCACAGAAGCTGCGCGGCGTTCTGCAGGAAGTAAGACACGCCGATAGCCGTGATCAGAACGGCCAGCGGGCCTGCCTGGCGCAGTGGCTTGTATGCCAGACCCTCGATGAGAACACCGAGAACGGTACAGACCACACAAGAGAGAACTACAGATGCCCAGCCCGGGAGGCCGAGATACGACGTGGCGCAGAACGAGACATAGGCACCGACCATGATAACGTCGCCGTGAGCGAAGTTCAGCATCTTGGCGATACCGTAGACCATGGTGTAGCCCAACGCGATGATGGCGTAGACGCTGCCCATGGACAGGCCGTTGACCAGGTATTGGATAAAGACCGTCATGTTCCACATCCCCCTTTCGAATAGGTTTCCAGTTAATGTATGAAACAGGGACGTTACATCGTCCCTAGATACCAAGCAAGCAGGGAAGGCCAAAACCTCCCCTGCTTGGGATCAAAACCGCTCTATGTAAGGCGGCCTATTAGGCCTGTACGTACTTGCCGTCGGTGATGACGTACGCCGTGGGCTCCTTCTGGACCTGGCCCTTATCGTTCCAGGTGAGCTTGCCGGTCAGACCGTCAACGGTAATCTTGAGCATAGCCTTGGACAGCTTCTCGGCGACCTCGGTCGGGTCGGCGTCGACACCAAGACCGGCCTCCTTGACGGCCTCGGCCACCGCGTGCACGCCGTCGTAGGCGTCGGCGGCAAACTGGTCGGGGGTATCGCCGTACTTATCCTTATAGGCATTGACGAAGTCGGCGTTCTTCTCGTCATCGGCGGAGAACGGGGTCATGAGCAGCAGACCCTCGGCCAGAGAGGTGTCGAAGCCCTCAACGCCCAGGATGCCGTCCATGCCGTCGCAGCCCATCATCTTGACGTCGTAGCCCATGTCCTTGGCGTTCTTGAGCAAAACGGACGCCGGCGTGTAGTAGATCGGCGCAAAGATCATGGTGGCGCCGGCCTGCTTGGCCTTGGTCAGCTGGTTGGTAAAGCTCGTGGCGGAGTCGTCCTTAAAGGTCTCCTCGTCGACAATCTCGAGCTTGGACTCAGCGGCCTGGGCCTTAAAGGAATCTGCGATGCCCGAAGAATAGGCGTCGCCGGAGTTATAGAACAGCACGAACTTCTCGTCCGCATACTTCTGCGCCAGGAACTTGGCAGCGTTGACACCCTGGTTGGGGTCGGTGAAGCAAACCTGGAAGACGCAATCCTTGCCGTCGGTGACGTCCTCGGAGGACGCGGACGGGGTGATCATGAACGTCTTGGGGTCGTTACCACACTCTGCGGCAACGGCAACCGACGCACCCGTGGTGGTCGGGCCGACGAGGGCCTGCATGCCCCAGTCGAGCAGGGTATTGAAGGCGTTGACGGCCTTCTCGCCGTCGGCCTGGTCATCCTCGGCCTTGCTGGCAAGCGGCAGCTCCTTGGTCGAGAAATCCTTGCAGCCAAGCTCGACACCCTGGGTAACGGACTTGCCGTAGGACGCGTTGGCGCCGGTCAGCGGGCCGATGGTGCCGATCTTAAACGAAGCGTCGCCCGAAGCGGAACCGCTATCGCCGCCGTTGGAGGAGCAGCCGGCTAGAATGGACATCGCCCCCAGACCTGCTGCGCTCGCGATAACGCTCCTGCGATTCATAACAGGGTTCAATGACTTACCGGTGAGGCTCGACATGCGGCTCTCCTCTCAAATCTCGTCGGGTTTCGGTTACCCGACAGGCCATCCTTCGCCGTGTTCGGCGTTCGCAAAATACTAGACGCTTTAGTTAAGGAAAGTGGCGATTATTTCAACTTTTCTTTGGATTTGTTCATTTATCCATAATTCTGCGTATTTCTATTATTTTATGCAGTAATGCCACTTTATTGTGTGAAAGTAATGTTTCCGTTCTGTTACAGGCGTCCTTGCCCTGAATAAAACGGCCCGCCGGTCTCGATGTATATGCACTTAGGCGGCGATGTACTTACCGTCCTGAATCACATAGGCCGTAGCAGGCTTTTCGACCTGACCTTCGTCATTCCACGTTAGCTCGCCGGTCAGGCCGTCGATCTTGATCTTGCGCATGGCCTTGGCAAGGTCGCCGGCAATGTCGGCGCCGTCGGCCGTAATGTCGATGTCTGCCTTGTCGATGGCCTCGACGATGGCGTGGACGCAATCGTAGGCGTCGGCGGCAAACTGGTTAGGCGTCTCGTCGTAGGCGTCCTTATATGCCTTGACGAAGTCGGCATTCTTCTCGTCGTCGGCAGAGAACGGGGTCATAAGCAGCACGCCCTCGGCAAGAGAGGTATCGAAGCCTTCCACAGAGAGCAGGCCGTCCATGCCGTCGGTACCCATGAGCGTCATGTCGTAGCCCATGTCCTTGGCGTTCTTGAGCAAAACGGACGCCGGCGTGTAGTAG
>CAJLLB010000026.1 GCA_905207425.1 uncultured Collinsella sp.
CCGACGCTGCAAGCCCGCCAGAGCGGCAATCTGCCTTTCAACTTCGGCGGCATGACCAGAAGGTCAATGCCGCCTTGTTTCAAGGCACCTTGCTCGCTTTGGCGGGTTTTCGCTGTCGGTGCCATAACATCGGCGTTGCTGTGGCTGTCGGAAATGATCCGTTGGGGACGGAGGAAAACGGATCATTTTTTATCCTGGTGCATTGGTGCATTGGTGCAAGGGGACAGGTTTCCTTTGCATCAGTTTCTGTCGAGTCGGTGCTCTTTGCGGGTTGCCCGTATAATGGGTTGCGTATGAACCGCAACCAAGGAGTTCCAGTTTATGGACCAGAGCCTTTTTAAATTCGACCTGATCGCCGAGGATCCGACCACGCATGCGCGTGCCGGCGTGCTGCACACCCCGCACGGCGACATCGAGACACCGATCTTCATGCCCGTGGGCACCAAGGCAAACGTCAAGGGTATTCCTACCGAGACCGTCAAACAGCTCGGCGCTCAGATCGTGCTTGCTAACACCTATCACCTGTCCATGCGTCCCGGCGAGGACACCATCGCCGAGCTGGGCGGACTGCACAAGTTTATGAACTGGCACGGCCCTATCCTCACCGATTCGGGCGGCTTCCAGGTGTTCAGCCACAACGACGCGGTCAAGCTCACTGACGAGGGCGTGCGCTTTATCGTCAACGATTACGACGGTCGCCACGTGTTCTGGACGCCTGAGGACAACATGGAAATCGCCATGAAGCTCGGTTCCGACATCTGCATGCAGCTCGACCAGTGCCCGGGCTATCCCGCCACGCGCGCCTACGTTGAGCGCGCCGTTGAGCTGTCGAGCATGTGGGCTGAGCGCTGCTATAAGGCGCATACCCGCGACGACCAGGCGCTCTTTGGCATTGTTCAGGGCGGCATGCACCTAGATCTGCGCCTGCGCTCGCTGCGCCATCTGGAGGAGTGCGGCGACTTCCCCGGTTACGGCATTGGCGGCTACTCGGTGGGCGAGGACCACGAGACCATGTTCGAGACCCTGGCACCACTCGTAAGCGAGTACATGCCCAAGCACAAGCCGCGCTACCTGATGGGCGTCGGCAACCCCACCACCCTCGTGCGCGGTGTGGGCGTGGGCATCGACATGTTCGACTGCGTGCTGCCGACGCGCACGGGCCGCATGGGTACGGCGTTCTCCAGCGAGGGTCGCCTCAACTTCCGCAACGCGCGCTTTGCGCACGACGACGGCCCCATCGATCCCACCTGCACCTGCCCGGTGTGCACGGGCGGCTACAGCCGCGCGCTCATCCGCCACATGGTCACGCAGAAGGAGATGCTCGGCGGCATTTTGCTGTCGATGCACAACATCTACTACCTGCTCAACCTTATGCAGCGTGCTCGCCAGGCCATTATCGAGGGCCGTTACGGTGCGTTCGTGAGCGACTGGATGAACAGCCCTGCGGCGGTGGATTACTAAGGGCGACAGACACGCTTGCAGAGCGTGGACAACGGCAATGGTCGAGCGCCAGCCGGTCGTCGCATTCGCTGACACCGGCTGCGCGACCGCTGACCGATAGCTTGCAAGTGCTTGATGCATCGTGGGTACCATACCGAATAGTTGATGCTCGGGCGGGTGTTTGACGCATGGCGTCGACCCCGCCCGTTTTTCTTTTTCTCGATAGGAGTACCCATGATTAAGAATGAGAACGTCGAGGGCGAGCCTGCCTACGACGAGACGTACCGCCGCGGCCCCGTGGTCATGCGCGGCCCCATGATTCCCAAGGACAACACCTACGCCAACCTGCTGGCGCCCGAAGATTCGACTGACTGGCTGCATGCCGATCCCTGGCGCGTGCTGCGCATTCAGGCCGAGTTTGTCGATGGCTTCGGCGCGCTTGCCGAGCTTGGTCCTGCGGTGACCATCTTCGGTAGCGCCCGCACGCCCAAGACCGATCCGCTTTACAAGGCGGCGCGCACCGTCGGGCGCAAAATCGCCCAGCGCGGCGTGGCGGTTATCACCGGCGGCGGTCCCGGCATCATGGAGGCGGCCAACAGGGGAGCGGCGAGTGTCAACGGCAAGTCAGTTGGCCTGGGCATTGAATTGCCGCACGAGCAGGGGCTCAATAAATACGTGAACCTCGGCATGGACTTCCGTTACTTCTTTGTGCGCAAGACCATGTTCGTCAAATACAGCTCGGGTGCCATCGTGTTTCCCGGAGGTTTTGGTACGCTCGACGAAATGTTTGAGGTGCTCACGCTGGTGCAGACACACAAGGTCAAGCGCATGCCGCTCGTTTTGGTGGGAACCGAGTACTGGCAGGGCCTGTTCGACTGGCTCAACGGCCCGGTGATGGACGCCGGTATGATCAGCCCGCTCGATCCCGAGCTCGTGCATATCACCGACGACCTCAACGAAGCCGTCGACATCGCCCTGAGCGGGCTGATGTAGGGCGCTGTGACTGTTGTTATAGTAATGTGAACGGCATACTGATGCTATTTAACATCAGTATGCCATCAAAACGGGGTATACTGATGCAAAAGACGAGGCGAGGAGGTCGCGTATGTCTACTGCAACGGTTAAGCCTACGACGGTTCGCATCGAAGAGGGGCTCAAGGAACAGGCGACTGAGTTCTTGGATTCGGTCGGCCTCAGCCTCAATTCCTATCTCAATCTTGCCGTTCGGCAGCTTGTAAATCAGCGAAAGATTCCTTTTGAGATTGTAGGAAGGGCGGAGGTGCCCAACGAGGCGACGAGGCGTGCCATGGTGATCGCCGAGGCTCATGAGTTGGGGATTTTGCCGGACGATAGCCCGTCATTCAACAACGCTGATGAGCTTATGTCATTCCTCGATGAGGAATAGCGATGTTCGAGATTAAAGTCGAGGCTCAATTTAGGGCGGACTACAAACGAACGATGCGCATGCATCCGCAGCTAAAGAGTGAGTTTAAGGCGGCAGTCGCAGAGCTTGCAGCTCACGGCTCGCTTCCCGCGGAATATGGCGCCCATGAGCTTTCAAACCCGGGCGGAAACTACAACGGCCACATCGATTTCCACCTATCCGATGGCTTGGTCGACGTGGTCGTTCTCTACTTACCGCATAAGACTAATCCTGTGATCCGGCTGGTCAGAATGGGCTCGCATGAGGAGCTGTTCCAGGGCCCGCAGGGCTGATTGCCGATTTCTAAGTTGCGGTGGAATAGGGATTGATTGACGGCTAATAAGTCAAAAACAGTCCCTATTTCACCGCAACTGCTGGGGGTACCCCGTTCGTCGCCGCGGCCTCCGGTTCCACTTTTCGCTGAATTTCGCTCAAAAGCTCGGCTGCGACTTCGCTGCTTTTGAAACGAATGCTGCAGTCTTCTTTCTTTGGGAAAGCCAGCAACGGAATAGCTCCGTACCAGACAGTTTCCTCGTCAATCACTGATGCGCACAGGCGTCCTTCGGCTTTGATGAGATAGTTGACGTTCATCTCGGCAAAAATCGCTTTCACGTCATCGCGTGGAGTTGAAGCAATAGAAATCTCAAGGGCAATTCCACGGGTAGCGGCATCCGCGAGTGCAGCGGCGAGCTTTTCAAGGCATGCGGCGGACGCGTAGGGTGCGGCAATAAAAATGCTTTTCGATGCGTTCTCGATGTCATTCACTAAAGCCTCCACGGCTCTTGCCGACCTAACGAGGATGTTTCGATCGTCCTGTCTGTTGTCGTTTGCCGCAAAGACTTCATACCCCAGCTTGGCGTAGGTCTTGAGCCTCTTTTGGTACATGCGCGCGAACATGGGTATCGACAGGTCAACATAGTCGAATATCTCAACCCGCTGTTTGCCCTCGTGGCTTCTGTGTAGCCTACCTGCCTGCTGCGTTATGCTGCCGTCCCAAGATATTGGAGTGGCAATGAGCAAAGTGTCAAGGTAAGACAGGTCGAAGCCCTCGCCCAGAAGACTTTCAGTTGCGACGATGATTCGATGATCATGCTCAAAGCTGGGAAGACTCTTCAGTATTGCTTTTCTTTCTTTGGCGTCGATTTCTCCGGTTAAGAGTATGGGTTCGTGTCCACGGCTTTGAAGTAGCCTGCATAGCTCTTCGGCATGCTTTTTTCTTTTAGATAGCACAAGCGGATGCCGGCCGTTTGATGCGGCCTCGAGGGCGTCCTCGATAATTGCTTCGTTTCTCGCGGCGTGTACACACAGGAGATCGAGAATTTGGTTAAAGGATGCTCCTGGTCCGTAGGTGGGTAATCGAATTCCGGTGAAACGCGGTCTAACAATGCGCTGAATCCCCTGTTGGATTGCTTGCGTTTTTAGATCGACGACATAGCGAACCGGGCCGCAGAGCATCGAGAGTGCCCGCGTGAGTCCGTCCGAACGCTCGGGCGTTGCGGAAAGGCCATATACATATTTGGCAGGAGCGGACTTGAGGACAAGCTCAAGCTGTGGCGCGGCCGCATGGTGGCATTCGTCACAGATGATGAGACTGTAATCGCGAACGAACTCCTTGGCTAATGACTCGCCGGTTTGGGGATCCTTGCCGGATAGCGACTGGAATGAAGCAATGTCGATGAGACGGCTTATGGCGGTCTTGCCTCCTCCGATTTGCCCAATGAGCGGAGGCTGTCTTTTGCTGATTCGTCCCTTTGGGGTTCGGACGGGCTCTCTGTTGTCCGTGATGTCGAGAAATCGTTCGAGTTGGGATTTCCATTGGGCAATGAGCGCAGTTTTAGGAACGATGACGAGCGTTGGAAGACCAATGGCAGCAATAAGATAAGCTCCGATGACGGTTTTGCCGAACCCCGTCGGTGCGGACATGATCCCGTCTTCATAGCTGAGCATCTGTTCAGCGACAATTTGCTGTTCAGGGCGAAGAGTCCCTTTAAATGCCATCGCAATTGGATGGCTCGACTTGCGTTTGTCTGAATAGTGGGCAGAAACGCCGGCTTCTTGAAGCAGCCGCTCAAGTTGAACCTTGCAGCCTCTGGGAATCGCGACGTAGCCATCTCTAAGTTCGCTGAGGTCTATGAACCGCGGTTTGCCGAATACCGATTGATGCATAGATTGTGCGCGGAAGAATTCTGGGTTGGCAAATGTTGCAAGCCTGCGGACTTCCATTTGAGCTGCGGGACTCAGAGATTTTTCGGGGATATAGAGCATATCGGTCTGCGTGACGGACAGCGATGACGGGAAGTCCCGCGGTGTGAGCGGAAGCCGCTTTCGCAGTCTCTGGGAATGTGGCACACCGGTGTTTGCCGCCGCAACGGCTGCTATTCCATGTGACCTATTTTCGATGCTCTCGATCAGATTTTGCACCGTCACGCGCGGGATTAACTGGATTTGCGAAAGGTAAAGCCATTGATCGGGAAAGGGCTCAAATTGCTCGTCAACAAATACGCTGTTCCCTTTTCGCTGCGCTTTTCCTTGAAAAGGCAGCGCTATGAGATTTCCAAAGCCGCCCTCAGGAATGGTGGACTGCGCGGGCAGCATTCGGTCAAATGCTTTGAAGGTGATTGTCTTGTTCAGTATCGCCGCTTCGGTGATAAGGCTGCTTCCAAAATCTCGTGCGGTCTTTGCGCTGACGAGCTCTAGGAAGAAAAACCAGACATGTGCGCCGTCGCCCGATCTCGATCGCTCAACTGCGACATCGATTCCGTGGCTTTTTGCGACATGTCGAATGGCTTTCGTCGCTTCTTTCCAATCGGCTCCGTCAAAATCGATGACCAGGACTTTCGTGTTACTGTCTTTATCGAGCACATATTGGCCTATAACGTCTCGAAGCCTATCGTCATTGCCTCTGAAATGGGCGATGATCGCGGCATCGCTCAACTCGGGGAAGACGCGGCTGCTGCATTCCGTGCATTTGACTCTCTGGTGGCTTGCTTTGGGGCAAATGCCTGACTTCCACTCATTTGCGCAGGCGGGCGTATAACCAATTCCTCCGTCTTTTCTGCGGTACCCATGAGCGTAGACATCTTTGCGGCCAGTAAAGAGATTGCGGAAGAGCTCGAGTTTGTCGCGCGCTGGGCTTGCGCTGGTGACGATATCTTCGATCCGCGCCCGTCTATCGAAAGAATCGCCAGCTTTCTCCCATTCTTCCAGCGTTGTATAACGGATGTCTGGACCGCTGCTGCAGATAACGATTTGCTTGCGCGGATCCGAAGCGTGGACGACCGTTTTATTGAATTTGAATAAGGCGCTCCCGAAAAGGGCGTATTGATGCGTACCGTTGCTCATTTGAAAGCCATTCTTATCAGCGTTCATTGGGATGAGGGTACGTCATTTCAGCTTTATGAGATACGCGACTTCGATTTTGGTTCGGTAATAGTGGGGTACCGATCCGTGAGTGGCAATCAGCCGGTGCCAAAACGTGCGGCGGCTGTTGTTAAAGGTTTTTGACGGCTATGGGGCGGGTTGGCGGCGTGGGGAGGGGTTTTCGAATGACCCCGTGGTCAAATAACGTCAAATGTGAGTACTGCTGTTAATGTAGTCTCATTACATTTGGCAAGAATAGAATACCAATTCGACATTATTCTATATATCTAACCTACCAAACACGGCATTTTGAGCCTTGGCAAGGCGTGAAATTAATCGAAACGATCGATTCGGCGAGATTTTGCTGCTACTAATTTGGTGGCAGTACTCATATTTGCCATTTTTTGTCCAGTGGGTACCGCGAGGGGGTCTGTTCGACTGGCCCAACGGCCCGGTGATGAGCGCCGGTATGATCAGCCCGCTCGATCCGGATCTGGTACACATTACCGACGACCTCAACGAGGCCGTTGACATTGCCCTGAGCGGGCTGATGTAGGGTAGCAAAAATGGAACGGGGCTAAAAAGACCGGTGCGTAACGTTACATGTCAGTCATTTTAGCCCCGTCCCAAATGAACTGCTTCTAAGTTGCGGTGGAATAGGGATTGATTGACAGCTAATAAGCCAAAACGGTCCCTATTTCACCGTAAATGATGTGGGCGTCCCTAGCGAGTTGGCTGGTAGCGGGGGCAGTAGCTGATGGCGATGGCGTCGACGCCTACATGGGTGGCGATGGTGCAGCCGATGGGGCCGGTGCCGGCGTCTACGTAATCCTGGCCCGCGAGTGCCTCGTTGACAAGCTCCTGCTCCTCGGCGGCGCCGGTCGTGAGCACGCGCACGCTGGAGCCCGGATGCTCGGCCAAAAATGCGAGGCAATCGGCCATGGTGTTGGCAACGATGCGCTTGGCACCGCGGCCCTTTTTGATGGCCTTGATCTCGCCCGATTTCCACTCCGGCGAAACGGCCAGGCGAATGTTGAGCATTTGCGTGAGCTGGCCGGCGAGCTTGGGCGCGCGGCCGTTCTTAACGAGGTTCTCGAGCGTGCGGGGAATCAGCAGCAGGTGGGCGTCGGGCAGGGTTGCGCGGATCTGCGCCTCGGTCTCGTCCAGGCTGCGGCCGTCCTCGCGCATGGCCAGCGCGTACTCCACCAGCAGGCCCTCGGCGCCCGAGCCGGTGCGCGAGTCGATGCAGCGCACGTCGAGCTCGTGCGTTTCGGCCGTCAGGCTGGCGTTGGCATAGCAGGCGGACCACTCGCTGCACAGCGAGATAAAGATGGCGCTGTCGTGGCCGTCGGCGAGCACGCGATCAAAGAGCGCCTTGAACTCACCGGCGCTCGGCTGCGAGGTGTGCGGTAGCTGCTCGGAGCCTGCCATGCGGGCGACGTACTCCTCGGCGGTGATCTGCACCTGGTCGAGCAGGTCCTCACCTTCGATAATTACATGCAGCGGAATCACGTAAATGCCGAGCTCTTGGGCGCGGGCGGGGGAGATGTCCGACGTGGAGTCGGTTATGATGGCAAAAGACATAATTGCACCTTTCGTTGGGGCGCTTGCGCGCCGCCTTCTGAGAGCAAAGTGCGACAAGTATAGTGGAGTCGTTCCACATTGCCAGCTTTATTTGTTGAATAGTCAACAGTTTGAAGTGTAAGTGTGGAAATCACCAACTGGGGAAGAGGGATGCCGATGGAGGCGCTGGAGATATGCAGACGGCCGATTGTGCTGTTCGATTTTGACGGCACGGTGGCAGATACGGGCCGGGCGGTGATGATCTCGACGCGCAAGACGCTGGCTGCGCGCGGGTTTTCTGAGGCGCAGATGGGTGACCTGCGCCGCATGATTGGGCCGCCCCTGTGGAAGAGCTTTCACGACTTTTACGGCTTTACGCGCGAGGAGTCGCTTGTGGTGGCCGACGAGTACCGTGCCTTTTTTGACGAGCTGGGACCGGAAGAGTACCCCGTGTTCGATGGGGTCCCCGAGCTGCTGGATGGGTTGGCCGCCCAGGGCAAGCGTATGGCCGTGGCGACGTCTCGCATGGAGGCGAAGTGCATCGATATGGTTCATGAGCTGGGGCTTTGCCAGTTCGAAGCTGTGGTTGGCATGAATCCGCCGCAGGGACGCGAGACCAAGGCCGATTCGGTTCGCGATACCCTGGCGGCGCTCGGCGCGACGGCCGACGATGCCGTGATGATCGGCGATCGCTTTAACGATGTGGAGGGCGCGCACGCGATGGGCGTGCCGTGCATCGGCATCTATTCGGGCGCGGCAGCGCCGGGGGAGCACGAGGCCGCGGGCGCCGATGCGGTGGTGCACTCGGTGGCCGAGCTTGCTAAACTTTTCGCTATCTAATAGACATAATGTGAGGGGCGGGCGTACCCGTCGCTCATTGGTAAGGAGGTCGTTCATGAATCAGGTGGAGCAGAGCGTTGCCGAGTATGTCGACGAGGTCTGGGAGGATGTCGTTGCCGATATCGAACAACTGGTGAGCTATCCGTCCGTGGCCGTTGCTGCCGATGCGGAGCCCGGTGCGCCGTTTGGCCGCCCGGTCCGTGACGCGCTCGATTGCGCGCTCGGCATTGCGCAAAAGCTCGGCTATCAGACGAGCGACGACGGGGGCTATGTGGGAATCGCCGATATCCCGGGTCGCGGCGACAAGCAGCTCGCGACTATCTGCCACGTGGACGTGGTTCCCGCTGGCCCCGGTTGGAACACCGACCCGTTTGCGATGGAGCGCCGCGAGGGCTGGCTGCTCGGTCGCGGCGTGATTGACGACAAGGGTCCGGCGGTGCTGTCGCTCTACGCCGGCGCTTATCTGCTCAAGCACGGCATTACCCCGCGCTATGCTTTCCGCGCGCTGCTGGGCTGCGATGAGGAAGTGGGCATGTCCGACGTTCACCATTATCTGGAGAACCACGCAGACCCCGACTTTTTGTTTACGCCCGATACCGAGTTCCCGGTCTGCAATGCCGAGAAGGGCCAGTTTGGGGCGACGTTCGTGAGCTCCAAGATCGACGGCGGGCGCATCGTGTCGTGGAGCGGCGCCGAGGCGAGCAATGCCATTCCGTCGCAGTCCATCTGCGAGCTCGCGATTGCCGCCGATGAGCTGCCGGCGCCGGTCGAGAACGCCGATCGCCTTGAGATCACGACACTCGATAACGGGCATGCGCAGATTTTTGCCCACGGCATTGGCGGTCATGCCTCGATGCCTGAGGGCACTATCAACGCTGTCGGCCTGATCGTGGCGTATCTGCGCGAGGCCGAGGACGCGTTTGGCGCCCGTGACAAGCGCCTGTTGACGCCCGCCGAGCACGAGTTTGTCAAGTTTTTGGCCTTTGTGCATGCGGACGCCTATGGCCGCGGCCTGGGTATCGATGCGACGAGTCCGGCGTTTGGCCCGCTTACCTGCAACGCTGGCGTCATCCGCGTGGCGGATGGCCATATCGAGCAGGTCATCGACGTGCGCTTCCCCGACAGCACGAGTGCCGATACCATCCGCGAGCAGCTCGATCCGCTCGTGGGCCGTTTCGGCGTGACGTGCCAGCTGGGTCGCGCGAAGGTGCCGTTCTCGGTCTCTGCCGATGATCCGGCCGTGAAGGCGCTTATCGATACCTATAACGAGTTCACCGGCAAGCATGCTGAACCCTTTGCCATGGGCGGCGGCACGTACGCGCGCAACTTTGCCCGCGCCGTCTCGTTTGGCCCCGAGGAGACCGGCCTGGAGCTGCCCTCGTGGGGCGGCCAGATGCACGGCCCCAACGAGTGCGCCAACGAGGAACAGCTCAAGCAGGCGCTCAAGATCTATATTGTTGCGATCCTCCGTTTGAATGAATTAGAGCTTTAAGGTCTCGCGGTTTCCCAATCTAAGTTGCGGTGGAATAGTTCCTAGAATGGGCCATTTGATGGCCAAGCAGGAACTATTTCACCGCAACTTTGTTTTTATTGGTGTAAAAGGCGGGTCATGCTTGGTGGCGGGTTTGTTATTCGTTTGTAAAGGCCGTGCTGCGCTTGCGGTAAGGGTCTATCAAATGCCCGTAAGAAACCGTAGTTGGCGCGGACGCTGCCCGGTCGGGGCCGTATCTTTCCAAACAGCAAAGCGGGTGGGGTGCCCGCGAGTCGCATGTATGAAAGGAAGATCATGCTCGATCAGGCTTATTCTCGTCGTCAGTTCCTCGGCCTCGCTGGTGGTTTTGCCAGCATCGTCGGTCTCGGTCTCGTTGGTTGCGGCGGCTCCGGCGCATCCGATGCCGCCGACAAGGGTAGCGCCGCTGCTGCCGAGTCCGTCTCCGGCGAGGTGACTTACGACGGTGCCTCTTCGTTCCAGGCTCTCGTCGAGGCCGCTGCCGAGAAGTTCATGGACGCCAACCCCGATGTCTCCGTCTCCGGCTCGGGTAACGGTTCGGGCAAGGGCCTGACCGCTGTTGCCGCCGGCACCGTCACCATCGGCAACTCCGACGTCTTCGCCGAGACCAAGCTCGAGGCCGACCAGGTCAAGAACCTCGTCGACCACGAGGTTGCCGTCGTGGGCATGGGCCCCGTCGTTTCCAAGAACGTGACGGTCGACGACCTGTCCCTCGAGCAGCTCAAGGGCATCTTCTCCGGCCAGATCACCAACTGGAAGGAGGTCGGCGGCGACGACGCCAAGATCGTCGTTCTCAACCGCAAGGCTGGCTCTGGCACCCGTGCCACCTTCGAGGCCGCCGTTTTTGGCGACGAGGCCGTCGACTTTAAGGGCGACGCCGAACTCGACAAGTCCGGCGATGTCCAGACTCAGATGGGCAGTACCGACAACGCCATCTCCTACCTCGACTTCTCGCACTTTGATGACTCCAAGTTCAACGCCATCAAGGTCGAGGGCGTCGAGCCCAAGAGCAAGAATGTCACCGACGACTCCTTCAAGATCTGGGCTACCGAGCACATGTACTGCGCTAAGGATGCCGACGAGGCCACCAAGGCCTTCCTGGAGTTCATGCTTTCCGATGACGTCCAGGGCAAGCTCGTCGAGGAGCAGGGCTTTATCCCCGTCTCTGCCATGAAGGTCGTCAAGGACGCCAGCGGCAAGGTCTCCGCTAAATAAGTAATCGCCCCGGAAAGGTTTGCAATGGCAAAACAGCTGCCAAAGCGCGACCTTGAGAACGTGGGCCTGGGCGTCACGGGCGCGTGCGTTGCGCTCGTGACGCTTGTCGTTGCCGCGCTCATCTTTATGGTCGCCCAAAAGGGCCTCTCGGCTTTTCTCAAGGACGGCGTTTCGGTCGTCGAGTTCTTCACCGGCACCAAGTGGGACCTGGCCAACACAGCCGAAAGCGGCCTGCCCTACACCGGCGCCCTGCCCCTGATTGTCACCTCGTTTGCGGTCATGGTGCTCTCCACGCTCATCGCGCTGCCCATCGCCATCGGCTCTGCCATCTTTGCGGTCGAGATTAGCCCTAAGTTTGGCTCTAAGATCTTTCAGCCGCTCATTGAGCTTTTGACCGGCATCCCCTCGGTCGTCTTTGGCCTGATCGGTTTTCACGTGGTCGTCGGTCTTATGAAGAGCGTTTTCCACGTGAGCACGGGCCTGGGCATCTTGCCCGGCGCCATCGTGCTGGCCGTCATGATCCTGCCGACCATGACCACGCTTTCGGTCGATGGCCTGCGCGCCGTGCCCGACAGCTACCGACAGGGCTCGCTCGCGCTGGGCTATACCCGCTGGCAGACCATCTGGCACGTGGTGCTCAAGAGCGCCATGCCGTCGCTCATGACCGCGGTCATCCTTGGCATGACCCGCGCCTTTGGCGAGACGCTCGCCGTGCGCATGGTCATCGGCGGTATCGAGGCCATGCCGACGTCGCTGCTGTCGCCGGCGTCCACCATCACCACCACGCTCACCACGTCTATGGCGGTCTATGCCGAGGGCTCGGCCCAGGACGATGTTCTGTGGGCGCTCGGTCTGCTGCTGATGGGCATGAGTCTCATCTTCATCCTGATCATCCACCTTATCGGCCGCAAGGGGGCGAAGGCTCGTGGCTAGCACGCGTATCCACATCGACGAGGCGAGGCTCGGGCGTGTCCAAAAGCAGGACCGCTTCGCCACGGGCGTGTTGACGGCGATCGTCGCCATCGTCATGCTCATCGTCGTCTCCATGGTGGCCTATATCCTGTTCGAGGGCATCTCGACGCTGTTCCAGCCGGGCTTTCTCACGGAGCCGTCGCGCGCCAACGGAACGCAGGGCGGCGTGCTCTACCAGCTGTTCGACTCGTTCTACCTGCTGCTGATCACCCTGATCATCTCGGTGCCCATCAGCCTGGGTGGCGCGGTCTTTTTGGTTGAGTACGCACCCGACGGACCCGTCCGCGACATTGCCTCCACCGCCATCGAGACGCTGTCCTCGCTGCCTTCCATCGTTGTCGGCATGTTCGGTTTTCTGGTGTTCTCGGTGCAGCTGGGCTGGAAGTACTCCATCATCTCCGGCGCCGTCGCGCTCACCATGTTCAATATCCCCATTCTGGTGCGCGTGATCCAGCAGGCGCTCGAGGACGTGCCGCAGGCCCAGCGCGATGCGTGCCTGGCCATGGGCCTCACCCGCTGGGAGGCCATGCTGCACATCCTGATTCCCGAGGCCATGCCCGCTATCGTGACCGGCATCGTGCTTTCGGCCGGCCGCGTCTTTGGCGAGGCCGCGGCGCTGCTCTTTACCTCGGGCATGAGCTCGCCGGTTCGCCTCAACTTCTTGAGCCTTAACCTGTCGAGCCCTACTTGCGCCTGGAACGTGTTCCGCCCCGGTGAGTCGCTCGCCGTGCATATCTACAAGATCTATGGCGAAGGCAGCCCCGAGGCCCAGCAGATCGTTTGGGGTACCGCGGCACTGCTGATGATTTGCGTGCTGCTGTTTAACGTAATCGCCCGCATTGTGGGCAAGCAACTGGCAAGGAAGATGACGGCCGAATGAGCGAGATGAATGTAACGCCCGCAACCGAAGCGGCATCGTCCGACACCCGGGACTTCCTGTCGAGCGTGGGGGAGAGCGAGAAGCGCGTGCGCGTGAGCGGCAAGGCCGTGAGCGACGAGGTTGTGCTCTCCACCAAGGACGTCAACGTGTACTATGGCGACCACCATGCACTGCACAATACGTCGCTCGACTTCCACAAGGGCGAGATCACGGCGCTCATTGGGCCTTCGGGCTGCGGTAAGTCGACTTTCTTGCGTAGCCTCAACCTCATGAATCGCGAGATTCGCGGCTGCCGCGTGGAGGGCGAGATCAACTATCGCGGGCGCAACGTGAACACCAAGACCGAAAACACCTACGAGCTGCGCCGTTCCATTGGCATGGTGTTCCAGCAGCCCAACCCGTTCCGCAAGTCCATTCGCGACAACATCACGTTTGCGCCCAAGCGCCACGGCATCACCGACCGTGACGAGCTCGACCGCATGGTCGAGGAAAGCTTACGCGGCGCGGCGCTGTGGGACGAGGTCAAAGACAAGCTCGATAAGAGCGCCTATGCGCTTTCGGGCGGTCAGCAGCAGCGTCTGTGCATCGCGCGCACGCTGGCGCTCAACCCCGACGTGATCCTGTTTGACGAGCCCTGCTCGGCGCTCGACCCCATCTCGACGTTGGCGATCGAGGACCTTATGTCGTCGATCGTTGCCGACCGCGCCATAGTCATCGTGACGCACAACATGGAGCAGGCGTCGCGCGTGTCCAACCGCACGGCGTTCTTCTACATGGGCGATATGGTCGAGTACGACGAGACTGACGAGATTTTCCAACGGCCCAAGGATAAGCGGCTGAATGATTACCTCACCGGCATGTTCTCCTAGTCCGGGACATGCTTGAGGCCCGCGGCGGCCACGGTTGCCGCGGGACTGATTGGAGAAGCGGGTCATCTCTTGTGGGAGATGGCCCGCCTTTTACTCTGCGACCGAAACGACCACCACAAAGGGGACAGGCGCCTTCGTGGTGGTTTGGGGTGGGGCTCGCTGCTATCATGGACAACGTTGAATTTCTACGAAGGAGCAGGGCATATGGCGATTCTTTTGGGATGCGATTCCGTCAGCCTAGAGTTTCCCACCAAGCATATTTTCGATAGCGTGACGCTCGGCGTGGGCGAGGGCGACCGCATTGGTATTGTCGGTAAAAACGGCGACGGCAAGTCGACGCTGCTGAGCGTGCTCGCTGGCACGCTGGAGCCCGACGACGGACGCGTGACGCACCGCCGCGGCACGACGATCGGTCTGCTCGGCCAAAAGGACAACCTGGTCGATACTGATACCGTGCATCATGCCGTTGTGGGCGACGCCCTCGAGTACGAGTGGGCGTCGAGCCCCCGCACGCGCCAGATCCTCGCCGGCCTCATCAGCGATGTGCCCTGGGAGGGCACGGTGGGCGAGCTTTCGGGCGGTCAGCGCCGTCGCGTGGACCTCGCGCGCTTGCTGATCGGCGATTACGACGTGCTCATGCTCGACGAGCCCACCAACCACCTGGATATGCGCACCATCAACTGGCTCGCGCGTCACTTAAAGGCCCGCTGGCAGCGCGGCCAGGGTGCCATGCTCGTGGTCACGCACGACCGCTGGTTCTTGGACGAGGTCTGCACTAGCATGTGGGAGGTCCACGACGGCCAGGTCGATCCCTTCGAGGGCGGCTATTCGGCATACATCCTGCAGCGCGTGGAGCGCGACCGCATGGCCGCCGTTACCGAGGAGCGCCGTCGCAACATGGCGCGCAAGGAGCTCGCGTGGCTGAGCCGCGGTGCCCAGGCTCGTTCCACCAAGCCCAAGTTTCGCGTGGATGCCGCTCGTGAGCTGATCGCCGACGTGCCGCCCGTGCGTGACGAGCTGGAGCTCAAGCGCCTGGCCGTGAGCCGCCTGGGCAAGCAGGTTATCGATGTGGTCGACGTGGACGCCGGCTATGCCGATACCGACGGCGCGCCCAAGCAGGTGCTCACCGATGTGACCTGGCTCATCGGCGCGGGCGACCGCTATGGTCTTTTGGGCGAGAACGGCGCCGGCAAGTCGACACTGCTCGACGTGATTCAGGGCAAGATCGCGCCCCTGCGCGGCCGTGTAAAGATTGGCCAGACGGTGCGCTTTGGTGTGTTGTCGCAGCAGCTCGAGGAGCTCGAGCCCTACATGGGCGACACGATCCGCGAGGTGCTCAGCCACTATAAGAAGTACTACGTCATCGACGGCAAGGAGACTTCGCCCGAGAAGCTTTGCGAGCGCCTGGGCTTTACGACGCAGCAGCTCTGGAGCCGCATCGGCGATCTTTCGGGCGGCCAGCGCCGTCGCCTGTCGCTGTTGCTGACGATTCTGGACGAGCCCAACGTGCTCATCCTGGACGAGCCGGGCAACGACCTGGATACCGACATGCTCGCGATTGTCGAGGACCTGCTGGACGGCTGGCCCGGCACGCTGATCCTGGTGACGCACGACCGCTTTTTGATGGAGCGCGTGACCGACCAGCAGTGGGCGCTGCTCGACGGCCACCTGACGCATATGCCCGGTGGCGTGGACCAGTACCTGCGCCTGTGCAACGCTACCGCCGAGGGCGAGCCCGTGGGCGCGCCGAGCGCCAAGACCGGCACGTTCGACACCGGTGCCGCGGCAGCTGCGGCCGAAAAGCCCAAGTCGAGCGGTCAGCCCAACGGCCTGTCCAACGCCGAGCGCCAGAAGCTCCGCCGCGAGGTGAGTTCGCTCGAGCGCAAGATGGAGACGCAGCGCACCCGCGTTGAGGAGGCCGAGGCAGCAATGGCCCAAGTCGATCCCACCAACTACACGGCGCTCGGCGAGCAGCAGGCAAAGATCGACGAGGCTCACGCCGCCATGGACGAGCTGGAGATGGCGTGGCTCGAGGCGAGCGAAAAGCTCGAGGGCGAGGAGTAGACGAGGATGATCAAGGCCGCATTTTTCGATATCGACGGCACGCTGCTGAGCTTTAAGACGCACCGGATTCCGGCGTCGGCGCAGCAGGTGCTCGATAGCTTTCACGAGCAGGGGATTGCGTGCGTGATCGCCACGGGTCGCCCGACCTACCAGATACCGGACTGGCTGTTCGACCTGGGTTGGGATGCGTACATTACGCTCTCGGGTCAGCACTGCTTTGATGCCGAGGGGGTTTACCGCAGCTGTCCGATCGATCCGGACGACGTCGCGGTGATTGTGGACCAGGTGGCGCAGGGGCGCTACGACTCGCTGTGCATGCAGGGCGAGAACTCGTTTGTGAACCGCCTGTCCGAGCGCGTGGTGACGGCTGGCAGCAACGCGGGAATCGTCTACCACGAGGAGCCGTTTGAGCACGCCTTTGACGCACCGGTCTACCAGTTCTGCGCCTTTGTGGACCCGGCCGACGAACATATCGTGACCGACGCCGTGTCGCATTCGCTCACCACGCGCTGGTGCGACCTGTTCTGCGACATTATTCCCGCTAACGGCGGCAAGGACCTGGGCGTGGCGGCGACGCTCGAGCGGCTTGGTATCGACGCGAGCGAGGCGATTGCCTTTGGCGACGGCGAGAACGACCTGTCGATGTTCTCGGCCGTGGGCACAAGTGTGGCCATGGGCAACGCGCAGGACACGGTGAAAGCTGCAGCGACCCATGTGACGACTGCCGTGGACGACGACGGCATCTACAACGCTGCGAAGCACTTTGGACTCGTGTAGCTGCGGGCCGGCACCTGGCACCTGGGGACATTCCTTGCGGGGCGTCCCCATTTTGTTTTCGTCCCGCACGTTTTGTGAAACGCGGCTAACTTTTAGGCAAAGTAGTAAGACATGGGCAACTTTTGCGGTAAAGTTAGCCGTGGAAAGTATCCAAAGGCTAACTAGCAATCATTGCGAAAGGCGGCCCATGGCCCTACGTGAATCCGGAGAAGACTATCTCGAATCGATCTACGTTCTGTCGCAACGTCAGGGCATCGTGCGCTCGATTGATGTTGCAGAGTACCTTGGCGTAACTAAGGCAAGCGTTTCAAAAGCTATGGCGACGTTGGAGAACAACGGCTACGTCGAAATGGGCAAGCGAGATGTTCATCTGACGGAGCGTGGTCTGGAGGTCGCTCGTCAAATGTGGGAGCGTCACTGCTTTTTCGTGGGGCTGCTGGAGGATGCGGGTGTTTCGGCTGAGGTCGCGTCGCAAGAGGGCTGCCACATGGAGCACTGCCTAAGCGAGGAAAGCTTCGAGAAGCTGAGGGCGATGCTGGGACGGGACGGTGCTTCGGCGCCAATAATGACCGACTAGCACTCCCGCAGCGGCGCGGGACAGCGACCGAGATGAGTGGTCCCACCAACTAAGTCCAACTCAGACAAGGAACCCCACCAGC
>CAJLLB010000027.1 GCA_905207425.1 uncultured Collinsella sp.
CAGATTGTAGCGCGAGGCCATTGCGGCACCGTAAGCTCCGGCCGTCTTTATCGAAAGCAGGTCGCCGCGCCTGAGTTCGGGCAGGGAGAGGTCGCGGGCGAAGATATCCGATGACTCGCACACCGTTCCCCCTATCGTATAGGCACGCTCCGGCCCCGTACCGGTCAGGTTCTCTATCGCATGGCGGGAGTGGTAGAGGGCCGGCCGGAGGAGTTCGGTCATGCTCGCATCTATCAGGGCGATGTCGTCCCCCAGACCGCTCACCTTCGTAAAGAGTACCGTGGAGATGAGTTCGCCGCATTGTGCCACGAGCGAGCGTCCGAGCTCGAAGTGTACCCCGACCGACGCGGGCAGGTCGAGGCCCTGCGCGAAAACGGCGAAATAGGCCGCAAAATCCGGAACGGGATGCATCTCGGGAACATCGTAATCCACACCGAGTCCGCCGCCCACATTCACGTCGGTGATGCGGAACCCCTCCTCGGTAAACCACCGGTAGGAAGCATTGACCTTCCGACAGAGCTCCGCGAAGACCCCCAGGTCGGTTATCTGGGAACCGATATGGAAATGCAGTCCCATGATGTCGATGTTGCGCAGGTCGCCCAGCATTCCCACCACATCCGTTATCTCCCGGGGCGAGATTCCGAACTTGTTCTCCGAAAGGCCCGTAGTAATATAACTGTGGGTGTGGGGGTCGATGTCGGGATTTATCCGCAGCGCCACGTCGGCGACCACGCCGAGTTCCCGTGCAAGCGCATCTATCACGACAAGTTCGTTTTTCGATTCGCAGTTAAAGGCGAATATACCCTGCCGCAGCGCATAGATTATCTCGCTGTCCTTTTTCCCCACACCGGCATAGACGATGTCCTTCGGGGCGAAGCCCGTCTCTATGGCCCGGCGCACCTCGTTGCCGCTCACGCAGTCGGCCCCCATGCCGCACGAAGCGATGAACTCCATGATACGGCGGTCGTTGTTGGCCTTCATGGCATAGTGCAGCCGATATCCGTAACGGTCGGCCTCACGCAACGCACACTCCACCGTCCGACGCAGCAGCTCCATGTCGTACAGATAAAAGGGAGTCTCATACTCCCTGAGTCGCTCCTTTACCTCCCTACTCAGCATCCTTTCCGAACAGTTTGTCGTTAAGATTCCGCAACAGGCGCGTCCTGTTGCGTGTATCGGTCAGCAGAGCGATGCTCCGGTGGCTCGCACCGTAGGAAATCATCTTGAGCGGTACGTCGCCCGCAGCCTCCATGATTTCCCGTGCACGCCCATGTTCCGCATGGTCCAGACGACCCACGATGCAGACGATGGAGTTGCCCGTATCCACCTCCACCGTCCCCAGTTCGGAAAGCTCGGCGATTATCTCCGGCAGCCGGCAGTCGCTGTCCACCGTCAGCGATACGGCCACCTCCGAAGTCGTTATCATGTCTATCGGCGTCCGATACTTCTCGAATACCTCGAATACCCTGCGCAGAAAACCGTAGGCCATCAGCATCCGGGCAGAGTAAATCCGTACCGCCGTGATGCCGTCCTTCGCCGCCACGGCACGGTAAACATGACCGCCGACCTCCGCATCGGATATAACCGTACCGGGCGCATCGGGCGCCATGCTGTTCTTCAGCAATACGGGAATGCCCCGGTCCTTGCAGGGCTGGATGGTGGAGGGATGCAGTATCTTCGCTCCGAAATAGGCGAGTTCGGCCGCTTCATCGAAATTCATCCGCCGGATGGGGAATGTCCCCTCCACGTACCGCGGGTCGTTGTTGTGCATGCCGTCGATATCGGTCCATATCTGTACCTCGCCGGCACCGAGCGCCTGCACGATTAGCACGCTATCCACGTTGGAGCAGAGCACCTGACGCTCTCCGCGGGCACGGCCGCGCCAACGCTCAAAGCTCGTACGGCGCGGCAGAACGCACTCAATCACGCCCATATCGTGCCCGGGAGCGCGGCGCACCGCCACACGGTCGCCCACGGCGGGCAGCAGGACCTCGTCCTCGCCGCGCGACTTAGCAAACCCCACGGCATGCTCGGCGCGGAAGGTATCGTTGGCAGTCGCCACCAGCGGAAACCCGCGATCCAAGCGCACCACGGCGCCAAGCTGCATCTGCTCGGGCTCCTCGGCATGTGCGCAGAAATCATCGAAGGCAGTCTGCTGGGCTTCATCGACCTGCAGCGCATCGAGCCCCGGTACGCTCGCCAACAACTCCTCGGCAGACGCGGGAGCCTCGGTCGCAAGCTTCCGACGACGATCGCGCTTAGCCCGCGCCCCCGTCGTCTTTTTCTTCGCCTTAGCCTTAGCCTTGCCCACAAGCGCCTCCCAGCACCATAAATCACAACTGAGCAGGTATTTTAAATCAAAAAGAGCTGGCCGGGCAAAGCCCGACCAGCTCACAAACTTTCCCTCAGCCCTTTATCATCCGCGCGGGAGAAAAGCCAGCAAGGATACCGCAGGGCCCGCCCGCCGGGAGGGGTTTCCTAAGGGCACATCCCGCAGCCGCAAAGCGGCGAGGACGTGCCCGTGGAAACCCCGCAGGCGGTCGGGCCCGGACAGGAACGTTACTCTTTTTCGACCGCGCGCATGATCGCCTTGTAGATCTCCATAAGCGGGATGATCAGGAAGGCCAGACCCAGCGCGGCAAGAACGCCCTTGAGCTCAAGCGTCACGGGGCCAAAGAACATCTCGGCAAGCGTCGGCTGCACGGTCACGATCACCGTCAGCACCAGCGCCAGCGCGGCCGAAGCCCACAGCCACCTGTTCTGCTTCTTCATGCTAAACAGCGACGCACGACGGCTGCGCATATTGAAGCAGTGGAAGATCTCGACCATGTTGAGCGTGATGAAGGCCATCATCACGCCTTCCTCGTCTGCGTTGCCGGCAATCATATCCGAGATGTGGATGTAGCCCATGTCAAAGTACACGCCCACAAAGAAGCTCGCCAGCACCAGCACGGTGATGATCAAGCCCTGAACTACGCAGTCCAAGCCCATGTGGCCGGCAAAGACGCCGTCCTTGGCGTTGCGCGGTTTGCGCTTCATGATGTCGCCCTCGGCGTCCTCCATGCCCAGCGCGAGCGCGGGGAAACAGTCGGTGACCAGGTTCACCCACAGCAGCTGCACCGGCTGGAAGATGGTAAAGCCGATGAGCGTGGCGATGAATACCGAGAAGACCTCGGCAAGGTTGGCCGAAAGCAGGAACTGAATGACCTTGCGGATGTTGTCGTAGATGCGACGGCCCTCTTCACAGGCACCGATGATGGTGGCGAAGTTGTCGTCGGCAAGCACCATATCGGCAACGTTCTTGGTGACGTCGGTGCCGGTGATGCCCATGCCAACGCCGATGTCGGCGCGCTTGATGGACGGGGCGTCGTTGACGCCGTCGCCCGTCATGGCGACGATCTGGTCGCGCGACTTCCAGGCCTCGACGATGCGGGTCTTGTGCTCGGGCTGGACGCGGGCGTACACGCCGTAGTCCTCGATGTGCGCGTCGAGTTCCTCGTCGCTCATGCGGTCGAGGTCGGCGCCCGTAATGGCCTGGCTGCGATCGGTGACGATACCCAGCTGCTTGGCGATGGCCACGGCGGTGTCGATGTGGTCGCCCGTGATCATGACGGTGCGAATACCGGCATCGTGGGCCTCGCGGATGGCGTCGGCGACCTCGGGGCGGACAGGGTCAATCATGCCGGACAGGCCGCAGAAGACCAGGTCGTGCTCGAGCGCAGCGGGGCTGCAGTCGCTCGGGACCTCGGTGTAGGTGCGGCTTGCCAGCGCCAGCACGCGCAGGGCCTCGTCGGCCATGGCCTTGTTGGCGGCCACGAGCTCGGCGCGACGCTCCTCGGTCAGCGGAACGATCCTGTCGCCGTCGTAGATATGGGTGCACAGGCCGATCACCACGTCGGGCGCGCCCTTGGTGTACTGCTCGTACTCGCCATCCAGGGTCTCGACAATCACGGACATCATCTTGCGGCCCGAGTCGAACGGGGCCTCGCCCACGCGCGGGTGCTCGGCAGTCAGGCCGGTGAGGCCAGCCTTGCCGGCGTCGTTGACGAGCGCGCACTCGGTCGGCTCGCCCACGGCCTCGCCCAGCTCCTCGTCCCACTGGGCATCGGAACACAGCGCCATGCCGGCCAGGAACTTCTCCTTAGGCGCAGCGAGCTCGTGCTTGACGACGGTCATCTTGTTCTGAGTGAGCGTGCCAGTCTTGTCGGAGCAGATGGTCTGCGTGCAGCCGAGAGTCTCGACGGCAGAGAGCTTGCGGATGATTGCCTGGCGCTTGGCCATCTTGGTCACGCCAAGCGACAGCACGATGGTCACGACGGCGACCAGGCCCTCGGGGATAGCGGCGACGGCGAGCGAGACGGCAACCATAAAGGTGTCGAGCAGGGCAGTCGGGTCGGTGAGAACGTTACCCACGCCGTGGCGGAGGATATCGACGCCAAAGATCACGACGCAGATGACGATCACCATAATGGTGAGGATACGGCTGAGCTCGGCGAGCTTCACCTGCAGCGGCGTGAGCTCTTCCTTGGCCTCGGCCAGGGCACCGGCGATCTTGCCCATCTCGGTATCCATGCCGGTGCCGACCACGACGGCGCGGCCACGGCCGTACACAACGGTGGAGCCCATGTAGCACATGTTCTTGCGGTCGCCGAGCGGCACATCATCGGTGCCCGCGGCAAGCTCGATCACGTTGGCGTGCTTCTCGACCGGCACGGACTCGCCGGTGAGTGCGGCCTCTTCGATCTTCATCGTGGCGCTCTCGAGTACGCGGCAGTCGGCCGGGACGGAGTCGCCCGCCTCGAGCATGATCACGTCGCCGGGCACGAGCTCGGCGCTCGGCAGGTGCGCGAGTTTACCGTCGCGCAGAACCTTGGACTGTGCCGCGCTCATCTCCTGAAGGGCCTCGAGGGCCTCCTCGCTCTTGGCTTCCTGGACCACGCCCAGCACCGAGTTGACGATAACGACGAACATGATGATGGCGACATCGGCAAAGTCCGCCTCGCCCTTAACCATGCCCGTGAGCGCGCTGATGATGGCGGCAACGATCAGCATGATGACCATGGGGTCGGCCATCTGCTCAAAGAAACGCTTCCACAGCGGCGTCTTCTCGGCTTCCTCGAGCTTGTTAGGGCCTGTCTTGGCGAGGCGCGATGACGCCTCGTCGTTGCTCAGGCCGAGGTTCTCATCGACACCTTGGTCGCTGAGCACCTCCGCCGCGGCGGACAGGTATTCCTTTTGCATATAGAGTCCCCTCCTGGGATTCGGGCCACTCAGCAGATTGATGCCCGATCATAATTCCCAGGAGAAGGGCAAGGGCTCATCAAGGCTGCCGTGCTGAGCGGCAGTTGATAGTGGAGCTATGGTACCCCAAAGCAGCGCGTCTAGCCAAAACATTCCAATTGGAAACACGGCTCGAGTGCAACGATGCAGACCGTGTGATGCTCAATATTGATAAAACGTTTTTTCTTCGGCACATCGTCAAACTGAAATATCGCCCAGATAGCAGCGGTCAGAACGGTTGGTAAAGTTTTTGCATATACCGTTTTTCCGCAAAAAATGAACTTCTAATTCGGCATACGGTCGATTTTTTGGGGTATTCGGTCGCCATTTCGTTATAATCATCTCAGTTTTATTTCTTATGGTTTATCTATCAGCGCAAGACGATGTCAGATGGAGGTCTGAATGTACAAGCGCACCAAGATTGTATGCACCATGGGTCCCGCCTGCGATAGCGACGAGACCATCCGCGAGATGATCAAGGCGGGCATGAACGTCGCCCGTTTTAACTTCTCACACGGATCCTACGACGAGCACCACGGTCGCATCGAGCGCGTCCGTCGTATTTCCAAGGAGCTCGGTCTGCCCGTCGGCATCCTGCTCGACACCAAGGGCCCCGAGGTCCGCACCGGCCTTCTGGTCGACGGCAAGAAGGTTGCCGTCAAGACCGGCGATAAGATCGTCGTCACCGCTCAGCCCACGTCCGAGGATTTCCACGGCACCTCTGAGCACATCTCCCTCGACTACCTGGCTCTGCCCTCCGAGGTCGAGAAGGGCTCCCTCATCCTGATCGATGACGGCCTGGTCGCCCTCGAGGTCGAGTCCGTCGACGGCCAGGACATGACCTGCGTCGTCAAGAACGACGGCCTGATCGGCGAGCGCAAGGGCGTCAACATGCCCAACGTCAACATCTCGCTGCCCGCCATCACCGAGCGCGATCGTCAGGACATCCTCTTTGGCCTGACCGAGAACATCGACTACATTGCCGCTTCCTTCATCCGTGACGGCGAGTCCGTCCGCGGCATCCGCGAGCTTTGCCGCGAGAACGGTGGCGAGCACGTGACGATCTTCCCGAAGATCGAGTGCGCCCTGGGCGTTGAGAACTTCGACGAGATCCTCGAGGCTTCCGACGGCATCATGGTCGCCCGTGGCGACCTGGGCATCGAGATCAAGCCCGAGCTCGTTCCGCACATCCAGAAGGAGATCATCGCCAAGTGCAACGCGGCCTACAAGCCCGTTATCACCGCTACGCAGATGCTCGACTCCATGCAGCAGAACCCGCGCCCGACGCGCGCCGAGGTTGCCGACGTTGCTAACGCCATTTACGACGGCACCGACGCCGTCATGCTGTCCGGCGAGTCCGCTGCCGGTAAGTACCCGGTTGAAGCCGTCAAGATGCAGGCCAGCATTGCTCTCGAGACCGAGAAGTACCTCCCGGCTCACGCTCCGCTCGAGGTTCCGGCCGATGCTCACGGCACCCGCGTCGTCAACAACGTTGTGGGTATGTCCGCTGTGAACATGGCTACCACCGTTGGCGCCAAGTGCATCACCGTGCCGACGACCACCGGTCGTACCGCTCGCCTGATCTCGCACTTCCGTCCCAACATGCCGATCTGCGCGTTCTCCCGCCACGAGTGGGCCGTCCAGCAGATGATTATGTACTGGGGCGTTATCCCGCACCAGGCCGAGATTACCCAGGGCACCGTCAACGGCACGATCGTCAAGGCGATCGAGACCGCTAAGGAGCTCGGCTACGTCGAGGCCGGCGATCTGACCGTCGCCACCGCCGGCGATCCCCGCATGAGCGTTCAGCTCGAGGACAAGGTCTCCTCGACCAACGTCGCATACGTCGCTCAGGTGCGCTAAATCGCACTTGCAAGCACACTTGCATTGCAAAGGGCCCGGAAGGCTTTGCCTTCCGGGCCCTTTTTTAGGACCTACTTCATATGCCGCTTCATCGATTTGTGATCAGTCGCGAACCTTTCCGATGCCGAGCGTACCACCGAAGACGCCCTGCGACGGGAGCTGTTGGTCAATTGGGATGAACTGTTCACCGTTAAGCCGGCCGGCTAGCAGCTAGCAATCAGGGGGACTGCGGGAACGCCAGAAGCAGCAACGCGAGTCGCAAATCCCGCCTCGGTCAGCTCGATGACCTCGGTAAACGTTGCGTCGAAAAACTCCTCGGTTAGCAGGCGGTATGGCGGATGGTCGGGCTCACCGGGGTTTTCGCGTACAATCTCGTGCATGACGCCGATGGTCTTGAGCACATATTCTTTATGGATGGGATACTGCCCAAAACGCGTCGCAGCGGTATACAGGCGATCGGTCGCACGCGGGATGGAAACAATGCCCAGCGTCTTGCCAAACCAGTCAAAGTCGCCTTGCTTTTTAATGCGGAACTCCTCGCACGGCTTGCCGCCGTGCGCCTCCAGGTACTGATTCACGCGCGTATTCCATACGGTATCGGCCACCAGATGCGACCAGACACCAAGTGTCAAATCGAGCAACGACTGTGCCACATCTTCGGACGCAAGCGAGAACTCACAGGCGCCGGGACCGGCAACCGGCTCGGCATCCTTGTAGCGCTGGGGATAGTGCACGCGGTTCAGCCGCTCGCGTTCCTCGATAATCGAGGTCGCCGCGGCCGGCGCACCGATGGGCGAACTTTTAAGCAACGGTGCCACATAGGTATCCCAGAACTCATGCTCACGAGGCTTAGGGATGGGCTCAGGCTTGGCAAAGTGCGTAATGCGGTACGGAATGGGATCGGCGATGCCAGGGACCATATAGCCCACGAAGATATCCGGAACCACGCAGCCAAACAAAAAGGCATTGCGGTCGCGCACGCTCTTGGCAAGCGCACCGGTGCGCTCCAGCAAACGCTCCGTCTGAGCGATATGAATGTTCCAGCTTGGCATAGCCACCCCCATAAAAACCTGGATAACTATACCATCACGGCAAAGCCGCGCGGGCGGCTACGCACGCTCTACGCAGCAACTAGTCCGTAGCACCGCTTTCGGTTCCATACGACGGCGAAGGCGCCTCGACCACATGGTGATATCGATCGATATAGATTGCACGGGCCCCCAGGCGGCGCACCAAATCTTGGTGATGTGTGCTCATCAAGACCGTCTTACCCGCCGCGACGTAGGCCAGCAAGAAGTTGACCACAATGTCGCATGAATCCTCGTCGAGCCCATTGGTAGGCTCGTCGAGAACCAAGATATCCGGGTTTATCGACACCACCGCAGCCAGCGCAACGCGCTTCTTTTGCCCACCCGAGAGCTGATAGGGAGAGGCGTCGGCAAGGTCGGCAACCTGGAACAGCCCCATGGCATCGCGGACGCGGCGCTCGAGCTCGCCCGTCGGCAGCCCCATCTGCGCGGGACCAAAAGCGACCTCCTCGCCCACCGTGGCGCAAAAGAGCTGCGCGTCGGCATTCTGGAACACAAAGCCAACGCGCTGATGAAAACGCTGAGCGGCCGCGGAATCCTTTAGAAACGCCGCATCGATCACATGCCCGTCAAACAGGTATGCCCCTGCGTCCGCGAGTTCAAGGCCGTTAATAAGGCGCATAATCGTCGTCTTACCGCAGCCGTTGGGACCGAGCAGGGCAACGAGTTCGCCACGATCGACCTGCAGCGACACGCCATCGACAACCGTATGTCCCGCATAGGAGAACACTACGTCGCGCAGCTCGATGAGCGGCGTGACCTCGGCGCCGCCCGCACCGTTCGTGCCCGCCGCATTATTCATATCGATCGTCAAAACGTCGCCCTTCCCTATTTGCATCCCCAGCCGGAACCAGCAGCGCCTACAGCACCGCGCATAACACTGCCAGCAGCGCCACGCCGGCCGCGTAAACCGTATCGCGCCAGCCAAACCCGGCGCGTGCGGGCGCCGGATACGCGCCGGCAAAGCCGCGGCAAAGCATAGCCTCGTCCATCGCGCGGCTGCATTCCATCGCCTTGATAAAGGTCATGCCCATGATACCCGCGATCGAATCCGTACGCGAAAATCCCTCAGGCGCACGGCCAACGCTGCGCAGCATGACCGATTCGCACAGATTGTGCGCCGTGCGACCCAGCACCTCGATGTGCTTGAGCGCCATATCAAACGTAAAGATGACCTCGTCGGGCAGGTGCAGCATTTTGAGCGCCGCTGACATGCGGCTCCAGGTAAGCGTCCACGAAACACCCAGCACCAGCGACACATTAATGAAGGTCTTGAGTGCAATCTTGAGCATGGCGCCCGTGGCAGACGCGCCCAGCAGCAGGGCAGGCAGCGCTAGAACCACCGCGAGCCCCGCGGCGCCAAGCGCCGGCACAAAGGTTCCCCGCAGCCCGCGTACGGGGCGCACGGCAACGAGCACCAGCGCGATAGCCGCCATCAGCATCAGATACAGCGGGCTTTGCGTCAGACACACGCACAGGACGCAAACGAACATCCCCACCAGGCGCACCGGAGCCGAAACGCAAGAAAGGGCGCGGTCGACCATCGACCCGCCCTCGTGTACGCCTCCACCCAGGCGAACCCGCTCAAGCAGGCTCGCCAGGTGCAGGACATTCTTTTGCATCACACGATGCCGAGCCCCCGCGGGCTCGTAACGCTGCTCGACCGCAAGCCAGCTAGGCAGCTCGGCTATTGCCATGAGCACCGCTTTCCTTAACCGTCAGCGAGATCAGACGGAATGCGATGGTGAGCACCGCCACGCCAATTACGCCCGAGAGGATATACATGGCAGCCTGGCCGGCAAAGCCAAGACCCTGCTCCTCGGAATAGGCCTGCAGATAATCGCCCGTGGGCAGGGCATCGGCAAAGGTCGGGGTATCGAGGCCGACCGAAGCCTGCAGGCTGTCGTCGCCAGCCTCCTGAACGGCGGTCGCGGCGCCCTCGGCGTCCCACTCGCCCCATGCGTCACCGGTGGCCAGCAGACCCAGCGGCGCGGCCACGACAAGCACGGCAACCAGGATAAGCGTGGGGATCAGCGAGGTCTTCTTGGCAGCAGCGCCCTCGGCGGCAAGCTGTCCATCGGCGGCTTCGGGGCCGACGATAACGCTCGGCGCCGTCTTCTTGATAAAGCCGTAGATCGCGGCAGTCGCCACGCCCTCGACCACGCCGGCTACCAACATATGCGGGATCATCATGGCCGGAATGGCAATGGACAGCGGGAAGGGGCAGTACAGCGGAGCGCCCGAAGCATTCGTGAAAAGCATCGGCTGAATACCAAACTCGATTGCTGCGCACAGGGCCGCCAGGCACAGGCCGACCCAGCCGCTTACGATGGCCGAAACCGAGGTGCCCCAGCTCTTGTCGTGCAAACGGCTGTTAAGCGCGCGGAACACGATGGCTGCGGCAAACGGCAACACGAAGGCCATGTTAAAGCAGTTAGCGCCAAAGGACAGGATGCCGCCGTCGCCAAACAGCAGCGCTTGCAGCGCCAGCGCGACCGAAACCGCGATAGCCGCGGCCTCGGGGCCCAGCAGCAGCGCGATGAGTGCGCCACCAACGGCGTGGCCAGTGGTGCCGCCGGGCAGCGGCACGTTGAACATCATAAGCAAGAAGGAAAATGCGGCGCAGATGCCCAGGAAAGCCATGTGCTCGCGATCGAGCGTGGCGCGCACCTTCTTGATACAGTGAGCCCAGACGGGCACCATCGCCACCGCCATGACGGCATCGGTCTGCGGGGACAGATAATTATCTGGAATATGCATGCACGCCTCCCGGTTATCGGCGCACGGAATTGCAACGCCGTTTGAATCACCTTTCCAGTGTTACGTAATGTCAGATTCGTAACACGACGCGGGCTATCATAGCAAAACGGCGCACTGCCGACAAAGCAGCACGCCGTTATGTAATGCGCGTGTCATATATGCAGGCTCAACGGTGCCTTATACCGGGCATAGCGGTCATGTAGGATTCGGCAGCAGCCACCGCTAACCCATACCCCAGCGCAGGACCTAGCCGCGGACCTCGCCGTTTACGCCCTTGCACACCTTGGTGACGATCTTCTGGTGCGCCTTTTCGACCTCTTCGCTGGTGAGCGTGTGGTCGTCGGAGCGATACGTAAGCGCAAAGGCCATGGACTTCTTGCCTGCTCCGATGCGGATGGGATCGCGGTAGACATCGAACAGGCGCACGCCCTCGAGCAGCTTGCCGCCGGCACTCGTAATACGACGCTCAAGATCCTCGCAGGTCACAGTGTTGTCGACCACGATAGCAAGGTCGTGCTCAACGGCCGGGTACTGCGAGAACTCACGGTAGTTCTCCTGGTTGCGGGCGCCCTTGATCAGCTTGTCCAAGTCGAGCTCAAAGGCAACGACGACCTCGTCAATGCCCATAGCCTCGCGCGCCTCGGGGTGAATCTCGCCAACCCAGCCCAGCACGGTACCGCCCGAGAGCACCTCGGCAGCACGACCCGGCTGCAGGAAGGCATAGCCCTCGCCCTCGACGGGACGGAAGCGAACCTTCTCGACGCGCAGCTGGGCAAGCAGCTCCTCGACAATGCCCTTGCCAAAGAAGAAACGCAGCTTACGGTACTTCATGTTCCAGGACTGCTCGCTCCACTGGCCCGACAGCACGCCCGCTACGGACTTGGTCTCCTTGGGCAGGCTGGCGTTCTCGCGACCGTGGAACAAGCTGCCGACCTCGTACAGATGCACGTTGGGCGTGCCGTGGGCCTCGTTGTAGGCCACAGACTGCAGCAGACCCGGCAGCAACGAGCGGCGCATCTCGGTCTGCTCGGCCACCAGCGGGTTCATGAGCACCACGGGGCAGCCGCGGCCTTCGGTGGACATGCCGATCTTCTCCAGGTCGCCCGGGGCGGCGAAGCCAAAGGTCGTGGTCTCGTTGAGGCCGCAGGCGCGCAGGATCTCGCCAACCTTGCGGGTGAGCTTCTGCTCGCGGGTCAGGCCGCCGATATGGTTCCTGGCAGCCGGGATGGTCGCCGTCACGCGGCCCATGCCCCACAGGCGCAGGACCTCCTCGATCAGGTCGATCTCGCGCGGCAGGTCGGGACGGAAGCTCGGCGGCGTGACCATAAAGTCCTCGCCGTCGCGCTCGACGGTGCAGCCCAGGCGGGTGAGTGAGCGCTCGATAAAGTCGGGCTCGATGTCAGCACCGCAGATGGCGCGTACGCGGGCCAGGCGCAGCTTGATGCCGTCGATGGTCTTGGGCGCGGGGAACACGTCCACATAGCCGGGGGCGACCTCGCCGCCGGCGATCTCCTCGATGAGCGCGCAGGTAACGTTGGCAACATCCACGCAGCCGGTCTCGTCGACCTGGCGCTCAAAGCGGATGGAGGCGTCGGAGATCAGCGACAGGTCACGGCTGGTGTGCGAGGTGCGGCCGGCGTTGAAGCAGGCGCTCTCGACCATCACGTCGACGGTGTCGTCCTCAATCTCGGAATCCATGCCACCCATAACGCCGGCCAGCGCCACAGGACGCTCGCCGTCGGTGATGAGACCCATGCCGGCGTCGAGCGTACGCTCCTCGCCGTCGAGCGGCGTGAACTTCTCGTCCTGCTGGGCGGCGCGAACGACCACGCGGCGCCTGCCATCGCGCTCGGCAAAGGTGTCGAGGTCAAAGGCGTGCAGCGGCTGACCAGTGAGCATCATCACATAGTTGGTGATGTCGACGATGTTGTTGTGCGGGCGCACGCCCAGGGCGTTAAGGCGCTTGACCATCCAGTCGGGCGACGGGCCGACCTTCACGTTGCGCACGATGCGGGCAACGTAGCGGTCGCACAGGCCCTCGTCGGCAATCTCGACGGAAAGCTCGTCGTCGGTCGCGCGGCCGGTCTCGGCCTTGATGGCGGGCAGCTCAACGTGGAAATCGCGGTCGAAGATGGCGCCGGTCTCGCGAGCCATGCCGATCATGGACAGGCAGTCGGGGCGGTTGGGCGTGATCTCGCAGTCGAGCACGGTGTCGCTCGAGCCCACGTACTCGGCAAACGGCATGCCGCAGGGCGTATCCTCGGGCAGGATCATAATGCCGGAGTGGTCGCCACCCAGGCCGAGCTCGCGCGCGGAGCAGTTCATGCCCATGGACACGACGCCGCGAAGCTTGCTCTTCTTGATCTTGACGTCGCCGGGAAGCACGGCGCCGATCATGGCCGTGACGATGTGGTCGCCGGCCTCAAAGTTCTGCGCGCCGCAGACGATCTGCAGCGGAGCGGGATTGCCGTCGGGGTCGAGGTTCTTGTCGCCCACGTCGACCGAGCACACATACATGTGGTCGCTATCGGGGTGCGGGGTCTTGGTGAGCACCTTGGCGGTCACCACGTGGTCGAAGGACTCGCCCACGGTGTCGATCGCCTCGACCTCGGTGCCGGTACGGATATATTCGTCCGAAAGGGTCTTGGGATCCTCCGGAATATCGATCATGGTCTTGAGCCAGTCGTAAGAAACACGCATCTAGCTCTCCTTTCATACTGAAAGCCTGCGAAGAGATGCAGGTGGAAACTTCAACTTTGTGAACATTCCTTACAAAGCGAGGGTTGTCCAAGTGCGGCAGATCGGCCCGAAAGAGGAGCGCCGCGTACTTTGGTACGCAAGCGACGAATGAGCGCCGAGGTGCCGTGCTTGGGCAAGCCGCAGCCTAGAACTGATTCAAGAAGCGCATATCGCCAGTCATGAGCGTTCTGAGGTCGGGCAAGTCGTAGCGCAGTGCCGCGACGCGCTCGGCACCAATACCAAAGGCAAAGCCGGTGTACTTCTCGGGGTCGATGCCGCAGTTGATCAGGACGTTGGGGTCGACCATGCCGCAGCCCAGGATCTCGATCCAGCCGCTGTGCTTGCAGAAGTTGCAGCCCTTGCCGCCGCACACGTGGCAGCTCACGTCCACCTCGCAGGAAGGCTCGGTGAAGGGGAAGAAATGCGGGCGATAACGCGTCTTGCGGTCCTCGCCAAACATGCACTTAACAAAGTAGTCGAGCGTGCCCTTAAGATCGCCAAAGGTGATGCCCTCGTCGACGACCAGGCCCTCGATCTGGTTGAACTGCGGCAGGTGGCAGGCGTCGGCCGTGTCGGGACGATAGACGGTGCCCGGGCAGATCATGTAGATGGGCGGCTTTTGCGACTCCATGGTGTGGATTTGCACGCCCGAGGTCTGGGTGCGCAGCAGCACGTCGGACTCGCCGTGGGCATGAGCCTCGGGGTGCGCGACGCTGCCGGGGTTGTTGTCGACCACGTAGAAGGTATCGCGGGCCGAACGGCTCGGGTGATCCATGGGGGCGTTGAGCGCGGTGAAGTTGTAGTAGGAGGTGTCGACCATGGGGCCGGACTCGACGGTGTAGCCGATGCCGCAGAAGATGTCCTCGGCCTCCTCGATGATCTGCTTGATCAGGTGCTGGTGGCCGATCTGCGGACGGATGCCCGGCAGCGTGATGTCGACGGCATCGTGCTCGAGTGCGTGCTTGAGGGCGGCGGCCTTCATCTCGGTGGTGCGCTCGTCGAGCATGCCCTCGATCAGCTGGCGCATCTCGTTGGCGCGCTTGCCCATCACGGGACGATCCTCGGGGGCGAGCTTGCCCATCATGCGCATCAGGCCGGTGATGCGGCCCTTGCGACCGAGCAGCTCAACGCGTGCAGCCTCGAGCTTGGCGGCGTCGTCGGCGCCTGCAACGAGCTCCTTGGCCTCTTCCTCGAGTTTGACCAGATCATCAATCAGACTCATGTCTTCCCTTTCGTCTCTCGCGTATCCGCGCTCCGGGGCGGCTGACGCCGCCCGATGCTGCGGATGCGCGGCCCGGTTCGGTAACAAAAAACCGTCCTCGGGCATGTGCATTGCCCAAGGACGGTTGAATTCCGCGGTACCACCTTGTTTGACCCGGCGGATGTCTGGCCCGCCGCGCCCACTCTGTGCCTCTTGTCGCGAGGCTCACGGCTTCCCTACTGAGGCTTTGCTGCCACTGGCCGCGCGCCCGTTGAGGTCGCTGCTCGGGAGTGAACGCTTGGCCCTTGTCACCGCAGGAAGGCTTGCAGCCCATGACCTTCCCTCTCTTGCCGGCGACGCGGCGGGCAAAACCCTCTCCGTCAACGCATTGGGCTATAGGATAACACATTCTACGTGTGCATCGCCGCGTTCCGTTTTGTTCGCGCTGGGTACAAGGCAGGTAGCTGTGCAAACTGGCCGTGCACCCGTCTGCGGCGCTCGGCCTGCGAGATTAAGGATACGGTATGGGAAAGAAACTCGATAAGAAGGCCAAGGCCGCCGTGGCAAAGGCTGCCAAGGGCGTCAAGGTTGCTAAAGCCGACAAGGCCGTCAAAAAATTCCGCAAACTCGAGGGCAAGCTGTGGACTCGCGAGTACCTGCTCAAGATTGCCGAGTTCGATGGAGCGACGATTGCTCCTGCCAACGGTGCTGCCGCCCGTGCCGACGCCATGGGCACGCTTGCCGGCGAGCATCACAAGCTACTGACCAGCGAGAAGTCCGTTGAGCTCGTACGCTCGTTAGCGCGCGAGACGGTTGCAGGCGGACATGTAGACGACCCGCAGCTGCTCGACGAGATCCGTGTGCTCGGTCGCGACCAGCGCGAGGCAAGCGTCATCCCCACCGAGGAGGCCGAGGCCTGGACTAGGCTCACCTGCGAGGCCGATGCCGTATGGCACAAGGCCAAGACGGCCAATGACTGGGCGAGCTTTGAGCCCTATGTGGATAGGATCGTCGCCCAACTTAAGCATCAGGCCGAACTTATGGACCCCAAGCGCGACCCATACGACGTTTGGCTCGACCAGTACGAGCGCGGCCTTTCCGCCAAGAGCTTCGATGCGTTTTGCGATGAGGTCAAGACGACGGTCGTGCCGCTCGTGCACGCCATCGGCGAGCGCGGCCAGCAGCCCGATGCCGACTTTTTGCACGCCCGCGTGCCCGAGGCCGCCCAGCGCGCCATGAGCTTCGACCTTATGAAGCTCGTCGGCCTGAACCTGAACGACACCACGCTTGCCTTTACCGAGCACCCGTTTAGCGAGGGCTTTGCCGTGGGTGACGCGCGCATCGCGACACACATCTACGAGGACGATTGCATCTCCAACGTCTACAGCATCATCCACGAGGCGGGACACGCCATGTACGAGCTGGGCGTCAATCCCGCCTATGCGCGTACCTGTCTTGAGGGCGGCACCTCCATGGGCATCCACGAGAGCCAGAGCCGCTTTTTCGAGAACACCGTGGGCCGCAGCCGCGCCTTTATGGGACCGCTGCTCGAGGTGCTGCGCCGCCACGCACCCGAGGTCTACGGCGACGTCGACGAGGACACGCTCTACCACGCCGTTAACATCGCGCAGCCGTCGTTGATCCGCACCGAGGCCGATGAGCTCACCTATCCGCTGCACGTTATGGTGCGCTACGAGATCGAGCGCATGCTGTTTGCCGGCGAGGCCACAGCCAAGGATATCCCCGCTCTTTGGAATCGCTTCATGGATAGGTACCTGGGCATTCCGGTTCCCGACGACACGCGTGGTTGCCTGCAGGATACGCACTGGAGCGGCGGCTCGTTTGGCTACTTCCCCACCTATGCGCTGGGCAGCGCCTACGACGCCATGTTTGTGCCGGCCATGTGCCGCGACGGCATCGACCTTACCGGCGCCTGCGCGAGCGGCGACCTGACACCCGTCCGCGCCTGGCTGGGCGAGCACATTTGGCAGTGGGGCCGCGCCAAGGACGCGCCGGAGCTCATCAAGGGCGCCTGCGGCATGGCGTTCGATGCCCGCTACTACTGCAGCTACCTGCAGGACAAGTTCACCACGCTCTACGAGCTGTAAGGCATAACCGACACGCCAACGCAAAGGGGACGCCGCGGAACCAATCCGCAGCGTCCCCTTTTTTCACCCAATAACTAGGTACCCAATGACTAGTTCGTTGACGCTAATGTCTTGGCAACGTCAGCGAAAACGACCCTAAGCGAGCAAGGTGACGTGAAATGAAAGGGCGCTGACCTTCTGGTCGCGCCCTTGAAATTGAACGTCAGACTGCCGCTTGGGGCCGTTTGCAGCGTCGAGCAGTTACGCGGTTTGGTAAAAACGCGTAACTAAAGAGCCTCCAGAGCACTTGCGATGCGCTTCATGGCGGCATCGGCGGATGTTTGGTCGGGCGCCTCGGCCAGCACGCGGATAACCGACTCGGTTCCGCTCTTGCGTACGAGCACGCGGCCCTCGCCTGCCAGCGCAGCCTC
>CAJLLB010000028.1 GCA_905207425.1 uncultured Collinsella sp.
AAGCGCCCCGCAACTGGCTCAATTCCAGTTGCGGGGCGCTTGCGTTTGCCCAGATAAAACAGACCAAAATAAACCTGTCCCTTTTTGGCAGGTTAGTCCCAGAAGCTGTCTTCCTCATCCTCGGACTTGGGTCCGCGGTCGACGTACATCTTATGGGTACGCTTCTCCATTACAAAGGCAAGAATCGCAAATAACAGGATGCCGCCGGCGAAAAGGATGGCAAAACCGGTGCGGGTGCCAAACAAAAAGGAAAAAACTGCGTCCATTGGGTGCCTTCTTGCGTAGTTGAGTTGGGTCGTAAACGCTCATAAGTATATACTTGCCCATACATGTACAAGGTTGCAACCTAAATGGAATGTATATCGCCGGAGGATCTAATGCTTGATATCAAGTTTGTTCGCGAGAACCCCGATGCCATCGATGTCGCCATGGCTAACCGCCAGACGTCTTGGGATCGCGAGAAGTTCTTTGAGCTCGACGACGAGCGCCGTGCCGTCATCACCGAGGTCGAGGAGCTCCAGGCTACGCGCAATGCCGAGTCCAAGAAGATCGGCGCCCTGATGAAGGAGGGCAAGAAGGACGAGGCCGAGGCCGCCAAGGAGGCCGTGCGCGCCGTCAACGAGAAGATTGACGGCCTGGCCGAGCGCCGCACTGCTCTCGAGCAGGAGCAGTACGACTTCATGGCTCACCTGCCCAACATTCCTTGCGAGGCCACGCCGTACGGCAAGGACGAGGACGAGAACATTGAGCGCCGTCGTTGGGGCACCCCGCGCGAGTTCGACTTCGACTTTAAGCCGCACTGGGATCTGGGCACCGATCTGGACATCCTCGACTTCGAGCGTGGCAACAAGCTCTCCGGCAGCCGCTTTACCGTTCTCGGTGGCGCCGGCGCCCGCCTGGAGCGCGCCCTCATCAACTTCTTCCTCGATACGCACACCAGCCGTGGTTTTAAGGAGTGGTGGCCGCCCATCGTCGTCAAGCGTCAGACCATGTTTGGCACGGGTCAGCTGCCCAAGTTCGAGGACGACGCCTATCACGTCTCGGGCGACAACTTCCTGATCCCCACCGCCGAGGTCGTGCTTACCAACCTGCACGCCGGCGAGGTCCTCGATGCCGACACTCTGCCGCGTCGCTACACCGCCTTCACCCCCTGCTTCCGCGAGGAGGCCGGTTCCGCCGGTCGCGACACCCGCGGCATCATCCGTCAGCACGAGTTCGACAAGGTCGAGATGGTCAAGTTCGCTAAGCCGGAGGAGTCCGACGATGAGCTCGAGAGCATGACCGCCGAGGCCGAGTACCTGCTGCAGCAGCTGGGCCTTCCGTATCGCGTGATTAGCCTGTGCACCGGCGACTTGGGCTTCTCTGCCCGTCAGACCTACGACGTTGAGGTCTGGCTGCCGAGCTACAACGCCTACAAGGAGATTAGCTCCTGCTCCAACTGCGGTGACTTCCAGGCTCGCCGCGCCAACATCAAGTATCGCGACCCCGAGAACTTCAAGGGCTCGCGCTACCTGCACACGCTCAACGGTTCCGGCCTGCCGGCCGGCCGCACCATGGCTGCCATTCTGGAGAACTACCAGAACGCCGACGGCACCATCACGATCCCCGAGGTTCTGCGTCCTTACATGGGCGGTCTCGAGAAGATCGAGCCGGTCGCGTAACTTGGCTGCATAGGGGATATGCAAGGGCGCTCCTTCGGGGGCGCCCTATTTCGTGCGCAGGTCCATATCATGCCGTGCGGACAGCTCAATAGAAAACACACGAACAACTGTTCTGTATACAGCTATCTACCTGTTATGCTTTTGCTAAATAAGAGCGAGAGAAAGGGGACGCGATGGAGCTGTTTGATGATCGGGTGGTTTTGTTTGAGAGCGACGAGGGTGGGGAGTACCTGCTTGTAACGTGTGAGCCGTCTGGCATGGGTGGCCTGGTGGTTCGACAGACGAGTGAGGGTCCGTTGACACAATGGTGTTTTGAGGAGTCGCCGCATGTGGTCGAGACCTTTGTGACGCACGTGGGGCTTGTGGCGCTGGAGCACTTCTATGGAGTTGGGACTTCCAACCAGGTCGCGCGCATGCTGAGCATCTCGTTTGCCGATTATGATTGTGCCCAGCGGGTGAGATCGCTCCTGAGGGAACTTGATGCCAAGTTTGACGTGATCGAAAAGCCAATCGATCGTACGGGGAACGGCGGTATATGCGGAGCAGCATGACAAAACTGCGTTTCACAAAAAAGTTTGAGATTGAGCTTGACTCCAATAAGCTAAAGTGGTTTTATATGTCTTGCGCTGCGGCGTTACCTCAGCTGGATAGAGGGTCTGACTACGAATCAGAACGTCATAGGTTCGAATCCTATACGCCGCACCATTTGAGATTAAAGCTCCCGGCAACGGGGGCTTTTCTTTTACGCCAGCTTGAGTGCTTTCGTCCAAAGGGACGATTTCCTGTCGACTCGTGTAAGATTCCGAGTAGGTGTCGCGGCCCATCCGCGACCACTCCTTCTCTCAACGACCGATCAGGGTGATATTTCGTGGCAGAGCGTCCGACATACAGGCTCAGGTTTCTCGATCCCAAAAAGCGCTTTCCGGCGATGCCCGAGCAGCCTGCGGGGCGCTCATATGGCGTGGTCTGGAAACTCTTTGGCGAGGACCAGCATGAATCTTGTTATGTCGTCGAATTCGTTGGCAAAAGTCATGTGTCGCTTTTGGGCTACGTAAGCGTTTCGGGTGAGGTGTACAAGGTGGACCGCCCCGTCTGCGAGGCTCCGCTGCCCAACGATCCCGACATGGAACTGGTCCTTGACGAGTCGGATTCCAGTATTGGTGAGATTATGGTAAGGGAAGCCAACGGTGCAATGCGCGCGTGTGCGCAAACTGCCGGCTCTCCCGAAGGCCCCATGCGCGAGCAGTCCGACCACGAGACATGGAATTCGACCCGCGCCCTTCCTTACGGCGAGTTCATGGCCTCGATGTTCTTGCGCTACGTGATATTTGCCAACTCCGAAAGCGCTATTGTGAACACGGCGGACGCCGGCGGACTCGACGAGGGTATGCAAAACGTAGTCGACAAGATCAAGCTCGTAAAGTTGCCCGAGCCGGTCGAGGTGTTTTTGGGCTTTAACACGGCACCGCTCCCCGATGCTATCGAGACGCTGCTTTACCGCGTTGACCATGCCGAGAATCCGAGCGGTATCGAGCGCTATGCCGCCGCCCTTATGAGCGAAATTGACTTGCCCCGCCTGCGCACCATCGCTGCCAAGTCCGAGATGAGCCTGGCTCGCATTGATCGCTCAAAGATTTTCTATCTCAATTTTGATCGTAGCCTGCTGGACCAGGACGAGATTGACATGCTGCTTGCCGTCGAGTGCCGTCTCAACCGCCTCTCCGGCATCCTTGAGCGCATCGGGGCCGGATTGGTCCCTGCGGCATCCTCGCCGAGCCTTGAGGGCTGCGCGCTCTTTGATGCGTGGCATATCGCCAAGACGACCAACGATGTTCCCCGACTGCTCGATACGGCTTCGAGCGATAACCCGTGGGCCAAGCCGGGAACGGTTTCGTGCCAGCCGGGCGGCGAGTGGGACGTGCGCACGCGTTTTGCGCGAATCGTTGAGGCGCTCAACGTGGTCACGCGGCTCGACTATACCTATCGGGCAAACGTTGCCGAGGGGATTATGCTCGTTCGGTTTGGGCACTCTGTCGTGGATGCCATGCCGCAACGTGAATACGACGCCCAAGATGACGCCTGGCGCGAGCTGGACGAGGACACGCGTGCGATCTGGGCCGCGGAGCACGATGCGCGCGTGGCACTCACACTTGCGGCAGCGTGTTTTGCCGCGGGCGCCTGCATCACGCGCTGCTATGTGCAGATTGCTGCTCCCGACAGCGAGCGGGGCGAGCGCGTTGTCGCAACGTATTTCTTTGGGCGCGCGGCCTATCTGGCCGATTGTGTGCCTGTCGCCAAGGATCTTGAGAGCATGGACATGGACGATATGCCGTGCAAGCGTGTGCTTGAGGCGTATGAGTCAACCGCTCCGGAGACGATTGAGCCTGCGGAGGTTCATGCTCGTCCGCGTGATGACCATCGCACGCTGCCGCCGGCGCTGCGCGATCTGCTGCTTGCCGATACGGCTGACGAGTTGGAGGTCATGGAAGAGGACGACGACCCATACGTGGCCCGTGTTGTTGAATTGCGTGAGCAGGCAAAAGTTGACCGTACAGGTGCTTTTGAAGGCTTTTCCCGTCTTGTCGAGGAGTTGGAGGCTAAGTGCACTGTCGCCGAGCTTTTGGCGACAGGTCCGGTTCAAACGCAGTTTTGCGATAACCAGCTGGTGCGCATGGTGCTACCGGTGTTGGAAGAAGACCGCTCTGTGCGAATCCTTCGTGCGCCCGATGCGCTGTACTTTGCCCAGCACGAGATCTGCAGCTTTTACGCCGAGCAAGAGGACTTTGAACGAGCACTACCCGAGGTGCGCCATCTTTACGATCTGGCGCGCTCGTCCATGCAATCGCACTTTGCGCTCATCAACGTGCTTGCGCGTCTGGAGCGCTTTGACGAGATTATCGAGGTGGCGCGCCACGGCCTACGTATTGCCAGCGATCGTTCTGCAATCGGCTACCTGTTCTATCGCTTGGCGTTTGCCTATTGGAATTGCGATCAGCTCGACCTGGCGCTGGCTTGTTACCGTCTAGTGCCGCGCGGCGAGGAGTCGGGCAGCAGCGCGTTGGAAGAAATGCAGGGCCTTATGAACGAGATGGGCGTCAGCGAGCCTCCGACGTTCGAGGAAGCGGTCGAGACCATCCGCAAGGCTGGACTCGAGCTGCCGCCAGTGTCCGCCGTGACGAATCAGCTTGCAGATGCCGCTGTGCAACTGGTCGACAACGGCTTCTTTTTCCTGGCACGCGGTTGCATCTTTCAAATGTGGCGCACCATGGGCAACGACGAGCTCGGCTCCCTCAACCGCTCGCTGGGGTAGGCGAAGCTTCCAAGGAGGAAAGGTTGCTAGGCAATTAGAAAATTTCCTCTTGCCCATCCTTGGCTGTTTGGTTACTATAGAACGGCTGTTACGGAGAGCTGACCGAGAGGCCGAAGGTGCTCGCCTGCTAAGCGAGTATGCCCCAAAAGGGCATCTGGGGTTCGAATCCCCAGCTCTCCGCCAGTACGAATTTGAAGAAGGGTCCCATTTGGGGCCCTTTTTTATTATCAAGAATGGCGGCTGGGGATTCGAATCCTCAAAAAAAGAGGCATCCTTTCGGACGCCTCCTTTCAGTGGGCTTATTATTCTTGCGCCCTACATCTCAGGAGCCTTGGCTACGGTCTCGCTCTCTGCCGCAAGTGGGCGGTTGTCGATGCGGCGGCCCAAGCGATCGAGCTTCACGAGCAGCCATTCAATGGGATTCGGCCCTGCGCCTTCCTCGTCGGCAACCAGGTCCATGACGGCGATCTTGGTGCCGTCCTGCTTGAGCGTAACGCTGCCCACCTTGTCGCCCACATGCACCGTGCCCGAAAGATCGTCGTAGCTAACCTTTTCGGTCACCTCGCCGGCAAGGGAAAACACGGTCGCTTGCGCCGTGGGATCGGCGAGCGTGGCGTCGATCGTCTTATCCGTCCAGTCGGTTTGACTAATGCGCGCCATAAGCGGGTTGCCGTTGGCGGTCTTTTCCTGCGTGTTGGCGATCGCGACCGCCGCCTTGTGACCGTAGTACCAATTGGCAAGGGTTGCGGTATCGGTAAAGCGCTGGTCGGTGGTGGTGGAGTTCAAAACGACGGTGTAGATCTCGTCGCCATCGCGGTTGTAGGCACCCGTAAAGCAATAGCCTGCATCGTCGGTGGTGCCAGTCTTGCCACCGATGTTGCCATCTTGGCCCAGCAAATAGTTATGCGTGTCCATGGAATGCGAATGGTCGGCGCCGTCGGCGCCCGTGACCTCGATCCAGGAATTCTCGCTCGCTACGACCTCGCGGATCGTGTCGTTTTTCATGGCCTCCTGCATCATCAGCGCTACGTCGTGTGCGGTTGAGTGCATATTGCCAGCCCACTCATCAAAGTCCAGACCATGCGGGTTTTCAAAAAGCGTACCGGTGCAGCCGAGCTTCTTAGCGCGCTCGTTCATGGCCTTCACAAATGTGGCCTCGGCGTCTTTGGTCTTAGGGTCGATCTTCTTGCCCATATATTCGGCGAGCACGATGGCGGCGTCGTTGCCCGAGGGAATCATCAGGCCGCGCAGTGCCTGCTCCACGGTAAGCTCGTCGCCTTCGAGCAAGCCGGCGGTCGAATTACCCACGGTGGCTGCGGCGTTGCTCACCGTGACCTTCTCGTCCATCTTGCAATTCTCGACGGTTAGGATTGCGGTCATGACCTTGGTGATCGAGGCAATCTTGACCTGCTCATCGGCGCCGCGCCCATAGTAGACGGTGCCGTCTTTGCCCATGACGAGGGCATTGGTCGCATCGATATCGGGCAGGTTTTCGGCCGTGATGCCGCGCGCATCGGCGGTTTTGCCGCAAACATTGTCGGTCGTGAGCACTTGGGCGCCGGCGACGGTGGGCGCGCCAGCGGCAAGGGCGATAGCGCAGACAAAGCCGGCGGCAAGCTGGGCTGAGCGCTTTGCAAAAGAGGTGAGGGACTTCACAGATTTCGCTTTCGACGGGATGGTCTCTTCTGGAACTAGAGTATATCGTTTGCCGGCGTCGGCGATCATCGCGTGCGTGGCCCACATCCGCGCCCGAACGGGCACAAGGGTGCTTAAGGCCGACTTAATCACCCACGCTTGTTGTGTGTGGCGTGCGTAGCCTCGGGCATAATGGAGCGCGAGAGGAGCACGCATGAACGAGCGCATACTGGTAGTTGATGACGAGAAGGCCATTGCCGACCTAGTTGGCATCTACCTTACAAAAGAAGGCTTTGACGTCCAGATTGCCTATAGCGGGGCCGATGCTGCCAAGGCAATCTTGGAGCAGGAGTTCGATCTGGCGCTGCTGGATGTCATGCTGCCCGATATCGATGGATTTGAGCTGCTGCGTACGATCCGTTCCAGCCATACCTATCCTGTGATCATGCTGACGGCGCGCGATGCCCAGCAAGACAAGATCGGGGGCCTTTCGCTTGGTGCGGACGATTACGTGGTTAAGCCGTTTCGCCCGCTGGAGCTCATCGCGCGTGTGCACGCTCAGCTTCGCCGCTACACCAGCTACGGTAGCCGTGCACAGGCGGCCGAGTCGCCGACCATTCAGCTCGACGGCTTGGAGATCAACCGCGATGCTCGTTCCGTGACAGTGGACGGTTCACCGGTTCGCCTCACGCCCACCGAGTATTCAATCTTGCTGTATCTGGTCGAGCATCGCGGCAGCGTGGTGGCCGTAGAGGACCTGTTCCGCGCGGTGTGGAACGAGGACTTTATGCCCGGCTCCAACAATACGGTGATGGTGCATATTCGCCACTTGCGCGAAAAGATCGGCGACGACGCACAAAAGCCACGCTTTATCAAAAACGTCTGGGGCGTCGGCTACATCATCGAATAACGCTTTTCGCTTGTGAGGATCTTGATATGACAAAAGACGATAGGCAAGCGTTCGAGGTGCCCGATCGGCTCTTTGAATACGTGAGGTCGGTCGTCGACAACCGCGCGCTTGCAACGGTGCTGCTCTTTTTGCTGAGCCTGCTGCTGATTGGCATCGACAACATCGTCGGAATCTTGGCGGTGCTGCTTGTCGGCTTTTTGCTGATCGATCGATTTGAGATCGTGTGCCGCTGCGTGGTGATTGGCGGCGCCGCGTGGGCCATGACGTTGGCGATTGGCGCCATGGCGCTCGGCGGCATCGAAGGGCCGGTGTTGTTCGATGCCGGCTTTGTATTCAACATGCTTGGCTTTGTGCTGGCGCTTGCCGCGTGCGTGCTGTTCTTGTGCGGCCGCGCCCTGTACTACCAGGGCTACGAGCAGGGCGAGCAGCATGCCGATTGTGTGCTGGCTGCTCGTATTCAAGATCGCCTGATCGATCACCCCGACACCTGGGACAACATCGACGGCGACTTCTTGGAGGTCGAGGGCGCCCTTAACCGCGTGCGTGACCGTGAGCGCAAGGTGCAACAGGCCTTGCGTGACGAATCTCATCGCAAGGACGATCTGGTCACGTACTTGGCACATGACCTACGCACCCCGCTTGCCAGTGTGGTGGGCTATCTTTCGCTGCTGCAAGAGGCTCCCGAGCTGCCGGTTGAGCAACGTGCGCACTTTACGGGCGTGGCTCTCGACAAGGCGCACCGGCTCGATGCGCTCATCGAAGAGTTCTTCGATATCACGCGCTTTGACTTCCACGATATCGTGCTCACGCGCGGCTATGTTGATCTGGGGTTGCTGCTGGCTCAGGTGGCTGACGAGTTCTATCCCATCCTCAACGAGCAGCATAAGGAAGCCCAAGTTGATATTCGCGAGGACCTGACGGTGCTCGTGGATGGCGACAAGATGGCCCGCGTGTTCAACAACATCATGAAAAACGCCGTCGCCTATAGCTATGAGGGCTCGACTATCACGATTGAGGCCAGGCGCCAAGACGACGGCGGCGTGCGCGTGCGCTTTATTAATCAGGGCGATCCCATCCCTGCGGCTAAGCTCAAGGTGATCTTTGAGAAGTTCTATCGCCTGGATGCGGCGCGTGCGACCAATCGCGGTGGTGCCGGTCTGGGCCTTGCTATTGCCAAGGAGATCATCACGGCACACGGCGGTACCGTTGCATGTGAATCGACGCCCGAACACACGATATTCACCATCGAGCTGCCCGCCGCATAGCCAGCGTGCCCTTACAAACACTTGACAATGTGCTCACGTGCGTATGAGCCACGATTCCTACTATCGATACTGCTGAATTGATATCGATATGGAGGTATGCGGTATGACGGCTGCTGCGGCGATGGAGCCTACAGAGCTTGAGGAGCTCATGGAGGCGCAGGCTGAGGCCGCGCACGAGCGCGAGGTTGGGGATGCGACTCGCCCCACGGCAGAGGATCTTGCCGCCTCGCCGACGCGCATCGACGTCGAGGGCCTCGACCTGTTCTATGGCGACCATCATGCGCTCAAGGACGTGAATATCAAGATCCGCGACAAGCAGATCACCTCGTTTATCGGGCCTTCGGGCTGCGGAAAGTCCACGTTGCTGCGCTGCTTTAACCGCATGAACGATAGCATCAAGGATTGCCGCATCGAGGGCAAGATTGCGCTCGATGGTCAAGATATCCTGGGCGATTACGACATCTGCCGTTTGCGCCAGCGCGTGGGCATGGTGTTCCAGCGCCCCAACCCGTTTCCCATGAGCATCTATGACAACGTCGCCTACGGTCCGCGCGGTATGGGTGTGCGCGATCGCGCCGTGCTCGATGAGCTGGTCGAGGACTCCCTTCGTCGCGCTGCGCTATGGGATGAGGTCAAGGACAAGCTCAACGAGTCGGGCCTGGGTCTTTCGGGTGGACAGCAGCAGCGCCTGTGCATCGCCCGCGCACTTGCCGTGCAGCCCGACATTCTGCTGATGGACGAGCCGACCTCGGCACTCGACCCTGTGTCGACGCTGGTGGTGGAGCAGCTGGCCTGCGAGCTCAAAGAGACCTGTACGCTCGTGGTCGTTACGCACAATATGCAGCAGGCGGCGCGTATCTCCGACTCGGTCGCGTTTTTCTTGCTGGGTGAGTTGGTGGAACACGCGCCCACCGCGCAACTCTTCAAGAATCCGACCGATCCGCGCACGGCGGATTATTTGACGGGACGTTTTGGCTGATACCATCTAGTAAAGGTACCTTTAGGGTTAAGATGCGGTCATGCCGGCCGCAAAGGGGTTCAACATGATCTATTACGTCGAGGACGATGACAACATCAGGGATTTGACGGTCTATGCACTGCGCAAGCAGGGGATCGAGGCCGAGGGCTTTTCGTGCGACGGCGAGTTTAAGGCCGCCGTGGCGCGACGGGTACCCGATGCTGTGCTGCTCGACATCATGCTGCCCGATACCGATGGTTTGGCGATTATGCGCCGCCTGCGCGCCGACCGCCTGACGGCGACGGTGCCCATTATGATGCTTACCGCCAAGGACACCGAGCTCGACAAGGTGATGGCGCTCGATGGCGGTGCCGACGATTACCTGACTAAACCCTTCTCGCTCATGGAGCTCGCCAGCCGCTGCCGCGCACTGCTGCGTCGCGGCGGCATGGTCAAGCAGGCGAGCGATGTGCTCAGCGTGGGCGACATCGTGCTCTCGCCCAGCCATCGCGAGGTGACCGTTGCCGGCGAGCCGCTTAAGCTCACCCTGCGCGAGTTCGACCTGCTCGAGTACCTCATGCGCAAGCCCGGCGTGGTCTTTACCCGCGAGTCGTTGCTGCAGAGCGTGTGGGGCTGGGACTTCGACGGCGGTTCGCGCACCGTTGACGTGCACGTGCAGACGCTTCGCCAAAAACTGGGCGAGCATGCCAGCGCCATCGAGACCGTGCGTGGCGTGGGCTACCGCTTGGCCGAGCCTTCTGCCGGTGATGGTGCCGAAGGTGACGACACCGCGGCCACCGCATCGGAGGAGTAACCCGTGGTCTTCGCCCCCCAGGGAAAACATACGCTGTCGCACCGCGTTTTTGTGACGATCTTTGTCTGCGCCATGGCGGTTATCGTGGCGTTTACGGTGCTGGGTGCGTTCTTTGTGCAAAACACCTTGGCGGATGCCACGAGTGCCAATCTGGCGCAGGAAACCGAGCTCATTGCTGCCGCCCTCGACGAGCAGCAGGAGCCCATCCCGTTCTTGCGTAGCCTCGATCGCGAGGACTTGCGCATCACGCTGATTAACAAGGATGGATCGGTTGCCTACGACAACGAGGCGTCGCCTTCCACACTGCCCAACCATGGCGATCGCCCCGAGGTCATCGAGGCCTTTGAGAGTGGTTTGGGTTCCGCGGAGCGCGCAAGCTCTACGCTCGACGAGATTATGCTGTATCGCGCCGTCGCCCTTGATAACGGCCAGGTTGTCCGCTTGGCGCAGGCCCAGCCTGGCGTTACGGCGATTTTGCTGTCGATGGTGGCGCCGATGCTGCTTATCGCAGCAGCGGGTGCGGTACTCTCGTTTTTTATGGCGCGCCGCGAGTCCCGTGCCATCATCGCGCCGTTGCAAGAGGTGGATTTGGACCACCCACGCCGTAGCTATGAGCACGCCTATGCCGAGATGGTCCCCATGCTTGAGCGTATCGAGTCGCAGCGCCAGGAACTCAAGCGCCAAATGGCGGTGCTAGCGGACAACGACCGTATGCGCCGCGAGTTCACGGCGAATATCACCCATGAGCTCAAGACGCCGCTTACGGCGATTTCGGGCTATGCCGAGCTCATCGCAAACGGCATGGTCGAGGGCGAGGGCGACCTGCGCAACTTTGGCGGTCGCATCTATCGTGAGGCGGGCCGCTTGGCAGCGCTTGTCAACGATATCCTTACGCTGTCTAACTTGGACGAGGCCGAGCGTGCAACTGAGGGCGAGGCGGTGCCCATTGGTTCCACGGAGCCTATTGAGCTCTCGCGTGCCATCTACGCGGTTGAGCAGCGTCTTGAACAGGTCGCCCGTCAGGCGAATGTGACGATAAGTCATGAGACCAAGCCTGTGGTCATCGAAGGCGTGTCGCGCTTGATTGACGAGCTCATCTATAATCTGGCGAGCAACGCCATCCGCTACAATCGCCCCGGCGGTGCGGTTACGCTGCAGTGCGGCACCAACGACGAAGGCCATCCGTTCCTTGCGGTCGCCGACACGGGAATCGGTATCGCGCCTGAAGAACAGGGCAAGGTATTTGAGCGGTTCTATCGCGTGGACAAGAGTAGGTCCAAGGCGCGCGGCGGAACCGGTCTGGGGCTTGCAATTGTCAAGCATGCGGCCCTGTATCATCACGCCACGCTCGATCTGTCGAGCGAGTTGGGCGTGGGAACCACCATTACGGTGACGTTTCCCATACGGCAGGACGAGCCATTCGCATAGCGATACAACATAGATATTGATGCAGACGCCGCATTTGACTTTCGGGTGCGGCGTTGTTGTGCAATTTTACGATTGCTTCCGACATTTTTACAGAAGAGCCTGTTTCTTATGTATAGAGTTTGGTCTCGGTAAAAAGATGCGATAACATACGGACAGTTTTGTCAATCCGAACTGGGGAAATGAAAGGCAAGCTGCATGACCCTTCTCGAACTGTTCCAGCTGCTGAAGAAGCACCTTCAGCTGGTCATCACCCTTCCGGTGGTCTGCGCGATCGCCATGGGCATCGTGTCCTTCGTTGCGATGGACAACACCTATACCGCGACGACGAGCATGTACATTCTCGCCAAGACCGACGATAGCGGTCAGATGAGCTACAACGATCTCTCGGCGAGTCAGATGCTTTCCAACGATATCGCCACGCTGCTGGATAGCGATAGCGTTAAGAGCGGCGCAGCCAATGAACTGGGCCTCACCGATCTGGATGACTACAAGGTGTCTGTTTCCTCCGAGACCACCACGCGTGTCATTACGCTTTCGGTTACCGGCACCGATGCCAAGGAGACGGCTAAGGTCGCAAAGGCCATGGCCAGCTCGGTGAGTACGGTCGCTCAGAACGTCGGCGCTGCCCAGAGCATCAACGTTATCGACGAGGCTAAGACCCCCGAAGCCCCCAGCGGCCCCAAGCGCACGCTGTATATTGCCGTCGCGTTCCTCGCCGGTATCTTTATCGCAGTCGCCTATGTCGTTTTGGCAGACATGCTCAATACCCGCATCCGCGGTGCCGAAGAGGCAGAAGAGCTCCTGGGCATTCCCGTTGTTGGCCGAATTCCGGCTATGAAAGGTGGTAAATAGGCATGGCTAAGGCAAAGAACACCGACAAGCTCGTTGTACAGAATGCCGCCAAGACCCTTCTGGCCAACATCCGCTTTGCGAGCGTGGACGACCCCATCCGCACCATCACCGTTACCTCCTCGATTCCCAACGAGGGCAAGTCTACGGTTTCCATTAACCTTGCTCAGGCAATCGCCACGAGCGGCAAGTCCGTGCTTCTGGTCGAGGCCGATATGCGCCGCAGGTCCCTTTCCGATATGCTCGGCGTTCGTTCGCGCGGCGGACTCTATGCGGTCCTTTCCGAGCAGATCTCCATTGACCAGGCAATTGTCGAGACGGGTCAGAAGAACTTCTACTTCCTCGATGCCGAGCCGCATATTCCCAATCCTGCCGACATCATCGTCTCTCACCGCTTTGCCAAGCTGGTAAAGGCGCTGTCCGCCAAGTTCCAGTACGTCATCTTTGATGCTCCCCCGGTCGGCACCTTCATCGATGCTGCCGAGATTGCCAGCCTGACCGACGGCACGCTGTTCGTGGTGCGTGAGGATTTCACCAAGCGCGAGGAGGCGCTCAACGCCATCGGTCAGCTTAAAAAGTCCGAGAAGGTCAAGCTCATCGGTACCGTTATGAACTACTGCGAGACCGAGACCAGCGAGTACTACTACTCCTACTACACCAAGGACGGTAAGAAGGTGAAGAAGGGCTCCGACGATCAGGGGACTTCCAAAAAGGGCATCTTCACCAACCGAGCAAACGTTTAGTTGATTAAGGCTGACCTATGCGTGACATTCATTGCCATATCTTGCCGGGTGTAGACGACGGCGCCGCCGATCTCGATGAGAGCTTGGCGATGCTCGAGGCTGCCAAGCGGGCTGGTGTAACCAGAATTGTTTGCACTCCTCACTGCCGTGATCCCTATTTTGATTACGACAAGATGTGGGATGCCTTTGAGCTGCTGCGCGATAACGCTGACGGTTTTCCGCTCCAGATGGGCTTTGAGGTCAACCATCGAAAGCTCGTTGAGCTTGGTATCGATGCCGCGGAGCACTTGCATTTCGATGGGACCAACGAGTTTCTGCTCGAGCTTTCGACGCATGCCGATGCGTATGCGTTTAGAGAGTACGAGAACACGATTTACGATTTGCAGTGCCGTGGCTACCAGGTGATCATCGCTCATCCTGAGCGCTATCGTGCGGTTCAAAAGGATGTAAGCGTGGCGGAGCGCCTGGTCGATATGGGCTGCAAGCTGCAGGCTTCGGCAGACTTTATTGCCGGCGGTCGCTTTGGTCGCGAGAAAAAGCCGGCACAGCGCCTGTTCGATCAGAACCTGTACAGCTTCATCGCGAGCGATGCCCATAACGTGGGTCATTACGATTGCCTGGCGAAGGCTCGCGCGAAGTTTAGCGTGCGCGGAGCTCATTTTCGCTAAAATCTGTCCCTAACGTTCGCATTGAATGAAAGGGCAGCCATGGATATCCAACTTAAGACGGGATGCTTTGATGACGCGGCGTTGGTGCGCCGCGTCATTTTTATGGACGAGCAGGGCTACGAGAATGAGTTCGACGCTATCGACGAGGATCCGAACTGCATTCATGTGACGCTCTATGTAGACGGCGAGCTTGCCGGTTGCTCGCGCGTGTTTCCCGAAGAGCTTGAGCGCGCGGCTGACGCAGAGGCTCCGGTGTCGCCGGCGTGCGACTTGGACGAAGGTGTCGCGGCGGGGGAGACCTACATTATGGGGCGCGTGGCCGTGCTGCCGAGCATGCGCCGTCGCGGTTTGGCGAGCAAGATTGTCGAGGCCAGTGATACGTGCGCGCGTGATGCCGGCGCCAAGCTCATTAAGCTGCATGCTCAGGAATACGTGCTGCCGCTCTATGCCAAGGCGGGCTACACGCAGATTGCCCCGGTGGACTACGAAGACGAGGGCCAGCCTCATGCCTGGATGGCCAAGCGCGTAGATGGCAGATAGGAACGTTCCTTTCCTGCCGGCAGTTTGGGACACTCCTTGGCAATTGGCGCATCAGAGCGCTCGGACATACAGTTTTTCGATTCCGTATGTATATATGCGCGTTAATGGGTTATAAAATCTAAGTCTGAACATAGCAGGTCTGCGATGCGGCTCGGGCGACCGAGCCGTTTTTGCGGACAGGGGTAGCGCGAAAGGACTGCACATGCGTCAATTTAAGACCGAGAGCAAAAAACTGCTCGACCTCATGATCAACTCCATCTACACCAATAAAGAAATCTTCCTGCGCGAGCTTATCTCTAACGCGAGCGACGCCGTCGACAAGCTCAACTTTAAGAGCCTGCAGGACCCGAGCGTCAAGATCGACCAGGGCGACCTGGCCATTCGCGTCTCCTTTGATAAAGACGCCCGCACCATTACCATCTCGGATAACGGCATTGGCATGACCGCCGAGGAGCTCGAGCGCAATCTGGGCACCATCGCCCATTCCGGCTCCGAGGAGTTTAAGACCGAGAACGCCGAGCAGCAGGGTTCGGATGTCGACATCATCGGCCAGTTTGGCGTGGGCTTCTACTCGGCTTTTATGGTCGCCAGCCATGTGAAGGTCGTCAGCCGCGCCTACGGCGCGGATGTCGCCCATGTGTGGGAATCCGACGGTCTTGAGGGCTACACCATCGAGGACGGCGAGCGTGCCGAGCACGGTACCGATGTCATCCTGACGCTGCGCGAGAACGAGAAGCTCGATGCCGACGGCGAGGCCGAGACCTACGATCGCTTCCTGACCGAGTGGGGCCTCAAGAGCCTAATTCAGCAGTACAGTAACTATGTGCGTTACCCGATCCAGATGATGGTGTCCAAGAGCCGCCAGAAGCCCAAGCCCGAGGATGCTGGCGATGACTACACGCCCGAGTACGAGGACTACCAGGAGCTCGAGACCGTCAACTCCATGACGCCGATCTGGAAAAAGCGCAGCTCCGATGTCGAGCAGAAGGACTACGACGAGTTCTACAAGTCCACGTTCCACGACTTTGACGATCCTGCGCGCACCATCAGCTTCCATGCCGAGGGCACGCTCGAGTATGACGCCCTGCTGTTTGTGCCGGGTCGCGCGCCGTTCGATCTGTACAGCAAGGATTACGAGAAGGGTCTGGCGCTCTACAGCTCCAATGTCCTGATCATGGAGAAGTGCGACGACCTGCTGCCCGACTACTACAACTTTGTCCGCGGCGTCGTGGATTCCGCCGACGTGTCGCTCAACATCTCGCGTGAGACGCTGCAGCAGAACCGTCAGCTCAAGGCCATCGCCAAGCGTGTGGAAAAGAAGATCACCGCTGACCTTGAGGATATGCGTGACAACGACCGCGAGGCCTACGAGAAGTTCTTTGAGAACTTTGGCCGCGGCCTTAAGTACGGCATCTACTCGAGCTATGGCATGAAGGCCGATGAGCTCGCCGACCTGTTGCTGTTCTGGTCTGCCAAGGAACAGAAGATGATTACACTGGCCGAGTATGCCAAGGGCATGCCCGAGGATCAGAAGGCCATCTACTACGCCGCCGGCGATTCGCGCGAGCGCTTGGCCAAGATGCCCGTGGTAAAGGGCGTGCTCGACCGCGGCTATGACGTGCTGCTTCTGACGCAGGACGTGGATGAGTTTACCTTCCAGGCCATGCGTGAGTACGTTGCCGCCGATATGCCCAAGATCTACGAGGACGATGCTGCCCGCGAGGCTGCCGAGAAGGCTGTGGCCGACGGTGCCGAGCCCGAGGTCGAGGATCGTCATCTGGAGCTCAAGAACGTCGCGACCGGTGATCTTGACCTGGCGACCGAGGATGAGAAGAAGGAGGCCGAGGACGCCACCAAGGAGAACGAGGACCTCTTTAGCGCTATGAAAGAGGCACTCGGTGACAAGGTCGAGAAAGTTGCCGTCTCCGCGCGCCTGACCGATGCCCCCGCTTGCATCACCACCGAGGGTCCGCTTTCGCTTGAGATGGAGAAGGTACTCCAGAAGGGACCCGAGGGCGCGCCCGACGGCATGCCCAAGAGCCAGCGCGTGCTCGAGCTCAACGCCAAGCACCCGGTCTTTGACAAGCTTGTCGCTGCCCAGAAGGCAGGCGACGCCGACAAGATCAAGCAGTACTCTGGTCTGCTCTACGATCAGGCCCTGCTGGTCGAGGGTATCCTCCCCGAGGACCCCGTTGCCTTCGCGGCGGCTGTTTGCAACTTGATGTAGTTAGGTAGTTACGCGGTTTTACCAAACCGCGTAACGGCTCGACGCTGCCCTCAGTTCCGCCGTTCTAACG
>CAJLLB010000029.1 GCA_905207425.1 uncultured Collinsella sp.
CGGCTCCGCTGCAACGGAGCCGGGCCTTGGTCGCCAGAATGGCGGAACCAACTACTCCACGGTAACGCTCTTTGCCAGGTTGCGGGGCTGGTCGACGTCGCAGCCGCGCAGGATGGCAACCTCGCGGGCGAGCAGCTGCAGCGGGACGCTCGCCGTGATGGGGCTGAACACGTCGCGGACGGCCGGCACGCGAATGATGCAGTCGGCAATCTTGTTGATTTCCTCGTCGCCCTCGGTAGCAACGACGATGACCTTGGCGCCGCGCGCCTTGCACTCCATGAGGTTCGACACGGTCTTGTCGTAGGTGGCACTCTTGGTGGCCACGGCGATGACAGGGAAGCCCGGGTCGATCAAGGCAATGGGGCCGTGCTTCATCTCGCCGGCGGCGTAGGCCTCGGCGTGCAGGTAGCTGACCTCTTTGAGCTTAAGCGCGCCCTCGTAGGAAATAGCGGCACCCATGCCACGGCCCACGAACAGCGCCGACTGCGCGTCCTTGCACAGCAGGGCGGCCTCATGAACGGCCTCGGTTTGGGTATCCAAAATCCACTGGATCTGCTCGGCCGTATCGGAAAGCTCGCGGAACAGCATGCGCGCCTGCTTGGTGGTCAAGCGGTACTTGACCTGCGCCAGCAGCAGGGCCAAAAGCGTAAGGCTCACGACCTGGCCGATGAAGCTCTTGGTCGAGGCGACCGCGATCTCCTTGTTGGCCTTGGTGTAGATGACGCCGTCGCTCTCACGCGCCACGGGGCTGCCCACCACGTTGGTGATGCCGAAGACCTTGGCACCCTTGATGCGCGCGTCGCGAATGGCGGCAAGGGTATCGGCCGTCTCGCCCGACTGGGACACGGCCACGACGAGCGTCGTCGGCGCGATGATGGGGTTGCGATAGCGGAACTCGCTGGCCGCCTCCACCTCGGTGGGGATGCGAGCCCAGCCCTCAATGAGATTCTTGGCAATGAGGCCAGCGTGATAGCTGGTGCCGCAAGCGATCACGTAGACGCGGTCGATGTCGTTGAGTTCCTCGAGCGAAAGGCCCAGCTCGTCGATGTCGAGCTCGCCGGCCGGCGTCATACGACCAACCAGCGTGTCGCGCACAACGCGCGGCTGCTCGTGAATCTCCTTGAGCATAAAGTCGGGATAACCGCCCTTTTCTGCCATGTCCAGGTCCCAGTCGATGTGGGTGACCTTGGGCTCGATAACGTTGCCGGCCTCGTCGGTGTACTCGACGCCTGCGGGCGTGAGCTTGGCAAACTGACCGTCCTCGAGCACCACGACATCGCGGGTGGCGTCGATGAGCGCGATGACATCGGAAGCAACATAGGAGCCGGTTTCGCCTACACCGACTACGATCGGGGAATCCTTGCGGGCCACGGCGATCACGCCGGGCTCGTCAGCGCACACGGCGGCCAGACCATAGGCACCGACCACGTGGGTGCAAGCCTCGCGCACGGAGGCCATCAGGTCGTGCGTCTCGGCATAGGCCTCTTCGATCAGATGCGCGAAGACCTCGGTATCGGTCTCGCTCTTAAAGTGGTGGCCGCGACCCTCCAACTCTTCGCGCAGCTCGGCGAAGTTCTCGATGATGCCGTTGTGGACGATGGCGATACGACCGTCGCAGCTGGTGTGGGGATGAGCGTTAACGACGGAGGGCTTGCCGTGGGTGGCCCAACGGGTGTGGCCGATACCGCAGGTAGCGTCGCTGTCGATATTGGAAAGCTCGCTCTCCAAGCCCGCGACCTTACCCACGCGGCGGATGACATCGAGGTGCGCCGCGGCGCCCTCGCCCACCTCGAGCGCGACGCCCGAGGAGTCATAGCCGCGATACTCCATACGCTTGAGGCCCGTGACCAGGATGTTCTTTGCAATATCAGAGCCGGTGTAGCCGACAATTCCGCACATAGGATAAATCCCTTCGTCCGCTTGACTGCAAAACGTCCACGCACAGGGGGCGCTGAGACGCATAACGTTCGAGTATTGTACTCACGCAAACGCAAGCTGATATACCAGAGGTGGTATCTCAACTTAGATACCACTCGATGCACACACGTCCAGCCGGTCCAAACCACCACAATGGGGACAGGCACCTTCGTGGTGGTTTTGGCCGGGGCGGCGGCCTGTCCCGGCGATTTATCTCAATCTGTAACAATTAGGACACCAAAAGCGGGCTTGCTGTTACAGATCGAGATTTTCCGTCCGACCTCGGCGTTTCGTCTCGATCTGTAACAGGTAGAGCCGGTTTTGCCGTCCAGATGTTACAGATCGAGACAATTGAAGGCCGGAACAGCAAAACCGCCACGAAGGGGACTATCCCCTTCGTGGCGGTTTGGGCGGCGGCGTTTGTCTATGAGGTTTGCTTGGGGAAGGTCGTTGCGAGCGCTACGACGGCAAGTCCTGCCACCACGTAGAAGGCCGTGGCCGCCGACTTTGCGCGAACCTCGGCATTGTCCGCCAAGAGCTCTCCCTGCGCCTCGGGTGCAACGCCCATCGATTCCAGGCGCGCCGTAAACGCGGCATCACTCTCGTAGGTATAAACAACCTCTTCGAGCGCCGCCTTGCTCTGCGTGTCGACCACATTACTCGCATCAATACGCGCATCGAGACCGGTGTTGACGGCGATAAGCAGGACCGAACCCATGGCGGCAGAGCCCAACGCGAGGCCCAGGTTACGCGCCGCACCCTGGATGCCGCCCGATTGCTGGGCGTCACTCGGCGGCACGGCGGAAGCGACAATGTTGTTAGCCTGTGAGTTCACCAGGCCAACGCCCACGCCACCAAAGAGCGTACCGACCACCATAATGGGCGTCAGCTCGGACGCGCGCACGCCAAACGCCATGCTCACACAGGCCGCCGCCATAAAGACATAGCCCGTACGCACCACAGACCAAGGCTTAAGCTGCGGAAACTTGCGCGGCACAAACATTGCGAGCACCAGCATGGGCACACCCGAGATGATGCCCAAAAGCGCTGTTTGCATGCCGCCAAGGCCAATTACAAGCTGATAGTACGAAGTGCCGACCAGACCCTGAGCGCCCATGTAGAAAAACGGCAGAGCAATGGCGATGACGCCGGCGCGAACGGTGGGATTGCGCACAAAGCTCGACGGCAAAATCGCTATGCCGTGGGTGCGCTCCATCCAGTGCTCGACCGGAATCAGCATCACCAGCAATAGCAGGCCGACGCCGACAATAGGCAAAGCGGGAGAAATACCGGCGATCGTGAAGGGAGCCTGCGGTAAGGGAGCAAATACGCCCCAGGTCGAGATGCGCGAAAGACCGCACATAACGGCGAACAATCCCAGAGAGGCAATAACCGCACCCGGCGCGTCAAACTTGCCCGCGTGCAGCCCGCCACCCGTCGGCAGCTTTGCGCTCGCAACGAGCAGTGCGACAAAATAGGCGGCGAGCACGCCGAAGGTCACGCGAAAACCTGCGATATCGACCAGAATGCCCAGCGCGATAGGAATAATCGTCGCAAGCGCCGCCGATGCGGCAATCACGCCATATGCCTGCTTGCGCTCCTCGCCTTCGTACAGCATGGACACCATGCCCAGTACCGAAGGGATAATGAGGCTTGCGCCCAGCCCGACCATCAGTCGGCCACCCCAAATAAGCAGCTCAATGCTCGGTGAAAACGCGCACAGCAGCTCTCCCACCACAGCAAGCACCAATCCGGCACGGAAGTTGCGGCACCACCCGATAACCATGCCGAGCAAACCGCTCGCAAGCATAAAGGTGCCCGCCATAAGCGAATAGACCGTGCTCGCCATCTGCACGTCCGAGAGCGGACATCCAAACACGCGCATCATCTCGGCCATGGCAACCGAAAACGCACCGTTGTCTGCCGAGGTACCCACCTGAGCGCATGCCAGCACGATCAGCGGCGCCAGTCGCGCCAAACGAGAAGTCGCCGCAGGCTCCATCCCCGAGTTCGAAACCGCGCGATTCATGCACATCACCATCCGCTTTTTTCATTCCGTATATGCGGCAAGGATTTAAAACCAACCCTTCCCCTACTCATCATAAAAAATGCGTATCATGACAGGTGCCACGCTCTTTTCCAGATATACGGCAAATCGAACTTTCTCGCGACCCTAGGGAGCCCCATGAGCATCAATCAGCGACAAGCAAAGCTGCTTAAAATCCTGCTCGGCCAGGCGGGCTACACCCCGACAGTCGATATCTCCGATGCCCTTGCTTGCTCGGAGCGCACCATCCGCAACGACATGCGGGCCGCTAACGCCTTCCTCGACGAAATGGGCATCCAAGCGGCAATTGTCTCCAAGCGCGGCAACGGCATCCGCATCGATGGCGACAGCACGCAGCGCGGTCAGATATCGGACATCATCAAGGAACGTTCGCTTTCCATGGACGCCGGTCTTGACCGCTTCTATCGCGGCATGTTGCTGCTCACCTGCGACTACCGGCACCAATACACCACCGAATCGCTTGCGCGGGCCATCCTCACCAACAAACAGCAGGCCCAAGACGACCTGCGCACATGGAACGAGCTCATGACGCCGTTTGGAGCCCAAATCGTACGCGGGCGCCGCATTACGGTCGAGGGTCCCGAGGAGTACATCCGATTCTTCGTCGTCTATTATCTGTTTGAGCTCGCGTCGACCGCCATGAAGCGCCGCATTGAGCCGCAGCTCTTTGGCGGCAACGAGCAATTCTTCAACGACCTCATCGCATACGTCGAGCGCGAAAGCCGAACGCTCTATACCGCCAACGCCCGCCACCAGCTTGCCGTCTACCTGCAGATTATGGTCCTGCGCATTCTTAAGGGCAAAGAGGTCGGTGGTTACACCTCGGCGATTCCCGTTGTGTACGACGACGTCGCCAACCGCATTGAGCAGCACTTTGGCATCGAGGTCTCCGCCAACGAGCGCGGCATCATCCGCGACCTCTTTACGGTCTCCACGCGCCGCTGGACGCCCGAGTTCCAGCGCACATATCAGCCCACACCCGAGGCGGCGCGCCTCACCGAGGAGTTATTCTGCGCTCTCGGCGAACGCTTTGGCACGCGACCGCCGCTTCATCTTGAAAAGCCCTGCGCCGCGCTCATCGAAGCCGGACAAACTCACATGCGCTATGAACGCGCCATCTCACTGCCCCAGGAAAACACCTGGACGGTGCGATACGAAAACATGGCCTCGTTTATGCGCCTGTCCGAGGTGCTGCGCGACGCGCCCGGCCTATCTGGGCTGAATCTATACCAGACCGACGTGACGCGCCTGGCGATGCTATTGCTCTCGTATATGGACGGCCTGTCCTCGCACGATCAATGGCGTGTCGGACTCGTGGTCAACTGCGGCATTGAGCAGGTCTTCTATGCGCGCGATCGACTTGAGCGGCTCATTCCCTGCATGCGGGTCGCGCGTGTGCTGACCGAAACAGAAGTCGCCGAGATTGAATCAGACCCCAAGCACAGCAGCCTCGACTTCCTGGTCTCATTCGACCCCATCAAGACGACGCTTCCACTCTGCGTGCTGAGCAATGCCATCGATGACGCCGATCGCAGCCGCATCGAGCTGCTGCTCATGAAGCTTGGATGCCCCCACGCACTCGACGACGCCCCGCTTGCCGGCGGTCTTCCCGAGCGCGAGCTCGATATCTCGCACGCGCGCATGCTCACGCGCACCCTTCACGCTGCACTTGTCGAAGACGGCCTCTGGCGTGGCACGCTCTCCGGCTTCTCGAACACCTTCGAGATGCTGTCGTTCACGCACGGACCTTGGCTCTTGCTGACCGTATGTTCCCAAGATGTCGCTCAAACCGGGGCCGTGCATTACCGCGTGGAAACACGAGTCGGCTTTACCGGCGACCGCCTGCAACACATCCTGGTGCTCTGCGTCGCCCCAAGCGATGAGCGCGTCCTCACTCCGGCCACACAGCGCTTCCGCAAGCTCGCATCCGAGGCCGGTCTCAAACGGTAGACGGCGTGGGCGCCCATCGCGCGTGCCCATGCAAGCCTTCAAATACGCTTAAGCGCAAAGAACCCGTGGCCGCCCCTGCAGCCACGGGTTCTTTTTAGCGTCTATGGCCTATGCCATGACAAAGCTATTTGCGCGTCCAGACAGTCTCGCCCTCTTTGACCGTCTCGAGAACGCGCAGGTTGCGCACCTCGTCGAGCTCGATCTTGAGCGGGTTCTTCTCGACAATGCAGAAGTCGGCCAGCTTGCCGGCCTCGAGCGTGCCCTTACGGTCGAGCTCGCCATACTGGAAAGCGCCGTTGACCGTGATGGCCTTCAGACCCTCGTACACGCTGATCTTCTGATTCTCGTCCAGCTGAGCGCCGCCCTTGGTGACGCGCTTGGCGGCGCACCACACAGCCTCAAAGAAATTGGGGCGCAGCACCGGCGTGTCGGTGTGGAAGGTAAACGGCAGGCCGCACTCCAGAGCGTCATGGCAGGCAGACACGCGACCGCCGCGCACGGGACCGAAGTTCTTAAGATGCACGTCGGCCCAGTACCAGATATGGCTGGCGAAAATCGACGGGATCATGTTGATCTCGGCCATCTGCTCGTACTGATCGCGGCGGGCAGTCTGGCAGTGGATCATGACCGGGTGCAGGCTCGCTTTATCGGGATTAGGCGAATCCTCCAGCGCGCGCTTGTACACGCGCAGGTACTGGTCGGCAGCCGCATCGCCGTTGGTATGGGCGAGCAGCTGATGATTGCCGTCGATGGCCTTGCGCATAAAGTCATACGCGGCCTTGTCGGTCATGGTGCCATAACCGCAGTAACCCTCGCCCTCATCGCCGGGAGTGTAGGGCTCGGTCATCCACGCCGTACGACCCTGGGGAGAACCGTCAAAGAACATCTTGAGGCCGCCGATGCGGAAGTGACCGGTGTAGTCCTGCGAGACAAAAGGCTCGTGGTCGGCCAAGATTTTGTCGACATCCTCGCCGTACATGGGATAGCTCACGACGTCCATCTTGAGCAGGCCCTTGTTCGCAAGGCCGCAGAACAGCGCTGCGAAGTCGGCGGTGGTAGCACCCTCCTGGCAGGTGGTGATGCCGTTTTCCAGGTAGATGTCCTGCATCTCGCCGATCATGACGTCCATGTCCATCTTCTGACGCGGCTGAATCACGGCAAAGACCGGCCACATAGCGCCTGGCTCCTCGCAGTAACCGTCCGGCGTGCCGTCGGCCTCGCGGCCGTAGCGAGCGCCCTCGGGATCGGGAGTCTCGGCGGTAATGCCGGCAAGCTCCAGCAGCTTGGTGTTGGCAACAACCATGTGGCTCGAAGCGTGGACGGCGATAACCGGAATGGTCTCGCTCACGCGGTCGAGCACGTGACGGTTAGGGTGCTCATGCTCGGCCAGGGAATTCTGGTCGTAGGAAACACCCATGATCACGCCGTCCTCGCCAATGCCGCGCTGCTCGGCAAAGGCAGCCAGACGCTCGACGATCTCATCGAAATCCGCCGCGCCGTTAAGGTCGGCAGCCACGATGTACTGCGTGCAGCCAGAGATGTGGCTGTGGGGGTCAATCAGACCGGGCATAAGGCAGGCGCCGTTGAGATCAATCTCCTCGGCATCCTCTGCCTGAGCGCGAGCCTCCTCGAGCGAGCCGGTAAACGCGATGGTGCCGTCGTCTGCAACCAGCAGGGCCTCAAAAGTATCGCCCTCGCCGGTCATGGGAACAAAGTCGCCGTTAAAGTACAGCTTCTTCATGACCTACTCCTCCTCTTTGGAGAACTTCTTGATAGCAGGGGTGGTGGCCAGGCCAAGCACGATGATGGCAGCGCCCACGTAGTAAGCGAAACGCGTGGAGTTGAAGCGGGACTGGGCATTGATCTCGACCAGGGCGTCGCGCTCCTCATCGCTCATATCGATGTCCTCAATAGAAGCGCGGAAGTTCTCATCGGAGACGAGGTCGATATTGCGCTCGGAAATAGCGGCGACGGTGGACTCGGAAATGCGGGAATCGTTAGCGGCTGCATCCTTCACGGAGTTGGTGATACCAAAGAGCAGCACGGCACCCAGCAGGGCAATGCCGATGGCCTGGCCAACGTTACGCATGGTGGTCTGAATGCCGCCGGACTGGGAAGCGTCGCGCTCGTTCACGGCAAGGGCGACAACGTTGTTGGCCTGGGCGGAAACGATACCGGCGCCCGAGCCGGCAACAACGCAGCCAATGAGAATGCCCGGCATGGAAGCAGCGTCGAGCGTAACGGAGAACGCCATGATGATCAGGGCGGCGGCAAGGGTGAGGTAGCCGACCTGGATGACGCGACGCGGGTTAGCCTTCGGCATGAACTTGGGGATACCGATGGAGAAGGCGAAGGTCGGAACGCCAACGACGATGGAGAGCACACCAACGATAGCCGGAGACCAGCCAGCAACGAGCTGCAGGTAGGGGGCCATCAGAATGGACTGAACACCCATGAAGAAGAACGTGATGGCGGAGGCGGCGAGACCGGCGAGGACCTGCGGGGTCTTAAGGAAGGACTGGGGCAGCAGGGCAAAGCCGTTCTTCTCCTCGACCTTCTTCTCGACGTTGATCATAACGATGAGGATGATCACGCCCAGGACAGCCATGGGCAGGCAGGGGGAGATACCGGCGATGGTGAAGGGGCATGCCGGGAAGGGCTCGACGAGGCCCCAAGCGGAGATGCGGGACACGCCGACCAGGAACAGGAACAGGCCGGTTGCGGCAAGGGCAACGCCGACGCCATCGAACTTGAGCTTCTCATCGGACTGCTCGATCTCGGGCAGCTTGAAGGACAGCAGGAACACGAGTACAAAGTAGGCGGCGAGGACGAAGAACGTCACGCGCATGCCGGCGGCCATGAGCACGATCGAAAGCAGCAGCGGCAGCAGGGCGGAAAGGCCGGAGGCGGCGCCTATGCAGCCAAAGGCAAGCACGCGGTTCTTACCGTGATAGATCTTGGGAACGAGGCCCAGAACCGAGGGAATCATGAACGACGCGCCGAAGCCCACGAGGGTACGGCCGCCCCAAATGAAGACGGTCATGTTGGGGGAAACGGCAAGGACGACCTCGCCGGCGGCGCACAGCAGGGCGCCCATGCGGAAGTTCTTCTTCCAGCCGATGATGGTACCCATCATGCCACCGGCGATCATAAAGGCGCCGGCCATGAGGGAGTAGACCATGTTGGCGAGCTGGATGTCGGCGGTGGTGGCGCCGAGGTCCTGCGTCAGGGCGGTTGCGGCGAGCGAAAGGGCGCCGTTATCGCCCGAAGTGCCCATCTGGGCCAGGATCAGAACGAGAACGGGGAGAAGCATGAACTTCTCGGCACCCTTCTCCTCTGCCACAGCTTTAGCTTTAGCCATGTGTTGGTTCCTTTCTTTTCCGTTTCACGCGGGCATTGAACCCCTTTGAGCCCGCGCGTCTTGTCGAGGCAAATATAGGCTGGAGCGCAATACGGACGGCATCAGAGCCATTGCCGTAGATACGGTAATTCTGACGGCGGGCCTAAAGGGCATCTGCTTTTTCTCGTGAAAAGCAAAACGGCCGACCCCTTTGCTCGGGCCGACCGTTTTGAAGAGAAAGTTTGATTGTTGGAAAATCCTAGGCAGTCGCGGCGACTTCCCCAGCGTCGACGCCCGCGGTGGTGGCACCGATGACGACGTAGCCGCTCACACAGCCGGCAACAGCGCACATAACGCCCTTAAAGATCATCATGCCCGTGCGCGAAAGCGGCAGCGGGAGCACAAAAGTGCAAAGCCATGCAAGGGGCGTGGCAACTACAAGGGCAATGATGCCAACGACGATCGACAGGGGAATCGACTTTTTGGGCAGCTTGGCCAGCCAACCATAGCCTTCGGAATTGCCCGGGTAAACGCCCTTGTTGAAATCCATCTTGGTCAGCGGCACCACGCACCAGGTCAAAATGAGACCAAGCAGGGCGCCTGTCAGCGCAATCTCCTCGACAACCTTACCGGCGGCAAAGGTAATATCGGCGTCCCCCGCGTGCATGCCCATAAAGATGAGCGCGTTAACGATGCCGTTGACGATGCCGTAACCGACGATGCACTTGTTCTTAAGATAGCTCTGGTAGTCCTTTGCGGCGGCCATATGCCCTCCCCATTTTCGCAGTGTCATTTGAGTGGGGCCAGTGTATCCTCACGCATCACGCCCGCTGACCAGAAGGATTGCCGTTTTTACGGCAACAGCCACACCCCAAACCACCACAAAAGGGGACAGGCACCTTTGTGGTGGTTTTCAACATGGTGGGCTTTGACACCCCAGGGGCGGGCGATGCTACAATCTGGCTTGTACTTGAAACGCATCAAAGGGGCCGCTATGGCAAAGGTTAAAATCAGCGACGTCGCGCGCGAAGCCGGGGTTTCGTTGGGCACGGTTTCCAACGCACTCAACCATCCCGAAAAGCTGCGCCCCGAGACCCTCAAGCTCATAAATGAAACCATCAATCGACTGGGCTACCTGCCCAACCAAAGCGCTCGTCAGCTCGCGGGCGGCGCCACCAAGTCCTTTGGCCTGGTGCTCCCCCGTCTCGATCACGGCTTTTCGCTCCAAATCGCCAGCGGCGCCCACAACGAGGCCCGCAAGCACGGCTACGACTTGCTCATCGCCAACGCCGATAACGACGATATTCTCGAGGACCATTACCTGCGCTACTTTATGGGCACCCAGATGTCCGGCGTCATGGTTCAGCCCATGGCATCCCCCGACTGGCACCCCGCCATGACCAAGATGCCCGTGCCGATCGTCCATCTGGACATCCATTGCTCCGAGCCCGGCTACTACGTAGCGGCCGACAATGAGGCCCAGGGTCGCATCATTGCCGAACTTGCCATCGCCCGCGGCGCGCACCATATTGTCGTCGTCGGCCGAGCAGCATTTATGCAACTCACCCTGCGCGTCCTTGGCATTCATAAGGCGCTCGCCCTGCACCCCGATATCAAGATCGAAGTCATCGACGCCGGCGAATGGAATACCGCTGCCGACGGCTACGGCATCGGTGCCCAAATCGCCGAGCGCCCCGCGGACGAACGTCCCGATTTTGTCGTCGGCCTGACCGACGTGCTGGCCTCGGGCGTTATCTCGGCATTGGTCGACAAAGGCATCTCCGTCCCCGAGCAGGTTCGCGTGGCCGGATGCGACGGCAACCCGCTCGCTTGGAGCGGATCGGTCCCACTCACTACGGTAGCGCCCCCGGGCTACGAGATTGGCCGCAAGGGTGTCCAACTGCTGATGGAGCAAATCGAGAACAAGGCCCCGGCAAAGATCAAGCATATCCGTGTCGGCTCCGCAGTGCGTACCGTCACCGCAGTCGCCGCCGAGGATATCAACCGCCAAGAACTGGTACGTCCGTTCCTGCTGGAACGCGCCAGCACCCGGGCAAGCAGCCAGACCGACGCCACGGCCATCAACCTCGGCGCGTATCTATAGCACGCCCGCAAGTATGCTAAGTCGCCGCTCAAGCAAAAGAGGCCCGACCATTGCCGGACCCCTTTTGTTTAAGCGCAAACGTAAGCAATTGCTCGTTTCAACGCCGCAATTGTCTAGCGCACGGCCTTGACCGCCGCCGCCAGATCGAACAGCGTATCGAGCACGGCCTCGCAGCCATCCACCACGTCCTGCGGCAGCGGCACGATATCGGGGACGGCAAAGACATGGCAGCCGGCCGTAATGCCCGAGACGCAGCCGTTGCGCGAATCCTCGACCACGGCACATTCCTCGGGAGCAAAGCCCGCGCGCTCGCAGGCGAGCAGATACATCTCGGGGTCGGGCTTGCCGTGCACGACGTCCTCGCCACACGTTACCGTTTCAAACTTGTCAAAGAGGCCAACCATCTTAAGGTTGCGCTCGGCCGTAACGAGGCGCGACGACGTCGCTAGACCAACGTGATAGCCCGCAGCCAGCAGCTCGTCTAGGCACTCGGCGGCGCCGGCCTTAAGTTCCAGTTCGGTCTTGACCATCTCGTCGCGAATCTCCTTGTGGCGGACATAGACCGCCTCGGTGGTTTCGTGGCTGCCGTAATGCTCATCAAGGATGTCCATGACATCGGGCAGCGTGCGGCCGATAAACTGATGGATCAGCGCTTCATCAATCGCGAGCCCCAGCTCAGCGGCGCCTGCCTTCCAGGCCTTAATCCCCAAACGCTCGGTATCGACCAGCGTTCCATCCATGTCAAAAATAACAGCCTTGATCATATCGGTCCCCCATCGACTCTCGCTGTCGCGTTGCTGCAACTCTACCGCATTTGGCAACTTGTATATAACGTATATACCATATTGCACTTTCGTTACACAGATAGAAGTCTTATGGCAAGTAACGCATTAGGATTATAGTTTTCGATCGAGTACTCAGCGATAAGGAACGTTTCATGATTTTAGACACCACGGCACCCGCAGAGGAGCTTCAAGACAAGCTATCGGCGCTCGAACAGCTGCTTTTGGCATACGGGCGCGTGGCTATCGGGTTTTCCGGCGGCGTTGACAGCAGCTTTTTGGCCGCCGTATGCGCCCGCATCATGCCTACCAATACCCTCCTCGTCCATCTCACCACGCCGCTCATCGGCACGCCCGAGCAGGCTTCGTTTGAGCAGTCCGTTGATGGACAAGCCAATGAAGGGGCGCATTTTAAGCTCCCCGTGCTCAATCTTTCGGTCGATCAGTTGCAGCTCCCCCAAGTAGCCTGCAACGATGCCAATCGCTGCTACCACTGCAAGCACGCTGGCTTTACCGCCATCGTCAACCACGCCAAGTCGCTCGGCTTTCCCACCGTCATCGATGGCAGCAATGCAAGCGATCGCGGTGACTACCGCCCCGGCATGCGTGCGGCAGAAGAGCTCGGCGTACGCTCACCCCTTATGGAGGTCGGCTTTACCAAGGACGAAGAGCGCGAGCTGCTGCGCGCATGGGGTTATCCCGTTTGGAACCTGCCGGCGGGAGCATGTCTTGCCACGCGCGTCCCCACGGGCGAGGAGCTTACGCGCGAGAAGGTCTCCCTGATTCGCGCCTGCGAGGATTACCTGCACGATCTTGATCTGGCACAGGTACGCGCGCGCCTGGTCGGCGGCTGCATGCATATCGAGGCCGCACCCGCAGATGTCGCCAAGATTGCCACCCTCGGCGGTGCCGCCGTCGACGACAAGGGCAAGACCCCGCTGCCCGCCGTTATCAAGTCCGCGCTGCGCGAACTGGGCTGCGACCATATCTCCCCCGAGGTCACCCCCTACATTCACGGCAACATGAATCTTTAAGTTACGCCGTTTTACAAACGGCGTAACCGCTCGGCGCTGCGCAGGCCCCGGGCACGGCAATCTGACGCTCAACTTCACGGGCGCGACCAAAAGGTCAGCGCCCGCTTGTTTCACGTCACCTTACCGCACCCGGAGCCCGCTCGCTCGCATATGCTCAACCTGCACTGCGTTAACTGACCTGCCAAAAAGGAACAGGTTTATTTTGGCAGGTTTTATCTGGGGAAATATCGCGAGGCAGTCGCTCCCCTAGCACCCATCAAACTTCGAGAGACGATAGAGGGGCAATTCGGCTGCATCTACTTCTTCCGATAGCGGCGGTTGCGGCTCGTCGATGAACCCATTACTTCGATGAGCCCTTTATCCGTCATTTTTGGCAGATGGTAGCTGACGGACGAATTTTGGCATTCCGTCTCTCTAAAACAAGGCGCTCATCTCTCTAACTTTAGAGAGATGAGCGCCTTGTTTTAGAGAGACATTAAGAGAGATGTATCGAATTCGCTGCTAGATTGCCTAATGCTATCTCTCTAACCAACCTTCTCTTTAGAGAGACATTTAGCGAGATGAGCGCGACCTCTCTAATCATGGGCTCCACTCTTTAAGGTGCACACTTCCTAACCGTGCCCTAAGTTGCGGTGAAATAGTCCCCGATTAACCTGCCAAAAAGGGACAGGTTTATTTTGGCAGGTTTTATCTGGGGAAACGCAAATAGGGCCGTGACACCCATACGGCGTCGCGGCCCTTTTCCTTGGAGAAGGATCAATTGATTGAACGGGATGACCGTTCTAGTCTTCGAGTCCGCTATTGATGAGCTCCGCAATCTCAACGGGATCGGTGCTCGCGCGCACCTTGTCACGGAAGCCGGCGTCCATCAGCATCACGGCAGCCTTGGAGAGCAAGCGCAGGTGCGTGGTTCCTGCCTCGCCGGCAGGCACGTACAGCGCGAGCGCAACATCGACGGGCACACCATCGAAGCTCGGCCATTCAACGGGCTCGACCAGCTTAAGCACGGCAACGCCCGGCGTGTGGATAGCATCGCTTTTGGCATGTGGAACGGCAAAACCGGCGACAAGGCCAGTCTCGGCCTCGTTCTCGCGAGCCATGAAGGCAGTCTCTACGGCAGATGCGTCGTCAGCAAAGCCGAGCTCGACGGCCTGATCGGACAAATAATGCAGGGCATCCTCGCGCGAGGCGGCGGTATACCCTATCGTCACTTGGTTGGCAGATACAAATCCCATGGAAACCTTCCTTACAACACAGACCTGACCGCAGCTTCGATGCCGTCGGCGTCCAAACCGTACTTGTGCAGCAAATCGACCGCAGGGCCGGACTCGCCATACACATCGCGCACGCCGACGCGACGCATCGGCACCGGATACTGCTCCGCTAGCACCGAGGCAACGGCCTCGCCAAGACCGCCGATAATCGAATGCTCCTCGGCAGTGACCACGCGACCGGTCTTCTTGGCGCTGGCTACAACCAGACGTTCGTCGAGCGGCTTGATCGTATGCATGTTGATGACCTCGGCATCGATGCCATCGGCAGCGAGCGCCTCGGCAGCCTCAAGCGCCTCGGCGACCATAAGGCCACAAGCGATGATGGTCACATCGGACCCCTCGCGCACGACCACGCCGCGACCAATCTTGAACTCATAGTCCTCGCAGTCGTTGATGACCGGTGTTGCCAGGCGGCCGAAGCGCATGTAAACCGGGCCCTCAAACTCATAGGCGGCGCGCACACAGGCACGAGCCTCGACGTCGTCGGCGGGAACGACCACCGTCATACCCGGAATCGTGCGCATGAGTGCGATATCCTCGCAGCACTGGTGCGTGGCGCCGTCCTCGCCCACCGAAATGCCGGCATGAGTAGCGCCAATCTTGACGTTGAGGTGCGGGTAGCCGATGGAATTGCGGACCTGCTCGTAGGCGCGACCGGCGGCAAACATCGCAAAGGTGCTCGTAAAAGCAACGCGGCCCGTGGTCGCGATGCCGGCGGCAAGACCCATCAGGTTGCTCTCGGCAATGCCGGCGTCGTAGAAGCGCTCAGGGTGCGCAGCCTTAAACTTACCGGTCTGCGTGGCGGCGGCCAGGTCGGCATCGAGAACCACAAAGTCATCGCGCTCATTGCCCAGCTCGACAAGTGCCTCGCCATAGCTAACGCGCGTGGCGACTTTCTTGACGTCTGCCATTAGAGCTCCTCCCCTGCTGCTGCGAGCTCGGCCATGGCCTGCTCAAACTGTTCATCGTTGGGTGCCTTGCCGTGCCAGCCCACCTGGTTTTCCATAAAGGAGACGCCCTTGCCCTTCACCGTCTCGGCGATAATGGCCACGGGCGAGTCGCTCACTTTGCGGGCCTCGGCAAAGGCGGCGGCAATCTGCGCCATGTCGTTACCGTCGGCGAGCTCGATCACATGCCACTTAAAGGCGCGGAACTTGTCAGCGAGCGGCATGGCCGAGTTGACTTCATCGATCGTGCCGTCAATCTGCAAGCCGTTGTGGTCGACGACGGCAACAAGATTGTCGAGCGCATGGTTGCCGGCGAACATGGCCGCCTCCCACACCTGGCCTTCCTCGCACTCACCGTCGCCCAGCAACGTGTAGACACGGTAGCCGTCGCCCCAGTGCTTAGCGGCAAGCGCCATTCCAACTGCAGCAGAGATGCCCTGACCGAGCGATCCGGTGGACATATCGATGCCAGGGGCGTCGTTCATGTTGGGATGGCCCTGCAGTCGGCTGCCAATATGACGGAGCGTCTCGAGCTCTTCGACGGGAAAATAGCCGCGATTTGCCAACACCGAATACAGGCCCGGCGCCGCGTGACCCTTGGAGAGCACAAAGCGATCGCGATCGGCCTTGTGAGGGTCGGCAGGATCGATATTCATTTCCTCAAAGTACAGATACGTCATGATGTCGGCAGCACCGAGCGATCCACCCGGGTGTCCCGACTTGGCCGCGTGAACCGCAGTCACGACACCCTTCCTGACCTCATTGGCGACCTTCGCCAGCTCCTGGTTGGTCATACGAATTCCTCTCTTGAGAACAACCCCGGCACCGGATGACGCGATGCCGGGGCAATCCACTCGTTAAGCCTGAGCGACGACCTTCTGCCAGTCAGCCTCAAAAGAGGCGAGGCCCTGGTCGGTCAGCGGATGATGCAGGCACTTCTTGAGAGCGGCCATGGGCACGGTCGCAATATCGGCACCGAGTAGCGCGGCCTGGGTCACGTGGTTGGGCGTACGAACCGAGGCGGTGATGATCTCGACGGTGTCGTCGACGTTCTTGCCCGTCCAGTCGTAGTTCTTAATGCAGGTCACGACGTTGTCGAGCTGCGAGATACCGTCCTCGGCGATGTCATCGAAACGACCGACAAACGGGCTGATGTAGCGAGCACCGGCATTGGCGGCCATAAGGGCCTGCGTCGGCGAGAAGACGAGCGTCATGTTGACGCGCACGCCAGCATCGGCCAGTGCACGGCAGGCGGCAAGGCCGGCCTCGCACACGGGAAGCTTGACCACGATGTTGGGGGCGAGGGCGGCAAGGCGCTTGCCCTCCTCGATCATACCCTCGGCAGTGGTAGCGGTAGACTCGGCGGAAACGGGCAGGCCCTCGCAGAGCTCGGCAATCTTGAGCATATGCGGCTCAAAGTCGGCAAGCTTGCCGCCGGTCTTGGCGTACAGGGACGGGTTGGTGGTAACACCGGCCAGGCAGCCCCAGCTCTTGGCCTCGGCGATCTCGTCCAGATTGGCAGTATCGATAAAGAACTTCATGGTGCAAACTCCTTCGAAGGAATCCAAAACTCAAAAAATAGGACAAAGGGGATGTCCCTTTGTCCTATGTGCCGGGCCTGCGGCTGGGACATGCC
>CAJLLB010000030.1 GCA_905207425.1 uncultured Collinsella sp.
AGCCGCATCGGCATCGGCCGTCGCATGGTTCGCGGCCCAACGCAGGTTCTCGACCGTACCGGCGATACGCGTGAGCGAGTTCTCGGCACCCTCCAGGCGCTCCCAAGAAAAGTCGAGAGGTGAGCGATAGCTCGTCTGCAGCATCAGCAGGCGCAGGGCGGCAGCGGAGTGCTGCTCGAGGACCTCGGCCAGCGTAAAGAAGTTGCCGAGCGACTTGGACATCTTCTCGCCGTCTACCAGCAGCATGCCCGTGTGCATCCAGGTGTTGGAGAAGCCCTGGTGCCAGGCGCAGGTGGCCTGGGCGCACTCGTTCTCATGATGCGGGAAGGCAAGGTCGGAGCCACCGCCGTGGATGTCAATCGGGGTGCCCAGGTAGCGGTGCACCATGGCGGCGCACTCGGTGTGCCAACCGGGACGCCCCTCGCCCCAGGGGCTCGGCCAGCTGGGCTCGCCGGGCTTGGCGGCCTTCCACAGGGCAAAGTCGAGCGGGTCGTTCTTGTCCTCGTTCTCCTCGATGCGCGCGCCAACCATAAGGTCGTCGATGTTGCGGCCCGAGACCTGACCATAGTTGGGATCGCTGCGCACGGCAAAGTACACGTCGCCGTTATCGGCGGCGTAGGCGTGGCCCTGCTCGATGAGCGTCTTGATCATGGCGATCATGGGGCCGATCTCCTTGGTGGCGCGAGGACGCACATCGGGATCGAGCACGTTGGCGGCGCGCATAACGCCGATAAACTTGTCAGAGAACTCCGTCGCAACCTCGGCGGCGGTACGGCCCTGCTCGTTGGCGCGCTTGATGATCTTGTCATCGACATCGGTGAGGTTCTGGGCAAACGTGACCTCGTAGCCGCTCGCGATGAGCCAGCGACGAATCACGTCAAAGCTGATGAACGTGCGGGCATTGCCGATGTGGATGTTGTCGTAGACCGTGGGGCCGCACACGTACATGCGGACCTTGCCGGACTCGATGGGCTGGAACTCTTCCTTTTTATGGGTAGCGCTGTTATAGATACGCATTCGTTACTCCTTAACGGTTTTCTGTAGCAGGCAGACGGCCCAGGCGCCGATTCCCTCGCCCTGGCCTTCCCAACCGAGCTTTTCGGTCGTAGTGGCGGCGACGCCCACGTTTTCGACGTCAACGCCCAGGGCATGGGCAAGGTTGGCGCGCATGGCATCGCGGTGCGGGGTGATCTTGGGTTGTTGACAGGCAATGGTGCAATCGGCATCGACAAACTCGAAGCCCAGCTCGCGCGCATAGCCCATCACGCGAGCGAGCAGCACCATCGAATCAGCACCCTCATAGGCGGGGTCGGTATCGGGGAATAGCTTGCCGATGTCTCCCCCGCGGCAGGCGCCCAGAATGGCGTCGGCCAAGGCGTGCGCGAGCACATCGGCATCCGAGTGGCCCAGCAGGCCGCGCTCGTAGGGAATGTCGACACCGCCGATGATACATCGACGCCCCTCCACCAGACGGTGGACGTCGTAGCCATGGCCAATGCGCAGGTTACTGAACATGGGGAAGGTCCTCTCCCTCGGCCATGCGGCCAAGCAGAATCGCGGTTACGGGACGCAGGTCCTCGGGCACCGTCACCTTAAGGTTATCGCGCGGGCTCTGGACGCAGCGGACGCGCCCACCCATGCGCTCGACCAGCGACGAATCATCGGTGCCGATAAAGCCCTCGGCAATGGCTGCAGCATGGGCGCGCTTCATAGCATCGACGCTAAAGATCTGCGGCGTCTGCGCTGCCCAGTAGAGCTCACGCGGCGGCGTCTCGACGATATTGTCGCCATCGACGATCTTGAGCGTGTCGATCGCGGGCTGGCCGCACACGACACCGTCGAGCGAGCGGTCGCTCACGAGCACGTCGATAGCGTGGTCGATGGCCTCGGTCGTAATGAGCGGACGGGCGCCGTCGTGGATAGCGACATATTCGAAACCCGCCGGCACCGCGTGCACGCCGGCGCGGGTGGAATCCTGACGAGTATCGCCGGCATCGGCAAAGCTGATGGGCGTGTCATAGTCAAACGGGTCGATAGCCAAGCGGCGCATCTCGGCACGGCGCTCGGCAGGGCAAACCACGACGATATGGCCGACCTTGTCGCTACGATCGAACGCGCGGATGGACCAGCTCATGAGCGGACGGCCCGCCACGTTAACGAGCTGCTTGCCGCCGGGATTTCCAAAGCGCTGGCCGCTGCCGCCGGCAACGACCACGGCGCATACGGGCGCCATTATGCGTTCCCCTGTTTGGTGCCCTTCATGCGGTACAGCGAGTCCGCAAGAATGGCAGGGTTGTTGACGCCAAAGTCGCCCAAGCGCTCCGGATCCTCGCTGATGTCATCCATGAGCTCCTGCAGCGAGCCGTACTCGTCGACGATCTTCTCGGCCACGCCGTCGCGCACGACGGACACGCGCGAAAGCGTGCGCAGGCCCAGCGGCGTCATGACGGAGTCCTCGTCCAAGTCGTCATAGCCCAGAACTGCCGCCACGTGCTGCGGGTCGGACAGGTCCTTAGGCGTCATACGGGCAAGCTCAGCGCGAATCTTCTCGGCGTTGGCCTCAGAGGAATCGCTTGCGTAGTCGCGGATCATCAAGTCGTATTCGGTATCCATGCTGGAGCCCGCGAGCTGCTCGAGCTGCATCTGCACGAGCTTGCCCTGGTTACCCAGCTTGACGATGCAATCCTTAAGCTCGGTCTTTGCCTGTTGCATGATCTCGAAACTCGAGAAGATGCCGGTGATGTCGGCGAGCGTGACGTAGTCGTCGAGCTCAAGGGCCGTCAGGCGCAGCAGGGAGCGATCGAGCGACTGACGGGTAGTCTGGAGCGTGGCGACGAGCTGGTTGACCGAGCTCATGATGGTGGTGACGGGCTGGATCTCGTAGCTCTTGCCGTGGACGTACACGTTGACGACGGCACGACGAGCCGAAACCGAGATCACGATGGCGTCGGTGAGCACCGACATGCGAGCGGCAGTACGGTGACGCATGCCCGTCTCACTCGTGGCGAGCGAGGGATCGGGATTGAGGTGGAAGTTGGCACGCAGGATCTGGGTGAGGTCGCCATCGATAACGATGGCACCGTCCATCTTGGAGAGCTCGAACAGGCGGTTCGAGGTAAACGAAATGTTGAGCGGGAAGCCGTCGTTACCGGCGGCGAGCACGTTTTCGGTGTCGCCGACGCAGATAAGGGCGCCCAGGTGACCGGCAATGATCATGTCGAGGGCGGTGCGGATCGGCTGACCGGGGGCAGTCAGGCGGATGGCCTGTTCCATACGCTTTTGCAGCTCGTTCTTATCCAAGGCATCGCTCCCATCGTATACGCTCCATAAACGTCAATAAGTTTCTCACGGTTTGCCCCTGTGACGCCCGCAAAATCCGATGCTTACAGAATGAGCGAACACAGCTGAGAGCCCCAATCCAAATGAGCTGCTTATGTGGTAGCATCGGGATTCGCATAAATGAGGGAGTAGTCGCGTGATCGGGTTCGCCTCCGGTGGCGCGGCAAGTCAACACACTGGCCGATGCGGCCTGGCTTGCCTTAATGAACGAGACTCGTGGCTGTGCGCGCAACGCGTACGCCACGAGTCTTTTTTGTTACTCCCCCAAGAGGTACACGCGGGCCCGCCCGCAGAGAGGGAGCCAGACTATGGGACTCGCAGAGCTCGTGTTGCTCGCCGTTGGCCTTTCGATGGACGCCTTTGCCGTATCCATCTGCAAGGGCCTTGGCATGAAGAAGATCAACCTTAAGGTCGCCGTAGTGCTCGGCCTGTTCTTTGGCGGCTTCCAGGCAGGCATGCCCGTGATCGGATGGGCGCTTGGCAGTCAATTCATGAGCATCATCGGCCCCATCGACCACTGGATCGCCTTTATCCTTTTGGCCTTCATCGGCAGCAAAATGCTGTGGGAAGCCTTTACCGAAGACGAGGATGAAGACGACGGCAAGGATGCCGAGAAGATTGAACTGGGCGAGTACCTGATCCTCGCCATCGCCACCTCAATCGACGCCCTGGCCGTGGGCATCTCGTTTGCCGCGCTCTCGGTTGACATCGTGCCCGCTGTATCGCTTATCGGCGTCACAACGTTTATCTTCTCCGTCGCCGGCGTAGCGATCGGCCACACCTTTGGCGCGCGCTACGAAAAACCCGCCACCATCGTGGGTGGCGTCGTGCTCATCCTCATCGGGCTTAAGATCTTGCTTGAGCATCTGGGGATTCTCGCACTGTAACGAATAACGGCCGCCCGGCATTACGCCAAGCGGCCGTTTTCATAGCCAGCCGTTTTAGAGCGGCTTAACTAAGGCGACCTTTACGCAGCGAGGCGCTTGAGGACATCGATGAGCAGCTCGTAGAAGCGCTCGGCAGAAGCGAGCTCCATGCTCTCGTCCGGGGTGTGAACATCGGAGAGCGTCGGACCCACGGCGATGGCGTCCAGACCGTGCAGGGCCTCGGCAAACAGGCCGCACTCAAGGCCGGCGTGAATGGACTCGATGCGCAGCTCGGAGCCAAAGAGCTCGCGATAGCTCTCGACGAAGACGTCGCGGACCGGCGAATGCTCGGCATAGCTCCAGCCGGGATACTCGAACTCAAACTTGGCGTCGAAGCCCAGGACATCGGCCAGCGTCTGCAGACGATCCTTGAACTCGTTCTGCAGCGAGGTGATCGAGGAACGCGGGGACAGCATGATCTTGACCTCGTCGTCAGAGGTGGCAACCACACCGATGTTGGAGGAAACCTCGACGGAGCCGTCGGTGGCGACGTTGCGGCGAATCACGCCGTTAGGGGCAAGACGCAGGGCGCGGATGAGGGCAAGCGCGGACTTCTGGTCCATGGCCTCGACCTCGGCGTCGTCGGCAATCTCGACGGTGCAGGTAAAGCCGGGGTCGAAGACCTCGAGCTCGGCAGTGACGTCGGCGATGATGCCCTTTGCGATCTGGGCCGCGGCCTCGGCGGCAGCGTGGTCGGCGTAGACCAGAACAGCTTTGCACTCACGGTTGATGGCGTTGTCCTTGGTGCCGCCGTTAAAGCTAACGATGGCGGGCTCGCCGGCGACCATCAGGCGGTCGATGATGCGGGCCATGATGAGGTTGCCGTTGCCGCGCTCCAGGTGGATGTCGGCGCCGGAGTGACCGCCCAACAGGCCAGAAATCTCGAGCGTGAGGGTGCTACCGGTCTTGTGCTCGCGCGCGATCGGGCAGGTGTAGGTAACGACGACGCCGCCGGCGCAGCTGACGGTGGCAACGCCCTCTTCCTCGGAGTCAAGGTTAATCATGGTGCGGGCGCTAATCTGGGACTTGTCGAGCGTCTCGGCGCCGACCAGGCCAGTCTCCTCGTCGGTGGTGAATACGCACTCGAGGGCCGGATGGGCAATCGAATCGTCGTTGAGCACAGTAAGCATAAGCGCGACGGCGATGCCGTTGTCAGCGCCCAGCGTAGTACCGTTAGCGGTGAGGACGCCGTCCTTGACGACCAGGTCGATACCATCAGTCGTAAAGTCGTGCTCAACGGAGCCCAGCTTGTCGCACACCATGTCGATGTGACCCTGCAGCATCACGGTCGGGGCATTCTCGGCGCCGGCAGATGCGGGCTTGCGAATGATGACGTTGTAGACCTCGTCCTGATACACATCGAGACCGCGCTCCTTGGCAAACGCGACCAGGAAATCGCTGATGCCCTTCTCGTTGCCAGACCCACGGGGGATCGCGCTGACCTCCTCAAAGAAATGGAACAGCTGGGCGGGCTCGTAGCCGGTAATCTTGTAGTCCATGGTGCCTCCTTGGCGCAACTGGTTAGACAGTAAGACATGCGACTTGTATATTCCCAGACTTTGCGTGCATAAACCAGTCGAAAACGCCGAGCGCCCTCGCATCATCGGCTAACGGTGGAACGTATAGCGTAACGGTCACAACTTCCGCAGCTCTACAAATCGAGGCGCCCTTTCCGGAGCGCCTCGATTGCGCGTATCAAATTGTCGCCACGCCCTACAGCGCGCCGGAACCGGCTTGCATCATGCCGCCGGGGCCCGAGGTCACGCCGCCGCTCACGGGCGCGGTGTTGCCGGTGTGCGGTGCCGCCGGGGCGGTATCGCCACCGAGCGTGCCCACCGGACGCGGTGCCGGGATCTCGCCCGTGCCGTGGCTAAAGACAAACTTGCCATCGGCCACGTCGCACAGGACGGTATCGCCCTCGCCCCACTCGCCAGCCAGCAGTTCCTCGGACAGCGGATCCTCGATGAGCTTTTGGATAGCACGGCGCAGCGGACGCGCGCCGTTGGTGAGGTCGGTGCCCTCGGCCACGATCTTGTCATAGGCCGCATCGGTGAGCTTGATATTCATGCCGTTTGCGATCAGGCGCTGACGCAGGTCGTCCACCAGCAGGTGAGCGATCTTGGTCAGGTTCTCGCCCGAGAGCTTCTGGAACACCACAATGTCGTCGATACGGTTGAGCAACTCGGGGCGGAACAGGCGCTTGAGCTCACCCATCGCACGACCCTTGATCTCGCTCGACGTAAGACCCTGCTCACCGGTGGTGCCAAAACCGACGCTCGCATCCTGCGCGATCTCGCGGGCACCCACGTTGGACGTCATGATGATCACGGTATTGCGGAAGTCGACCGTCTTGCCCTGGCTATCGGTCAGGCGGCCCTCCTCCAGCACCTGCAGCAGGATATTGAAGATGTCGGGGTGCGCCTTCTCGATCTCGTCGAACAGCACGACCGAGTACGGGTGACGGCGAACAGCCTTGGTGAGCTGGCCGCCCTCGTCGTGGCCCACATAGCCCGGGGGGCTACCGATGAGCTTGGAGACCTCGAACTCACTGCCAAACTCCGACATATCGAAGCTGATGAGCGCGTCCTTGCTGCCAAAGAGATACTCGGCGAGCGTCTTGGCGAGCTCGGTTTTGCCCGTGCCGGTGGGGCCCAGGAAGATAAAGCTGCCGCCGGGGCGACGCGGGTCCTTGAGCGGCGAGCGGCTGCGGCGCACGGCCTTGGCAACGGCCTCGACGGCCTCGTCCTGACCGATGATGCGCGTCTTGAGCACGCTTTCGGCCTGCAGCAGGCGGCGGCTCTCGCTCTCGGTGAGCGAGGACACCGGCACGCCCGAGGTCACGGACACGATGTCGGCAATCTGGGAGACATCGATGGTGAGCGGGCTGGCGTCGAGCTCGGCCGTCCAGGCAGCCTTGGCCTCGGCGAGCTCAATCTCGGCAGCCTTTTGCTGCTCGGTGATCTCGGCGGCCTTGTTCATGTCGTCGCTCTCGGTGGCCTCCTGCGCGGCGGCCTTAAGCTCCTCCACGCGATGCTCGGCCTCGCGCACCGGCTCGGGCGCGCGGTTGGCGGCGATGCGGGCGCGGGCGCCGGCCTCGTCAATGAGGTCGATGGCCTTATCGGGCAGGAAGCGATCCTGGATGTAGCGGTCGGAGAGGTTCGCGGCGGCCTCGATAGCACCCTGCGTATAGCGCACATGGTGGTGCTCCTCGTAGCGCGGCTTGAGCGCGGTCAGGATCTTGACCGTGTCCTCGACGCTCGGCTCCTCGACATCGATGGTCTGGAAGCGACGCTCGAAGGCCGGGTCCTTGGTGAGGTACTTGCGGAACTCCTCGGCCGTGGTGGCACCGATGATCTGGAAAGCACCGCGTGCGAGAACGGGCTTGAGCATGGAGCTCGCGTCGATGGAGCCCTCGGCAGAGCCGGCACCGATGATGGTGTGCATCTCGTCAATAAACAGGATGACGTCGTCAGCTTCGGTGGCCTCCTGGATCACGTTCTTGAGGCGCTCCTCAAACTCGCCGCGATACTTGGCGCCCGCCACGAGGCCCGGCAGGTCGAGCGTCCAGATATTCTGGTTCATGAGGTTCTCGGGCACGTTGCCGGCTGCAATCTGCTGAGCCAGGCCCTCGACGATGGCCGTCTTGCCCACGCCGGGGTCGCCCAGAATGAGCGGGTTGTTCTTGGTGCGGCGCGAAAGAATTTCCATCATACGCTGGACTTCCTTTTCGCGACCAATTACAGGGTCGAGCTCGCCGTCGCGCGCCTTCTGCGTGAGGTTGGTCGCGAACTGCTTAAGCGTATCGGTGCCACCCCCCCCTTGCTGAGAGGTATCCGAGCCGCTAAAGAACGGCAGGCCCGCACCGGGACGACCAGCACCGGCGCCGGCGAGCGGACGCTTCTTGTCCTGGTCCTTGGCGGTGAGTTTCTCGATAGCCTTTTTGATGGAGGCGGACGACACACCCAGGCGCATGAGGATGTCCATGGCCATGCCGTTGCCCTCTTCGACGATGCCGATCAGCAAGTGCTCGGTCGACACGTAGGTCTGGTTGTTCTCGCGCGCCACGCGGAATGAACGCTCCATCACGCTAATGACGAGCGGCGTAAAGGCGAGCTTGGCCGCCTCGGTCTCCTCACTGGGCTCGGGAACCGTGGTCTGGACCTCTTTGAGAGTATCCATGATGTCATCATAGGAGATGTCGAGCGAACGCAGCGCCTCGGCGGCAATGCCCTCGTCCTCCTTGGCAAGCGCGAGCAGCAGGTGCTCGGTGCCCACCTTATTTGAATGAAGATCGAGCGCTTCTTGCTTGGCCATGGACATGACCTTACGCGCACGATCGGTAAAACGGTCTAACATGCTAGTTCCTCTTAGACGAGCTAGTTTTTTCAAACGCAAAGCGCCGCCCCGCGGCAGCGCTTTGGTCTCTTTACCCATATGGAGTATATGTTAACAGCTGGAGGAATATCTATAAACCCGGCTCACATGAATGCAGGTTATGACCGCATCGCGGGACTCACCGCGCGATGCGCGACGGGCGCCCCGCAAGAGAAACCCTAGACGTCTTTCACCACGTCGGGACTCGTCGCACGCGATGCGCGATAGGCATCGGCCTCCTTGGAGACGCGTTCGAGCAGCTCGGATGTATCGACGCCCTCGACTTGCGCGACCGTTTCAACCGTCTGCATGGCGACCGCCCTCAGGTACGCGCACGCGCTGTCCCCCAGCTGCTCGAGGTCTATCTCCTCGCCGCCCTCCCGGGCAAAGCCGACCGCCATCACAAAGCCCATGATGCCCGAGACCAGAAAGCCCACCGCAAAGCTCGAATCTGCCTTGAGCTCTTCTCCGTCGGGGTGGACGATCTCTCTCACGCGGTCGATGATGATCGTATGGATGCCCTGCTCGACCTGCTCGGCGGCACCCGCCCTCATGGTGATGACGATGCGCCGCAGCAGGCAGCGGACGTCGCGCCGGTCGAACGCCGAAAGGTCGCCCTCGCTCGAAAAATGCCAGAGGGCATCGGTGATGAGCTCGTTATCCTGTAGCAGTTGGGCTATGGCGATGGCGACGAGTTCATCGAAATCGTGAAAATAGTAGTAAAACGTTCCGCGATTGCACCGGGCGGCGCGGGTCACCTCGCCAACCGACAGCTCGAAGATGCTGTTGTTCTCGATGAGCTCCCAAAACGCCTCGATGATACGGGTGCGTGCATCGGGCGCATCGGCGTCCTTACGCGGTCTCGCCATGCGCCTCACCGCACCCCTGCGCCTTGGCGTTCATGATGAGCATCTGAAGACGGTTCTCCACGTTGGCGAAGCTCACGTCGGGATCGTAGTCGAGCGGCAGGAACTGCGCCGTGGGATACTGCTCCTTGAGCGCATGGATGAGCCCGCGCCCCACGACATGGTTGGGCAGACACCCGAACGGCTGCAGGATCACGAAGTTGCGGCAGCCGCGCTTGGCGTGCTCGAGGATCTCCGCCGGAATCAGCACGCCCTCGCCCGCATCGAACGTATGGTGTAGGATCTTATCGCTCGCGCGCACGAGCTCGGGCATGCGCGTCGGCGGCTCGTAGAGCGGGCTCGCCGCGCCCAGGCGGTCGCAACGGTCGTGCGCGAGCTCGAACAGGTTGTCCGCCGTGGCGTACCAGGCCTTTTCGGGCAGCGACAGGTCGACGTGGAACTCGCGCGACTGCGCATGCTTGTAGAAATAGGTCTTGCGGATCACGTCGGTCATGCGCGCCTCGATGACCTCGAGCCCGTTGTCCTCGAGGTAGCGCTCGATCTCGTGGTTGGCGCCGAGATGGAAATTGAGCAGGTACTCGCCCACGATGAGAACGGTCGGATGCGGGTTCGAGCGGTCGTACGGAACGGCGTCCATGATCGCAAGCGCGCGTTTGAAGCCCGTCGCCTGGCCTCTCAGCCCGGAGCGCTCCATGCCCTCGATAACCTCATCGAGCGCGCGGTCGAACGCAGCGTCCGCCGCGCCCTTCTCGAGCTCGTAGGGACGGATGCGCCTAAGCATGGCCTCGAGGGCATCGATCATGGGAAGACCGTAGGCGATCTGGATGCTCGGGCCAAGGCCGAGCTTGAAGCCCGGATGCGCATTGTGGGCATCGACGTCGTCGTTGGTGAGCACCGGGACATAGTCGTATCCCGCGTCGTCGAGCGCGCGGCGCAGCAGGGGCATGTAGTGCGTCAGGCGGCAGTCGCCGATATACTTGCCAGTCACCACGGCGACGTCGTGCGGGTCGTACTTACCGCTCTCGAGTGCCGCGAGCGCCTCGCCGATCACGATTTGCGCGGGGAAGCAGATGTCGTTGTGCACATAGCGTTTGCCCAGGCGGATGGCATCCTCGCGCCCGATATCAAGGGCCTCGGCGCGCACGCCCTGATTGCGCATCGCCGCGGTCATGAGCCTGCAGAACGCATGGGAGGTGTTGGGGACCAGCGCGATCTTGTCGTGCCGGTCGCGCTTGGTGTACTTGACCTTATACGGGTCGTCGAGCGGATGGACCGCGTGCACCCGGGCGCCCTCGGCACGCTCCTCCGCGCGACGACGGTTGACCGACTCGATAAACGAACGCACGCGAATGCCCATGGGACCGGCGACGTCGCTCTCATCGAGCTTGATCATCATCGGAACCTTGGAGCCCATCTCGCCCATCATGCGCGCGATCTCGTCGGTGAGATACGCATCGTGGCCGCAGCCGAAGCTGCCCATCTGCACGAGCTCGAGCTCGGGCGTCGATGCGACGATGACCGCGCACGACAGCATGCGCGCATGGTAGTTGTTCACGATGTCGATGCGGCTGTTGGAAAGATCGACGTTGCAGACCCCCGGCACCGCATCGGGCGTCAGCACGGGGATGCCGCGCTCAGAGAAGAGCTTGGGCAGCCCGTGGTTGACCAGCGGGTCGTTGTGGTACGGGCGCGAAGCGATCACCACCGCGTAGCCGCCGTCCTCGCGCACGTTCTCGAGCACCTGCCTGCCGCGCAGCTGCAGCTGGTTCTCAAACGTCTCCTGCGCGCGGTCCGCCTGCTCGGTCGCCTTGGCAACCAGGTCGGCATCGATATCGAAGGTCTCCTTGCACCACGCCTTGAGCTGGCGGTTTCGGTCGCCCTCGTCGTACCAGTGGAACAGCGGCGTATCGAACGGAACGCCGAAACGCTCCTCCGGGTTATCGGAATTGCGCATCACGTAGGGGTATCCCTTTACGACGGCGCACATCCACTCGCTGGTAGAGGCGGTGTTTTCGGTGGGCACCGTCGTGATGATGGGCATGAAGATGCGGTCGACGCCGGCGTCGACGAGATTGCGGATGTGCCCGTGGACGAGCTTGGCCGGGAAGCACACGGTGTCGGATGTGACGTGCGCCAGACCGCGCTCGTACATCGCCTTGGTGCTGCGTCCCGAGACGCGCACCTTAAAGCCGAGCGTGCTGAAGAACGTCGACCAGAACGGCATGGTGTCCCAGAACTCGAGCACACGGGGAATGCCGATCGTGACATCGCGCCCCCCGCAGACGGGAACCGTGGGGTACGACTCGAACAGCAGCTTCTCGCGGTCGACAAAGAGATTGGGGGCAGCCGCGGTCCGGTCGCGCCCCGTGCCGGGTGCCTGTGCCTCGCAAGCACCCTGCGGACGCAGCTCCTCCGCCGCGGGAACCTCGCGCACGAGCTCATCCCATGAGATGGCGCCGCCGCGCGGGCAGCGATTGCCCGTGACGTAAAGCGAGCCGTCGCCAAATGCCACGACCGCGCGCTGGCAGCGGTTGTTGCACCGACGGCAGGTAACGCCGCCGAACTCGCGATGCTCGAAGCGCTCCACGGCATCGAGCCCGATAAACGACGTGCCGGCGTCGCCCTTGCGGCATTCCTCGCGCGCGAGCAGGGCGATACCGATAGCGCCCATCAGCCCCGGGTGGGGCGCACGCGTGACGGGTTTGCCCAGATACTGCTCGAATGCGCGCAGCACCGCGTCGTTTCGGAACGTGCCGCCCTGGACGACGACTTTGTCGCCCAGACGGTTGAGATTTGAAACGCGAATGACCTTGGTGAACACGTTCTCGATAATCGAACGGCAGAGACCGGCCATGATGTCGCCCGGACCCTTACCGCGCCGCTGCTCGGAAACGACGCTGCTGTTCATGAACACCGTGCAGCGGCTGGCGAGAACGGCGGGGGCTTTGGACGAAAATGCCTCGGTCGCGATATCCTCAACGGCTATTCCGAGGTTTTTGGCAAAACCCTCGAGGAACGAGCCGCAGCCCGCAGAGCACGCCTCGTTGACGACGATATCGGTCAGCACGCCGTGGTTGAGCCAGATGGCCTTCATATCCTGTCCGCCGATGTCGAGCACGAAGGTCGCATCGGGAACGCATGCGCACGCGGCGCGGGCGTGCGCGACCGTCTCGACCGTATGGTAGTCGGCGTGGAACGCGCGCGCGAAAAGCTCCTCGCCGTATCCCGTGGTGCCCACGGCATCGATCGCAAGCGTGACTCCCGCTGTCTCCCAGCGGTTCTTCAAGCTGACAAGACCCTGTTGGGCGACGTCGAGCGGTCTGCCGTTATTAGACGCGTAGAACGAATCGACAAGCTCACCCGCCTCATCGACCAGGGCGAACTTGGTCGTCGTGCTCCCCGAATCGATACCGAGCGCCACACGCACCGTCTCTCCGGGCGCATACGCATCCGGACCCTTTGCCGGCGTCTCTTTGCCATGGCGTGCCGTAAAATCCGCCTGCTCGGCAGGTGTGGCAAAAAAGGGCTGGGCAAGACGTCCCTCCCCGCTTGCGGGCGCGACCGTCTCGAGCTTATCCAGCCGGACAAAAGCGTCGGGAAGGTCGATCGGTTGGGACGATGCGAACATGTCGGTCAGCGACAGGGCGGCACCGCGCGCGACCATGATCTGCGGATCGCGCGGGACGATAACCTGATCGTCCGATAGATTCAGTTGCTCCCGGAACACGCGGACCAGTGTGGGGTTGTAGGCGAGCGTACCGCCCTCGAAGATTACCGGCGGCTCGATGTCGATACCCTGGGCCAGACCGCCGATCGTTTGGCGGGCGACCGCGTGAAGCGCCGAAAGCGCCAGGTCGGTGGTAGGAATGCCCTCGTTGAGCAGCGGCTGGATATCGGTCTTTGCGTACACGCCGCAGCGGCCCGAGACCTCGTGGACGGTCGTTCCCCGGCTTGCGAGCTGCTCGAACTCGCCCGATTCGGTGCCGACCCCCATGAGCTTTGCCATCTCGTCGATAAATGCACCGGTACCGCCTGCGCACGAGCCGTTCATGCGCATGTCGGCAACCTCGATGTCTCCCTTATCGTTGGTGCGGAAGAAGATCATCTTGGCGTCTTGGCCGCCCAGCTCGATGGCGCAGCGCGTCTGCGGATAGAACCTGCTGATCGCGAGCGCGTTGGCGACCACCTCCTGAACGTACGAGGCGCCCAGCGCGGTCGCGATATCGCGCGCACCCGAGCCGGTCACCGCAATGCGCAGCGACTCATGGGGAAAGCGCTCGGCGAGCTCGCCGAGCATGGCGCGCACGCTCGCTGTCTGACACGCCCCGTGGCGGCGATATCCCCACCACGCCTCGGTCATATCCTCGTGCATCGCGTAAACTTTGGTCGTCGTCGACCCTACGTCCAGTCCTACTAGCAACGCCATAATGCTCCGTCTCTCGCATTTTTCCCGCTAGAGATATACCACTCTACGTAATACAACAGACTGTTGTATTTAAACTCCGTATAAAAAGCGGCTGCCGAAACGCTTCAGCAGCCGCCGAATGCACCAACAGATTGTTCTGCGCGCTAGCACGTCGGGCAACGGAGCAGCACGGGCCCTCCGGTCATGCGCACCGCTCACGCCCGCGATGTCGCCGAGAGAGCTATCCACGCTTAGGGCTCCAACCAAGCAAGTCGCCCGCGCTCAGCAGATCCCTAAGCGAGCTACTCGCACTCAGGAGCCATAGCCTGCTCCAAGAGCTCGGCATGCTCCTCCTCGAAAACCGTCCCCACAGGGAAGGCGCGACGGAAGACGAAGCGGGAAATCGGACCGGCTACCAAAAGGTTCCACGGCAGCGCCATCACAAAATTATGCGGGATGTTGATCATCCAGATCGCGGGCACGGAATACAGGTTCGCAAGGATGCCGCCGGGCATGTGCGTCAGACCCTCACAGGCACCGTACAGCGACATGATGATGACCATGGGAACGACCATGCAGGAGCTGACGGCGAGCGTCATGGCAAGTGGCGAGCTCTTGCCCGGCGTGACCAAGTACTTAAAGGCGAAACCCTTGGCGAGCGGGCTGGCGACGAACCAGTCGCAGCACATGGCAAAAATGTAGGCAACGGGGAAGCCGAGCCACGCAGTGGCAACGACCTCGCCGTTGATGGCCCCGTGCTGCAGGGCAACGTTGTAGATGCTCATCCAGAGCACCATGCAAAAGCACATGATAAAGGTGAACAGCAGGCTCTCTCGTTTGTTGATAGGCATAAAGGGCAGATTCCTCTCTGTGTTGTACCGCGGCGCCACGCAACAAAAACGGGCGGGCAAGATGGAGCTGTTGGAACTTCATCTCGCCCGCCCGTGTTACGCGCGTCTGCGACTACTTATGTGGTGGAACTACCCTAACACGAACGGCGCGCGCTTCGTAAGCGTTGAGTTTGTGGAGATGCAGGGCACCAAAACCCCCGACCCCATAAGTTGCGGTGGAATACGGACTGTTTTGACCCTTTAAGCAACAATTCAGTCCCTATTTCACCGCAACTCATTTGGTGCAAAGTAACCTGTCCCCCTTGCACCAATTAGCTGGTGTGGCGCCAGCGAGGGTCGGTGAGCGTACGCGCCACACCCAGGCCAACGGGCAAAAACGCCACGATGAGCACTGCACGCACAAACCAGCCGAGCATATTGACTGTGTCGAAGGTGCACATGTAATACATCGAGCGATACAGATACAAACCCGGCACCATAATGACAATCGAAGGCACCGTGAGAGCGATACGCGGGTAGGTGAGCTTGACTTCGGCCAAGCTTGCCAGCAGACCCGATACCAGCGCGCCGATAAACGCTGCTGCCTCGGGAGGCATTCCCGTGCTGAGGCCCAGGAAGGGAATCATCGTCGGCGCATCGACAAGGGTCAGACGCAGGGTATTGGAAACGGCGCCGATCAACCCAGCTGCCGCGGCCATCTTTACCGGGCTGTTGAACATCACCGAGAAGCCGAATACGCCAACGAAGCTCATCACCACGCGCAGGAGCGTAAGGGCAAGCGGCGAAAGGCCCAGTGGGGCAAAGTCGTCCGGCGCCAGGCCAACACACTCGGCAACCATCCAACCTACGAGCGTCGCCATCACAATAATCGATACGGCATATGAAAGGCGCTCGATACCGCTTCGCATGTCGAGCTTGGCGATGTCGAGGCCTGCCGTAATGAGCGGAAAGCCGGGAATCACAAAGAGCATGGCGCCGATATAGCCTTCTTGGTGCGACATTGCCCCCGGTATGACCTGGCCAAGGCCGAGCAATGCCAGCAGATACGAAACGCAAGCGAGCGCAACGCCGGTCGTCAGCGCGCTGAACTGACCAAGGCCTTGCTTGAGAATATGGGAGCGGGCAAAGTTGCCGACACCCGCGCCCACAAACGCGCAGGCCATCTCGATAGGGCCGCCGCCGAGCAAAAAGACGAAGGCGCCGCAAGCACAGGCTGCCGCAAGGCCCTGTTGCCAGGGAGAGTAATCGGGCTTTGAGCTCTCAACGGTCCTGAGCATCTCGTGATACTCGTGTACCGTGAAGCGACGACCATAGGTCTCGATTTCCTTGAGGAAACTCTCCATCATCCAAATGCGATGGGTATTGACTCCCGTTGTGGGCAGGCTGACAACCTCGTTAAAGCAGTGGCCATCTTCGATGCAAGTGCACTCAAACGACAGAAGACTCAGGTCGACGTGAATCGTGACGCCGAGTACGGCAGCAACACGATTCATGGTATCGCGCACGCGCCAGGCACCTGTTCCGCTTGCCAGCATAAGCATGCCGGTGCGGCAGATGATGGATGACTTGTCGGTGAGTGGCGCATCGACGGCAAGCTCATCGCCTGCCGTCACGATCTGGTGCCAATCAGTTTTCATATGGAGCGCACCGGCACGAACGCCGTGGTGCATGGGGGCTCTCGAAAGCAGCGAGTCAAGGCGCGAAGGCTGTGGGGGCTCCGTTGATTCGTCCTCAACCTCATCAGTCTCTTCATCGACCAGATCAAAGGAATCAAGCGGCGCTGGCTCGCGACGGTCGATCAGCTCCTCGTCCTCATCATCAAAGTAATTGAACTGATCGAGCATGTCCTCTTCGATTGAACGCTCGCTCGCGTCGTCCATATAGACGCTCCCTTCCTACCGACTAACCCCCATCCTAGGCAGCAACGGCTAAAGGAAACATAAAAGAGACGACTGTCATGCGAGCCATGTGCTCAACAGCCGTTGGGCAGTCGTTTAAGAACGTCCCCAATGACTACATCGATGTTCTAAGTGTCAACCAAGTCAACGCCGCAGGTAGAGGACGGACAGCGAGCGTCGTCCAGGGCGAACAAGTTGGCATGAAAAAGGCAAGGCATAGACCTTCTGGTCATGCCTTGCC
>CAJLLB010000031.1 GCA_905207425.1 uncultured Collinsella sp.
GCCCAGGCGCGCCACGACGGACACGTCAACAGCTCGGCGGCGCAGCACATCGCGCTTGAGCGCGGTGCCGGCGGCGTCGATGGCGCGCTGACTGCGAATCACGCGGACGCGGCAGCCCTCGGGCATGCTGCGGGGCACGCGGCACTCAATGATGTCACCGGCGGCGGCATCATCGGCGGCAATGGTGGTCAGGAACTGGTCAAACTCGTTATCGTGGCGAAGCTCCAGCAGGTCGCCTTTGCCCACGGGCTCAAACAGCTCAATGCGGGCGATGGCGGCGCGGCGACGGCGGTCGTCGGGCTTGAGGCCGCGCACATCGCGGTTGGCCGGGCGGCTGCCCAGCACCGTGCCCACGATCTGGCCGCGGTTGTTGGAACGCTCATAGCTCATCATCTCGTCGCCCGAGGTGCCGTCCTGATAGGCGTGCGTAAAGTCGCGGTTGAAGCAGCGCTTGAGCTGGCGCTGGCGGGCGGCTTCCTCGTCCTTGGCAACGGCGGCTCCGGATAGCATGTCGTCAATTTCGTGACGATACACATCAACGATGGAGTACACGTAATCGGGTGATTTCATGCGGCCCTCGAGCTTGAGCGATGCGGCGCCGGCGTCATACAGACGGCGAACAAGCAGCGACGTGTTGGTGTCGCGCGGGCACAGCGCGCGCTCGCGACCGGCAGGGGAGAGCGAGCGGCCGTTCTCGTCAATTAGCTCGTAGGGTAGGCGGCAGGGCTGGGCGCACATGCCGCGGTTGGCCGAGCGGCCAGCCATGGCAAAGCTCGACAGCAGGCACAGACCCGAGTAGCAAAAGCAGATGGCACCGTGGCTAAAGACCTCCAGGTCCACATCGGGCGCGGCGTTGTGAATGACGGCGATCTCGTCGATGGAGAGCTCGCGCGAGAGGGTCACGCGGTCGGCGCCCTGCTCGCGGCACCAAAGCGTTCCGCGGTCATCATGGATGTTCGCCTGGGTCGAGATGTGCGTCTCGATGCCGGGCATCGTGCGCTTGACCTCAAAGAACAGGCCCCAGTCCTGGATGATGAAGGCGTCGGCGCCCAGCGTGGAGCAGCGATGGATGAGTTGCAGCGCATCGCCCATCTCGGACTGCTTGATGACGATGTTGACCGTGACGTAGACGCGCGACCCGGCTAGATGTGCGGCGCGGCAGGCTTGCTCAAAGGCCTCGTCGGTAAAGTTGGTGGCCTTGCGGCGGGCGTTGAAGCTGCCCATGCCGCAATAGATGGCGTCTGCCCCCGCGGCGAGTGCGGCGGCAAAGGGCTCGGGCCCTCCGGCGGGCGCCAAAAGCTCGGGTCTGCGGTTGGTGGTTCGACTGGCGGTTGCGGTCATATCCTGCCTTTCAAAATGCTCAGATATTCAAAAGTATAGTGGCGTCGCTGCGATGGACGATGCCCGCAGCCTAAGCAGGACAAAGTCTTCAGCAGCTTGGACTGGCTGCTCCACATGAGAACCGTTCAGCGGTTCGGGGAAACCGTTGGGCGATAAAATATTCTCGCAAGCTGATAATATTCTTGCATCAAACGGAAACCTTGAGTACTATCCCAATCAAGCGCGGTGTTCAGACCGAATTGTGCCTCCCGGTGCGAACGCCGCGCTCTCGCTTTCTCAACTGATCGTAAGGAGATAAACATGAGCAAGACCGTCGTGTCTTCCGATAACGCACCCGCAGCCATCGGACCGTATTCCCCCGGCATCCAGACCGGCAACATGGTGTTCCTGTCCGGCCAGCTGGGCATCGACCCCGCAACCGGCAAGATGCCCGAGGGCGTCGAGGCCCAGGCCAAGCAGTCCCTCGCCAACGTCGAGGCCCTGCTGACCGCTGCCGGCGCCACCTTTGCCGATGTCGTCAAGACCACGGTCTACCTGGCCGACATCGCCGACTTCGCCGCCGTGAACGAGATTTACGCCTCCAAGTTCGAGGCCCCGTTCCCCGCGCGCAGCGCCTTCCAGGTTGCCGCCCTTCCGGCTGGCGGTCTGGTCGAGATCGAGGTCGTCGCCGCCCTCTAAGGCGTTGGCAACAACTAAACATGACATGCAAAAAGACCCTGCAGCGCGTGTGAACTGCAGGGTCTTTTGTCAAGTGACGAATCGCTTGTGGAGCCGCGCTCCATTTTGCTCGTTAGCCCTCCTTGCGAACTTTTTGCAGGTAGCGGTAGACGCTGGCCTCCGAGATGCCCAGCGCGGTGGCGGCGCAGGCCACGGCGCCCTTGAGCATGAACACCCCGTTGCCGTTGAGGTGGCGAATGACGTCCACGCGGTCGCTCTGACCAAGCGACGCTACATCCAGCCCGCGCGCGCTCAGCAACTCGGCAATGCTGCGGTCGATGAGCTCCTGTGTGGACTCCGAAAGGCTTTCGACCTCGATAGGGGCGGGCTCCGTGCGCGTCGGCGCCGCGTCGAAGCACGCCATGAGCTGCTGCGCCATGGCGTTGATGGAGCGCACGGTCGAGAGGTCGGTGTTGACGCAGAGCATACCGACGATCTCGTCATTCTCGCGGATAAAGTACGTCGCTGACTCTAACGTCTTGCCGCCGGCACCGCGCCCCTCGTAGCCCGTAATAAACGGCAGGTCGCGATACTTGGCGTCGTGCATGATCTTGAGTGCCAGATCGGTGGCGGGACCGCCGACCTTGCGGCCGCTCACGATGCCGTTGCGAATATCGACGATGGCGTGGTCGGGATCCGAGAAATCGTGCAGCACGATTTCGCTGTTTTTGCCGAGTATCTGCTCCAGAAAATCGACCATCGGCAAAAAGCGGCGTACGGTCTCGTTCACGGGCAACTCCTTTGGGTGAAATCGGAAATGTTCATAACAATTTTTTCTCATGGTAACACGCTGCCCATCATCTCGTATATCCGCAGGTACATTGCGTAATACAGATGAGCGGTAGATATTTGGCGGTAAACGGTTGACCAAAAGAAAAGTTAGATGTTATTTTGACCAGACACTTTCCTGACCTGCGGAAATGCGTTATTTCAGCTGAAGAATAGTCTGATAACAAAAAATTATTATTGAGAATGAGAATCATCTTTAATACGATATGCAATGAAGGCACAACCTCAACCCCGCACTGCGTCACAATAGAGCGTCAGATGCGAAAACAACTACTTCGAGGATTGGTGGTCAAATGACCCAGGAGACGGTTACGAACGGCACTGAAGCCCTGTTCACTCGCGAAGGCATGCCTCCCGTTAAGGAAATGATCCCGTGTGCCCTTCAGCACGTACTGGCATCGTTTGCCGGCATCATTACCCCGGCGGTCATCATGGCCGGCGTCTACGGCTTTAATAGCCAGCAGAGTACCGACATCATCCAGGTCGCGCTCATTCTTTCGGCGATCGACACGGCCCTTCAGGCCTTCGCTCCCTTCCGTCGCATCGGCGGCGGCCTGCCCATCGTCATGGGCGTTTCGTTCGCGTTCCTGCCGGCCCTGCAGGCCATGGGTGCCTCGGGCTTTAGCTTTAGTGCGCTGCTGGGTGGCGAGATCGTCGGCGGCGCCGTCGCGGTCCTCTTTGGTCTGGCCTACAGCAAGATCAAGTGGCTGTTCCCGCCCGTCGTGACCGGTACGGTCATCTTCTCCATCGGCGTTTCGCTGTATCCCACGGCCGTCAAGTATATGGCCGGCGGTATGGGTACGCCGCTGTGGGGCACCCCGCAGGCCTGGTGCGTCGCTCTTATCACCTTCGCCGTGGTCTTTGCGCTCGCCAACTTTGGCAAGGGCACGCTCAAGCTGGGATCCGTGTTCTTTGGCATGATCGTTGGCATGATCGTCTCCATCCCCTTTGGCATGATCGACTTCTCCAGCGTCGCCACCGCTCAGGTCTTCGCTCTTCCCAAGCTCATGCCCTACGCGCTCGAGTTTGATCCCGAGGTCTGCATTACCCTCGCCGTCGTGTTCCCCATGGTTGCCATCCAGGTTATCGGTGACGTCTCCGCCGCCTGCCTGGGCTCCATCGACCGTGTGCCCACCGAGCGCGAGCTCTCCGGCGCTATCGTGTCCCAGGGCCTCACCTCTATGGTCGGCGGTCTGCTGGGCGGTCTTCCCACCAGCGCCCTTGGCCAGAACGTGGGCATCATCTGCTCCAACAAGGTCGTCAACAAGTGGGTCTTTGTGATCATTGCGGCCGTCTTTGCCATCGCCGGTCTGTTCCCGCAGCTCTCTGCCGTCCTTTCCGCTATCCCGCAGCCCGTCATCGGCGGCGCGACCGTCGGCGTCTTTGGCACCATCACCATGAACGGCGTGCGCATGTTCACCCGCGAGGGCCTCACGCAGCGCACTACCACCATCGTCGGCACCTCCGTCGTCTTTGGCCTGGGTATCTGGATGGCCAGCGGTTGCCTTGCCGGCGAGGGTATGCCCGCCTGGGTGTCCACCGTCATCGGCTCCAATGCCGTAACCCCCACCGCCATCATGGCCATTGTCCTTAACCTGATCCTTCCGCAGACGCCGGTCGTGGCTCAGCACATCGATGCTGCCAAGGACGCTGCCGTGGATCTGGTCTTGCCCGAGAGCAAGAAGTAACCAATTCGGTGCTATTCGTCGGCGGACGCATCGCCTCGTCCGCCGACGCCATGCGGCACCAAGCCGCACTTCAAAGGGTTTGTCCCTTTGGTGAAGCGTTGACGGGAGAGGGCCCGTTTCCGGTGTAGGCCGGCGCTTCGCACTCCGCCATGTCAGAGGTGTCAAACCCCGCCTCTGATGTTGAAGGGAGCATCCATGCTTCTGGTCGCTAACGGTTCCGTCTTTACCCGCAACGCTCAGACCCCGTTTATTCCAAACGGTGCGGTCGCCATTGACGGAGATACGATCGTCGAAGTGGGCCCCGAGCGCGAGCTCAAGGCCAAGTACCCGGATGCCGAGTACGTCGATGCCCAGGGCAACCTCATCATGCCCGGACTCATCAACTGCCACACCCACATCTACTCGGGTCTGGCCCGCGGCCTTGCCATTAAGGGCTGCAACCCCACCAACTTCTTGGAGAATCTCGAGCAGCAGTGGTGGAAGATCGACGACAACCTGACGCTCGACGGCACCAAGGCCAGCGCCTATGCTACGATTTTGGACTCCATCCGTGATGGCGTCACCACGATCTTCGATCACCATGCGAGCTTCTGCGAGATTCCGGGAAGCCTCTTTACCATTAAGGATGCAGCTCAGGAGCTGGGCATGCGTTCGTGCCTGTGCTACGAGGTCTCCGATCGCCGCGGCCAGGAAAAATGCAACCAGGCCATTGCCGAGAACGCCGAATTTGCCCAGTGGGCCGCCAAGGAGCGTCGCGATAACGACAACCATATGATCGCCGCCATGTTTGGCGGACATGCCACCTTTACGCTTTCGGACGAGACCATGGATAAGATGGCCGAGGCCAACAACGGCCTGACCGGCTTCCACATCCATGTGTGCGAGGGCATGAACGACGTGTGGGATTCCCGCCTCAACCGCGGCGGCATCAGCCCCGTCGAGCGCCTGCTGCAGCACAACCTGCTGGGTCCCGACACCATGCTGGGCCACTGCATCCACGTGACGCCTGCCGAGATGGATATCGTCAAGGAGTCCGGCACCTGGCTCGTCAACAACCCCGAATCCAATATGGGCAACGCCGTGGGCTGCGCCCCCGTGCTCGAGTTCTTCCGCCGCGGTATTCCCGTGTGCATGGGCACCGATGCCTACACCCACGATATGCTCGAGAGCCTTAAGGTCTTCCTGATCATTCAGCGCCACAACGCCGCCATGCCCAACGTGGGCTGGTGCGAGGCCATGACCATGCTGTTCGAGAACAACGCCAAGATGGCGAGCAAGTACTTCGATCGCAAGCTCGGCGTGCTCGAGGCCGGCGCTGCCGCCGACGTCATCGTCATGGACTACAAGCCCTTTACGCCGCTGAGCGAGGAGAACATCGACGGCCACATGCTCTTTGGCATGATGGGTAAAAACTGCCGCACCACCATCATCAACGGCCGCGTCCTGTACAAGGATCGCGAGTTCGTTGGCATTGATGAGGACAAGATCAACGCGTGGACCATGGCTGAGTCCAAGAAGCTCTGGAGCACGCTCAACGATCGCACCTACTAATTCACAAGTAGATTCACGCGCGTCGGATGTTTCGCCGCATCCGGCGCGCGTATAGGCGACCTCCGCGGGGTCGCCGGCGCTGTGCTAGCGCTACACCGTATTTGCGCCCGCCGCGCGGTCTCGCCGGGCGTTACAGAGAGGAGCTCACTATGAGCGACATCATGAGGCCGATCCCGTTTTCGCAGCTGATGAACTGGATCATCGAGGAGCACAAGACCCAGGGCGCCGTCTTTGGCGTGCGCAAGATGGTCGCGACCAACCAGGAGGGCGCGCTTCCCATTTTTGACGAGCGCATCGAGACTCCGTTTGGCCCGGCCGCCGGTCCCAATACGCAGCTGGCCCAGAACATCGTGGCATCCTACGTGGCCGGCTCCCGCTTCTTTGAGCTCAAGACCGTTCAGGTTATGGATGGCGAGGAGCTCTCCAAGTGTGTGAACAAACCCTGCATTGTGGCGCAGGACGAGTGCTACAACTGCGAGTGGTCGACCGAGCTCGAGGTTCCGCAGGCCTTTGCCGAGTACGTGAAGGCATGGTTCGCCTGCCACCTGATTGCCCGCGAGTACGGTCTGGGCAGCCCGGACGGCTTTGTCTTCAACATGTCCGTGGGTTATGACCTGGAAGGCATCAAGAGCCCCAAGGTCGACGCCTACATCGAGGGCATGAAAGACGCCAGCGGCTCCGAGGTTTGGAACGAGTGCCGTACGTGGGCGCTCGCTAACCTGGACAAGTTTGAGCATGTCGACGCCGCATTTGTCGAATCCATCCCGGCGCGCGTGTCCAACTCCATCACGGAGTCCACCCTGCACGGCTGCCCGCCGGCCGAGATCGAGCGCATCGCGACCTATCTGATCACCGAGAAGGGCCTCAATACCTACATCAAGTGCAACCCCACGCTGCTGGGCTATGAGTTTGCACGTCAGCGCCTCAACGAGCTGGGCTTTGACTACATCGTCTTCGACGATACGCACTTCCGCGAGGACCTGCAGTGGGCCGATGCCGTGCCCATGTTCGAGCGCCTGATTGCCCTGTGCGCCGAGCGCGGCCTGGAGTTTGGCGTCAAGCTGACCAACACCTTCCCCGTCGACGTGACGAGGAACGAGCTGCCTTCCACCGAGATGTACATGTCCGGCCGTTCGCTGTTCTCGCTGACCATCGAGGCCGCCCGTCGCATTACCGAGCAGTTCGATGGCAAGCTGCGCATCAGCTACTCCGGCGGCGCCACAGTCTACAACATTCGCGCCTTGTATGACGCCGGCATTTGGCCCGTTACCCTGGCGACCGACGTGCTCAAGCCCGGTGGCTACGAGCGCTTTAGCCAGATGGCCGGCGAGTTTACCGACCTGGATGGCAAGCCGTTCGCGGGCGTCTCTCTCGAGGCCGTGACTGCGATCCAGGCCGACTCGCTCACCAACCCGCTCTACAAGAAGCCGCTGCGTCCGCTGCCCGACCGCAAGGTTGCCGGCAAGAGTCCGCTTTCCGACTGCTTTACCACGCCGTGCCGCACGAGCTGCCCAATCCAGCAGGACATTCCTGCCTACCTGGCGGCTGTTGACGAGGGCCGCTACGAGGACGCGCTCAACATTATCATCGAGCGCAACGCCCTGCCGTTCATTACCGGCACCATCTGCCCGCATCCCTGCGGCCGTGCCTGCGAGCGTGCATTTTACGAGCCCGAGGGCGCCCAGATTCGCGCCAGCAAGCTCAAGGCCGCCCGCGAGGCCATGACCGCCGTGCTGCCCAAGCTGCGCGCCCAGGCCATCGCCAACGACGGCGAGCGCAACGTTGCCGTTATCGGCGGCGGCCCGGCCGGCCTGGCGACGGCATTCTTCCTGACGCGCGCCGGCGTGCCCGTCACCATCTTCGAGGCCCGCGACTCGCTCGGCGGCGTGGTCCGTCACGTGATCCCCGAGTTCCGTATCGCCAGCGACGATATCTCCCACGATGCCGAGCTCTGCCTGGCCTTTGGCGCCAAGGTGCAGCTCAACGCCCGCGTGGAGTCCATCGACGAGCTCAAGGCCCAGGGCTTTACTGACGTGGTCGTGGCTACCGGTGCCTGGATGCCCGGCTCTGCAGGTTTGCGCGAGGGCGCCGAGCTCGACGTGCTTGAGTTCCTCGAGGCCGCCAAGAAGGGCGAGAAGCTCGAGCTGGGCGAGGACGTCGTGGTCATTGGCGCCGGCAACACCGCCATGGACGCGGCTCGCGTGGCCAAGCGCCTGGCTGGCGTGAAGAACGTGCGCCTGGTGTATCGTCGCACCAAGAAGCAGATGCCCGCCGACGAGGAAGAGCTCGATCTTGCTCTTGCCGACGGCGTTGAGTTCTGCGAGCTGCTGGCGCCCAAGGCACTCAACGGCGCCGTGCTGACCTGCGACGTCATGGAGCTCGGCGAGCCGGATGCAAGCGGCCGTCGCAGCCCTGTTGCCACGGGCGAGACCGTCGAGCTTTCCGCCACCACGGTGATCTGCGCCGTGGGCGAGGGCATCGATGCCAGCCTGTACGACGCCGCGGGCGTCGAGCACGACCGTCGCGGCCGCCTCGCCGCCACCTCCACCGGCGTCGAGGGCGTCTGGGCTGCAGGTGACTGCCGTCGCGGTCCGGCCACCGTGGTCGAGGCTATCGCCGATGCCGCCGAGGTCGCCCGTGCCATTGCCGGTGTCGACTTTAACAAGTACGCCGACCAGAATGCTCAGGCCGGCCGCGAGGACACCTGCTACGAGCGCAAGGGGTCGCTGTGCCGCGACAAGCGCAACTGCACCAAGACTCGCTGCCTGGGCTGCGGCTCGGTGTGCGAGGTCTGCTGCGACGTGTGCCCCAACCGCGCCAACGTGGCAATTAAAGTGCCGGGCCTGGCCAAGCATCAGGTCGTCCATGTCGACGGCATGTGCAACGAGTGCGGCAACTGCGCCGTGTTCTGCCCCTACCAGGAGGGTCGTCCCTACAAGGACAAGCTCACCCTGTTCTGGAGCGAGGAGGACATGGAGAACTCCGAGAACGAGGGCTTCCTGGCCGTGGACGAGGACCACTTTAAGGTTCGCGTCGCCGGCACGGTCCGCACCGTCTCGGTCGATGCCGTCAACACCGGTCTTCCCGAGGCCGTCCGCCTGACCATCAGGGCTGTGCGCGACAACTATTCGTACCTTCTTAAGAAATAGGCGAGTCTCTTATGGCCAAATCCATTCAACATAACGTGGCCTACGTTGCCTGCGGAAGCGGTTGCGCCTCCGCAGGCGGCGACGCCCACTGCAGCGAAGGCTGCATTGGCTGTGGCGCCTGCGTCACGGCCTGCCCCCACGGCGCCATTGCGCTGGTCGATGGCATCGCCCGCGTGGACCGCTCAAAGTGCACGGGCTGTGGCCTGTGCGGCATGGCGTGCCCGCAGCGCGTGATTGCCTTCGTTCCCGGCTACCAGAACATTCTAGTGCGCTGCAACAACACCGATAAGGGCGCCATTGCTCGCAAGATCTGCGACACGAGCTGCATCGGTTGCGGCATGTGCGCTAAAAAGTGCCCTGCCGGCGCTATCCGCATCGAGGACAACTGCGCCCATATCGACGGCGCGGACTGCCTGTCGTGCGGCATGTGCGCCGTCGTCTGCCCGCATGGCGCCATCCACGACCGCACCGGCATCGCCGCCGGCGTGTAGAAGGGAATCACCATGGCACAGGAATTCACTTTTACCGTTAACGGCGTGGAGCGCACGACGACGCAGAACAAGCCGTTGCTGCGCTACCTACGCGACGACCTGCACATTCACTCCGCCAAGGACGGCTGCTCCGAGGGCGCGTGCGGCACCTGCACCGTGCTCGTGGACGACCGCGCGACCAAGGCGTGCGTCCTCACCACGCGCCTGGCAAACGGCCGCGACATCGTGACCGTCGAGGGCCTGCCCCAGGACGTGCGCGAGGCCTTTGTGTACGCCTTTGGCGCCGTGGGCGCCGTGCAGTGCGGCTTTTGCATCCCCGGCATGGTCATGGCGGGCGCAGCGCTCATCGCCGAGGACCCCGAGCCCACCGAGGAACAGATCAAGTACGCCATTCGCGGTAACGTCTGCCGCTGCACCGGCTACAAAAAGATTATCGAGGGCATCTCGCTGGCCGCTGCGGTGCTCCGCGGCGAAAAGCAGATCGACGAGGACCTGGAGCGCGGCGATGACTACGGCGTGGGCAAGCGCGCCTTCCGTGTCGACGTGCGCAAGAAGGTGCTCGGTGAGGGCAAGTATCCCGACGACATCGACGAGCTCGATCAGCCGGGCCTGACCTACGCCAGCGCCGTGCGCTCCAAGTATCCGCGCGCCCGCGTGCTCTCCATCGATACCTCCAAGGCCGAGGCCCTGCCCGGTGTGGTGGGCATCCTGCGCGCCGAGGACGTGCCGGTCAACCAGGTCGGCCACCTTATCCAGGACTGGGACGTCATGATCGCTCAGGGCGATATCACCCGTTGCGTGGGCGATGCCATCGTGCTGGTGGTCGCCGAGGACGAGGCGACGCTCGAGAAGGCCAAGAAGCTCGTAAAGATTGACTACGAGCCGCTGGAGCCCGTGCGCAACATTGTCGAGGCCAGGGCCGCCGACGCCCCGCGTCTGCACGACAGCTTCTTTGCCTTTGGCAACACGGTGGAGCTCAAGGACAACGTGTGCCAGAGCCGTCATGTGACGCGCGGCGACGCCGCCAAGGCGCTGGCCGAAAGCGCATTCACCGTGACGCAGCGCTTTACCACGCCCTTTACCGAGCATGCCTTCTTGGAGCCCGAGTGCGCCGTCGCCTTCCCGTACAAGAACGGCGTCAAGGTGCAGTCGACCGACCAGGGTGCCTACGATACGCGCAAAGAGTGCGCCCACATGTTTGGCTGGGACAACGAGCCCGAGCGTGTGGTTGTAGAGACCATGCTCGTGGGTGGCGGCTTTGGCGGCAAGGAGGACGTGTCCATTCAGCATCTGGCCGCGCTCGCCGCCTATAAGTTCCAGCGTCCTGTGAAGTGCAAGCTCACGCGTGCCGAGTCACTCGCGTTCCATCCCAAGCGCCATGCCATGGACGGTACCTTTACACTGGGTTGCGACGCCGAGGGCAACTTTACCGGTCTGGATTGCGAGATCAACTTTGATACCGGCGCCTACGCGTCGCTGTGCGGCCCGGTGCTCGAGCGCGCCTGCACGCATGCCGTCGGCCCCTACAAGTACCAGAACACCGACATTCGCGGTTTTGGCTACTACACCAACAACCCGCCCGCCGGCGCGTACCGCGGCTTTGGCGTTTGCCAGTCCGAGTTTGCGCTCGAGAGTCTGATCGACTTGCTGGCAGAGAAGGTCGGCCTGGATCCGTGGGAGATCCGCTACCGTAACGCCATCGAGCCGGGCGAGGTTTTGCCCAACGGCCAGATTGCCGACTGCTCCACGGCGCTTAAGGAGACACTGCTCGAGGTCAAGGATGCCTACTACGCGCATCCCGGCCACGCCGGCATTGCCTGCGCTATGAAGAACGCTGGCGTGGGCGTTGGCCTGCCCGACGCCGGCCGCTGCAAGATTCGCGTCGAGAACGGCGTGGCCGTGGTCTATGCCGCCACGTCCGACATCGGCCAGGGCTGCAACACCGTCTTTTTGCAGGACGTTGCCGAGGCCTGCGGTCTGCCGCTTCGCTGCATTGCCAACGGCGAGTGCTCCACCGAGAACGCTCCCGACTCCGGCACCACGTCTGGCTCGCGTCAGACGGTCGTGACCGGCGAGGCCGTGCGCGGTGCCGCCTTCCTGCTGCGCGATGCCATGCTTGACATCGAGGCCGGCAAGTCTGCGCCCGCCGCTCCCGTGAATGCACATGGCGACGGCGTCAAGATCGAGTACGACGACGGTCGCGCCTATCAGCTGCACACGCAGGAGCTCGTCGCTGGTCAGGGTATGCATCCTCAGGATCCCGCGGCCGCCATCAAGGCACTCGAGGGATGCGAGTTTGGCTACGTGTACTTGGAGCCGACCGACAAGCTGGGTGCGGATGTTCCCAACCCCAAGAGCCACATCTGCTACGGCTTTGCCACGCATGTGGTCATTTTGGACGATGACGGCCGCGTGAGCGAGGTCTATGCTGCGCACGATTCCGGCAAGGTGGTCAACCCCATCTCCATCCAGGGTCAGATCGAAGGCGGCGTGCTCATGGGTATGGGCTATGCGCTTACCGAGGACTGGCCGCTCAAGGACTGCGTGCCCCAGGCAAGGTACGGCACGCTCGGGTTGTTCCGCGCGCCCGAGATTCCGGATATCCACGCCATCTACGTGGAGAAGGACGAACTGCTGCCCGTGGCATACGGCGGCAAGGGCATCGGCGAGATCGCAACGATCCCCACGGCGCCCGCCGTGCAGAACGCCTATCGCGCATTCGACGGCAAGCTGCGTCCGGATCTGCCCATGGTGGATACGCCGTACAGCCGCGCCCGTCACCGTGGGTAGGGCGCAGACGGCATTGCTGATGGGCTGTTCGCGCACAACACCAACTGTATATGCTGCACCTTTGGCCCCGGCTCCATCGCGAGCCGGGGCCTTTTGTTTGGAGCGCCTTCGCATGCGGAAGCTGCGTCCCAGATTTCGGCTCCAGAATGGGACGCGCTTTCCGGTTGGAGCTTCAAACGGAAAGCGCGTCCCGGAATCAGGCCTCAGAACGGGACACGCTTTCCGGCGGAGGCCTCAAGCGGAAACTGTGTTCCGGATTCGACGCTCAGAATGGGATGCATTTTCCGGATCGGCTCTCAAGCGGAAATTGCGTCCCGGAATCGCTGCTCAGAATGGGATGCATTTTCCTCCTGAGCCTCTGACGGAAACTGCATCCCGGAATTCGGCTCCAGAGTGGGACACGTTTTCCGGAACAGCTCTCAAGCGGAAGCTGCGTCCCGTTCTGAGGCCTGATTCCGGGACACGCTTTCCGCTGGCCCGCCATCCGGAAAGTGCATCCCGTTTTGAGCGTCCAAGCTGGGACACGCTTTCCGTTGGCGTGGCCGTTGGGAAAATGCTGCCCAGATAGGGGGGTGCAATCCGGCGATGCGCCGTTCAACAGCTCCTACAGTTCCACGTCGTTGAGCCATGTCGGTAGCGCGGTCTGCCGGATGCCTGCCGTCTGCAGCTTTTTGGCGAGCATTCCTGCCGAGCGGACCTCGCTTATGGTAAAGCGCAGCAGGGGGTGACCGTAGAGCGATAGGTGCGCCTCGCGCTGTCGTTCGGCAACGAGCGCCTCGGCGGTGGTGCGTCCGGCCAGCATGGTCTGGTCGGTATATTTGATGAGCCCGTCGAGTTCTCCCAACGTGAGCTCTCGCGCCTGGCGCTCCCAGGCAAAGTCCGTTCGTATGGGCTTGGCCGAATCGAAGGGGTCCATCAACTCGTATTGAAGCCAGTCGGGCGCAAAGCCCGTCTCGATCATGACGGCTCGGGCGACCGATTCCCCGCCGCTCTCGGCGCGGGCGTCGGCATATCGAAGCGTTGTGAGAGCCGTACGAATCGCGCGACCATTGCGGGCGGCCGTTCGTTGCTCGACAGCCTCCGTCAACTGCTCTCGCGTAAGGCCGAGCTTTGAGATCGCCGAATCGGCAATGGGCATGCCGTCGGCAAAACCAGTTTGCAGCAGGCAATCTGTGACCGTTTGGATGGGCGGCGTTACCGATATGCCGGATAGAAGGATTGCTCCGGCCGGCTCAATCTGGTGCCGCTGAATATGTGCGCCCGGACGAGCCGACGGCTTTGTCGAGCTGCAAACATGCACGACATTCAGGTGTCGCCACGAGACCTCGAGCCCCAGCAGGCAGGCGGCCGAAAACGAGCAGAACGTCCAATCGGGGTGGATGATCGCAAGGGCGCGAATAATCTCGCAATGACGCTGCGCCCGGTTGAGCTCATCCCAGCGCATTTTGCGCGCGAACAGTCCCGGCATGGGGGAGACGACCATGTCGCCGATGCGCCGAAGGAGCGCTTTTCGGATAGCCGCGCTCGGGGGAATCAGACAGCGCCCCTCTTGTTCGGCTTGAGTGAGCAGCTGGTCGATGAGCTGGTCATTGCAATGGGTCATGAGCTACCGCCTCCTTTTTGGGTAGCAAAAACGTATCAGCTGGAACTTGCCGCTCAGCTGACCAAAAGCTGACCAAAATCTAACCATGCAGGTAGATGGCCTGTTTTCGGCGACATTTTTACATCCGAATCGGTGGGCGGCAATCGGCGACCTTGAACGGTAGCTAGATATGAAGTCTTGGTAAGTTTTGGGACGTGTACTTTTTTGAAAAAGAGCAATCTATCTGCTGTTTTGTGTTTCTGGATTGCATGTTTGAAGGCATGTGATAAGGGCTGCGGATCGTCGTCTTGTATCTGCGGAAACTGTGTCCCAGATTTCGGCCTCAGAGTGGGATGCCGTTTTCGGATCGGGCCTCAAGCGGAAATTGCATCCCGGAATGAGCGCTCAGAGCGGGATGAACTTTCCCAATGGGGCCGCAGACGGAAATTGTGTCCCGGATTCAAGCCTCAGAATGGGATTCGTTTTCCGGTAGAAGCTTCAGCGGAAAGTGCATCCCAGAATTCAGGCTCAGAGCGGGACGAGCTTTCCTGATGGCATGCTTGTCGAATTACGTTATAGCTAGCTATATTATAGGAAGGTATAATATAGCTAGCTATAACGTAAGGGAAGGATGGCCCTATGTTTATCGGAAGAACAACGGAAATGTCCGAGCTCAATCGGCTGTACGGCACGGGCTCCTTTGAGATGCCTGTGATTTACGGCCGCCGTCGCGTGGGCAAAACGCGTCTTATCACAGAGTTTATCCAAGGCAAGAAGGCTATTTACTTTCAAGCTCGTCGTACCAATGCAGAGGCAAACCTGCATGGCTTTAGCCAGGCGATACTTGCGGGCTCCGTTGGTGTTGCTGGCGTGTCGTTTCGTAGTTTTGACGAGGCGTTCGATGCGTTGGCTACCATGGCTCGCACGGAACGTTTGATTGTCGTGATCGACGAGTATCCTTATCTCGCCCAATCGAATCCCGAGATCAGCTCGTTGCTGCAAGACAAGATCGATCACTTGTACAAAGAGACCAAGCTTATGCTTATCCTGTGCGGGTCGTCGCTTTCGTTTATGGAAGAGCAGGTGTTGGGCTACGAGAGTCCGCTATACGGTAGGCGTACGGCCCAGTTTAAGATCATGCCGCTCGATTTTATGACGACCCTCGGCCTGTGGCAGAGCATGGGTCGCGAAGACGCTGCAGTTTGCTATGGCATGACGGGTGGCATTCCTGCATATATCGAGAAAGTCGATCCTGCCGCACCGCTCAAGGACAACATCAAACGTCTTTTTCTTACTCCTACGGGCTATCTCTTTGAGGAGCCGAGTAACCTGCTATTGCAGGAGTGCCGCAATCCCGAGCAATATGATGCGATCGTGCAAGCAATTGCCCAGGGGCGCTCGAAGATCTCGGAGATTGCGAGCTCTACGGGAATCCCTGCGAGCAACGTAAAGAGCTATGTGGATAAGCTGGCGTCGCTTGGGATTGTCGAGCGCGAGCTGCCCCTAAACGAGACGAGCAATAAGCGAGCCGTGTATCTGCTGAGCGACCAGATGTTTAGGTTCTGGTACAAGTTTGTTCCGCAGAACATCGGGCTGATTCAAAACGATATGGCCGAGATGGCGTATGAGCGCATTGAGCCGCACGTATCGGATTATATGGGTACGGTCTTTGAGATTATATGCAGACAATACGTGTACGAACTCGCGCGGGCGGGCCAGCTTGATGTGGTTCCGGCAAGCGTTGGGCGCTGGTGGGGGACGGATAATCGCACGCATACGCAGGAAGAAATCGACTTGATTGTTGACGATGGCGAGGGCACTGCGCTGTTTGCGGAATGCAAATGGCGCAATGAACCGGTGGGCGAAGACGTGCTGCAAAAGCTCGTGCATCGAAGCGAGCTCTTTAGGCGGCAGCACAAAAGCTATGCGATCTTCTCGAAGCGAGGCTTTACGCAAGGATGTCAGGAAGCTGCGGCGAGCAGGGGAGATGCCAAGCTGATTTCGTTTGCCGAGATGTGCGAGCGGAGATAACCAAGCACGCTCTGATGTGATGCTCGGAATGGGTCGCGCTAAGGATGCCAAGCGTAAAACCTTCAATGAAAATGGCGTAAAAACTACATCTGTCATGGCGTAAAAACTACATTGAAAGTAGCGTAAAATCAGCATTGAGAATGGCGTAATTTCGCATATCGCGTGATAGAGAGGGACGGCCGTCTATGGATGCACCAAAGAGATTGACCCAAAAGGGATATAGGCCCCGGCTCATAGAGGAGCGCCTCGACACCCTTATGCGGGCGTTTGGCTGTGTGGAGATCAACGGCCCCAAATGGTGCGGCAAGACCTGGACGGCGCTCTCTCGCTCGGCGAGCGTCTCCAGGCTCGATGAGCCTGCGCAGCGTGCGGCGGCAGAGGTCGACCCAAGCCTGGCGCTCATCGGCGATGCGCCACACCTGGTCGATGAATGGCAGGAGGTGCTCGAGGTTTGGGATGCCGCCCGGCGTTTCGTGGACGCGAGCGGCAACGAACGGGGGACACTTTTGCTCACGGGCTCGACCGCGCTCAAAAGCGAGGAGCGCAGCCATGTTCGTCATTCCGGCACGGGTAGGATCGCCCGTCTGTCAATGCGCCCCATGGCCCTGTGTGAGTCGGGCGACGG
>CAJLLB010000032.1 GCA_905207425.1 uncultured Collinsella sp.
CCCTGCCGTATCGACTTTTTCGGCGACGAGGTGGAGTCTATCCGCCGTTTCGACATCGCTTCGCAGCTCTCCACGGAGAAGCTCGAACAGGTGGAGATAGTGCCGGACATGAAGGGGAGCGTAAGCGCCGGCCACAGCGTGTCGCTTCCGGAGTTTGCCGGCGAAGCCGTGTGGTGGGCCGACGACCTGAGCCATACGCTGCGCCGGGTGGACGACATCCGTAAAAAGATGCTGGCCGAGGCCGATGCGCCCGAACGGGTGGATGCACGTGTGACGAGTGCCCGGCAGTTGTCGTCGGCGCTGGAGGACAGGACGCTGCTGCTGCGGGGGGACGGCCCGAAGGAGCTGTCCGCCTCCCGTACGGTCGTTTTCGATACCCTGCCGCAGCCCGCTTTCAATAAACGTTATGAGCTGCTTGCCAAAGATATACATGACCGAAGCGAAGCGGGTTACAAAGTCTGCATCCTTTCCGATAACAAGGCGCAGATAGAGCGCTTGGGGAATATCTTCGCATCGGAAGGATTCCCGAAGGTGAAGTTCGCGGCACTTCCCGTCACCCTGCACGAAGGTTTCGTGGACAACGGGCTCCGGCTTTGTCTCTATACCGACCACCAGTTGTTCGAACGCTATCAGCGTTATTCGCTTCGGGGTGAGATAGACCGCAGTCAGGCACTTACCGTGGCGGAGCTGAACGAGTTGAAGCCGGGCGACTACGTGGTGCACGCCACTCACGGCATCGCGCTCTTTAGCGAGATCGCGCGCCAGGAAGTGGGCGGCAAGGAGCGCGACTACTTTTTGCTGGAATATGCCGACGGCGACAAGCTCTACGTGCCGCTCGAGCAGGTCGACCGCATCACGCGCTACGTTGGCCCCGACGGCGACAAGCCGCGCCTGACCAGGCTCAACACCGCCGACTGGACGCGGGCTACCAACAAGGCGCGCAAGAATGCCAAAAAGCTGGCGTTTGACCTGGTCGACCTGTATACACGCCGCTCGTCGATTACCGGTATCGCCTGCCCGCCCGACACGCCCGAGCAGATCGAGATGGAGGAGAGCTTTCCCTACGACGAGACGCGCGACCAGCTGGAGGCTATTGCCGACATCAAGGCCGACATGGAAGCGCCCAAGCCCATGGACCGCCTGCTGTGCGGCGACGTGGGCTTTGGCAAGACCGAGGTTGCCCTGCGCGCGGCGTTTAAGTGCGTGGACTCCGGCCGCCAGGTCATGGTGCTCTGCCCCACGACCATTCTGGCCCAGCAGCACTATGAGACGTTCTTTGAGCGCTTTGCCCCGTTTGGCCTCGAGGTCGAAGTGCTCAGCCGCTTCCGCACCCCGGCGCAGCAAAAGCGCGCGCTTAAGGCGTTTGCCGAGGGCACGATCGACGTGCTCATCGGCACGCACCGCTTGCTTTCTGCCGACGTGAACCCCAAGAACCTGGGCATGGTGATCATCGACGAGGAGCAGCGCTTTGGTGTGCATCACAAGGAGCAGCTCAAGAACCTGCGCGAGCAAATCGACGTGCTCACGCTCTCGGCAACGCCTATTCCGCGAACCATGCAGATGGCCACGAGCGGCGTGCGCGACATGAGCCTGATCACCACGCCGCCGACCGGGCGTCGTCCCGTGATCGTGCACGTGGGGGAGTACGACCCCGACGTGGTGAGTGCGGCGATTCGCCTGGAGGTGGGCCGCGGCGGCCAGGTGTACTACGTGTCCAACCGCGTCAAGACCATCGACGATGCCGTGGCGCGCGTGCACGAGGCCGCGCCCGAGGCGCGCGTGGGTGTGGCACACGGCAAGATGAGCCCCCGCGAGGTCGAGGACGTGATGATCGAGTTCGCGACCAAGAAGATCGACGTGCTTATCGCCACGACCATCGTGGAGAGCGGCATCGACAACTCGACCGCCAACACACTGATCATCGAGGACTCGCAGCGCCTAGGTCTGGCGCAGCTCTACCAGCTCAAGGGCCGTGTGGGCCGCTCTGCCACGCAGGCCTATGCGTACTTTATGTTCCCGGGCGAGCTGCCGCTTACCGAGGAGGCTACGGCACGCCTGACCGCACTTTCCGAGTTTCAGGACCTGGGCAGCGGCATGCGCATCGCCATGCGTGACCTGGAGATCCGTGGTGCCGGCTCGCTCATGGGCGCCGAGCAGCACGGCAACCTGTCGAGTGTGGGCTTTGACCTGTTTACGCAGATGCTGGGGCAGGCCGTGGCCGAGGCGCGCGGCGACGACGATGCCGGCGTGGAGGCGGCGAGCGTGGGCATTAACCTGCCGGCCGACTACTTCTTGTCCGAGGAGTACATGCCGGCGGTGGACCAGCGCGTGCTCGTGTACCGCAAGCTCGCTGCGGCTGAGGACCTGGAGAGTATCGACGAGGTGCAGGAGGAGACCGAGGCCGCGCATGGCGAACTGCCGTTGGCGGGACTCAACCTGTTCAACCGCGCGCGCATCCGTATTCGCGGCGAGCGCCTGGGGCTCGAGAGCGTCACGCTCAGTGGTGGACGCATTACCTTCCTGGGGGTTGACGTTCCCAAGAAGGTGGCCTTTGAGTTCAAGAATCGCTATGGCGCGGTGAACTTCCCCAAGAGCCGCAAGCTATCGGTGCCCTACAAGGCGGGCGCCGGCGCGGGCAGCGGCCTGGGTCGCGGTCTCGACGCCAACGACGGCACCGGCCCCGTGGCGGCCGCGCTCATGCTGCTGCAACAGCTGGGTGCCAGCGACGACGACTAACGGGTCGACGCTGCAAACGCCCCATTTGGGCAATCTGGCTCCATCGAAAGGAAAGCATGTTCGGATACATCTACAAGAAAGATGTCGCCATGATCGCGGTTGTCCTGTGTCTTTGTCTGGGCGTGGGCAGTTTCTTCGATTATCAGATCTCGAGCGCGCTGTTCAATATCGGCAGCATGTACGGTCGCTTTATCGAGGCCGCCGGCGAGCTGCCGTTCGAGCTGACGGCGAGCATCGCGGGCGTTATGCTCGTGCGCGCGGTGCGTCCCGACTCCAGGGGAAGCAAATGGCTCGCCGTGCTCGGCATCCTCGTCAATGTTGGCCTGACCGGCTACGAGATCGTCTCGTCCCTGAAGGTTGGCGGCAAACTCATCGCTGTTCAGTTGGTGCTGACATTTGTGCTGGTTATCGCCGCCAACCTTATCGTCTATCGCCTCACGCGCACGACCGAGTCCGACGAGCTCACGCGCTGGGCGTTGATGGTGCTTGCCGTGTGGGTCGCTCAGGCCATTATCCTCAACGTGATCGTCAAGCCGCTGTGGTCGCGTCCGCGCATGCGCGTGATCGAGGTGACGCAGGGGCTCGATTTTCAGCCGTGGTGGGTGATCGGCAACCCCGACAAGTGGTCCTTTATTGCCGCCGGCGTGATTAAGGACGGCTTCAAGTCGTTTGCGAGCGGACACACGGCGCACGCGGCGATCGGTCTTATGCTCGCCGGGCTTCCCGCGACGGCCTTTAAGGAAAAGCCGTCGCGCCGCCGGGTGGTCTTTTGGACGGCGGCTGTGGTCGCGGCGCTCGTCGCGTTTGGCCGCATCGTGATCGGAGCGCACTTTTTGAGTGACGTGAGCTGCGGTTTTGCTCTGGTACTGGCACTTGAGTGTCTTGCCGCGCGCATTGCCTATCCCAACGGCGTACAATAACTCCGTTTGAATCATCTGACCGATACCCGGTAAGAGAGGATTGCCATGCTCGCGTTTAACAACGACTATTCCCACGGCGCACATCCGGCAGTGCTGCAGGCACTCGTCGACACCAACATGGAGCCGCAGCCCGGCTACGGTACCGATGCGCACACCGAGCGTGCCAAGCAGCTTATCCGCGAGGCCTGTCAGGCCCCCGATGCCGACGTGTTTTTTCTGGTGGGCGGTACGCAGGCCAACGCGACGGTGATCGACATGCTGCTTGCGCCCTACGAGGGCGTCGTTGCCGCCGAGACTGGCCACGTCGCCTGTCACGAGGCGGGCGCCATCGAGTTTGGCGGCCACAAGGTGCTCACCATCCCCGGCTACGAGGGCAAGATGCACGCCGAGGACCTCGAGAACTATATCCAGGTGTTCTACGAAAACGAGAGCTACGAGCACACGGTGTTCCCGGGCGCCGTGTACGTGAGCCTGTCGACCGAGTACGGCACGCTGTATTCCAAGGCCGAGCTCGCGGCGATTCATGCGGTGTGCCAGAAGCGTGAGATTCCGCTGTTTGTGGACGGCGCCCGCCTGGCCTATGCGCTGGCGGCAGATGAGTGCGACATTACCCTGCCCGAGCTGGCGCAGCTGTGCGACGTGTTCTACATCGGCGGCACCAAGTGCGGCGCGCTCTGCGGCGAGGCCGTGGTGTTTTGCGGCATGCACGCTCCGGCGCATCCCATTCCGCGCATTAAGCAGCACGGCGCGCTGTTGGTCAAGGGCCGCCTGACGGGCGTCCAGTTTGAGGCGCTCTTTACCGACGGCCTGTATTTTGAGATTGGTCGACAGGCGATTGAGACGGCCCAGGCGCTACGCCGTGTGCTGCACGAGCGCGGTTACCAGTTCTTTTTGGAGACGCCCACGAACCAGCAGTTCGTGATTCTGCCCAACGAGGACATGGCTCGCATTCGCGAGCATGCCTCGATCGAGTACTGGGAAAAGTACGACGAGACCCACACGGTGGTGCGTTTTTGCACCAGCTGGGCAACGACGCAGGAGGACATCGACGCGTTGGCGGCTGTCCTGTAGCCTGATGTAATGACGAGGGGCCGCCTTGCGCTGGGTTTGGCGCAGGGTGGCCTTTGCTTTTGGGGGAGAAGGGTTGTATGACCGAGATGTCCGAGCCGACGATTCGCCTGGCGACGCCCGAAGACGCGCCGGCGTTGCTTGCCATCTATGAGCCGTATGTGCGCCAGACGGCGATTACCTGCGAATACGAGGTGCCGAGCGTTGAGGAGTTCGCCGGGCGCATCGAGCGCACGCTCAAGCGCTATCCGTATCTGGTGATGGAACTGGACGGGCGTCCGGTAGGCTATGCCTATGTGAGTCCGCTCAACAGCCGCGAGGCATACGACTGGTCGGTCGAGACATCGATCTACCTGGCGCGTGATGTGCGCCACGGCGGGCTGGGCCGCAAGCTGCATGACGCGCTTAAGCAATGCCTGATCGCGATGGGTATCACCAACATGTGCGCCCTCATCGCCGTGCCGCACGACAAGGACGATGAGTACCTGACGCACAACAGCCAGGACTTCCATGCCCATATGGGGTATCGCCTGGTGGGCGCCTTCGATCGCTGCGCCCAAAAGTTCGGCCGCTGGTACGACATGTGCTGGATGGAGTTGGTCCTAGCCGAGCGCGTCCCCAACCAACCCAAACCAACCTGGTTCCCCGACCTCCTCAAACCTACCATTTAGGGACAGGTTTATTTTGGCAGGTTAGCCGATGGGCTCGGTGTATTTGGCACGGTCGGTGCGCTGGATGCGCTTGGAGACATGGAGCGGTCGGCCGTCGGTGTCGTACACGTAGTCGGTGATCAGGATCAGCGCCTGCCCGCGCCCAACGTTGAGCAAAAACGCCTCGTTTTGCGAGGCATAGCACACCTCAAAGGTCTTATGTCCCTGTGCCGGCGCGCGATGGAATTCCTGGCGCAGCGTGGCGTAGAGCGAACCGTTGATATCGCGATCGATGAGTGCTTCAAAGCTCGGTGGTAGATAGGTGGTCTCCAGGCACAGCGGCGCATCGTCCAGATAACGCAGGCGGACAAGTTTGACGAGCTTGCTGCCCACGGCGACATCGAAGAACTTGGCCGCATTGCCCGCGGCCTTGGCAAAGCCCGAGTCCACCGTGCGCGTGGTGGGCTTCATACCCTGACCCTGGACCTGTGTCGTGTAGCTCGAAAACATCAGGTTGTTCTCGTGGAGTGCCGGCGTGTCGGCCACAAAGGCGCCACGCCCGCGCTCGGTGCGCACCAGGCCCTCGTCAACGAGCACCTTAAGGGCGTGGCGTACGGTGCTGCGCGACAGCCCCGATTCGTCCATGAGTTCCATCTCGGACGGCAGCTTGTCTCCGCGCGCGTAGGTGCCGGAGGCGATGCGGTCGCGCAGCATGCCCGCCAAGCGCTCGTATTGGGTCAGTCTCTTTTTAGATGAAGCGTTCATGCGATCAACCTGTATCTAACCTGTATGCGTATCTAATCAAGCATGTATTCAATACAACAACAAAACCGCTGGTATCAAGTTATCGAAAACCGTATCAGCAAATTTTTTAAGACAAATATAGCATACAACTAGTCGACATAACCAAAACATGTATGTAACTTGTATGCCATCGAGAGCATCAAACGAGAAGAAAGGCTGATGCACGATGACTACTCAGGAACAGGTTAAGGACGTCGTCTCCCAGGTTTTGGCCGACAAGGCAGACAAGGGCGGCATCAAGCGCGTCGTGTGGATTGGCGCCGGCGGATCCAACGGCGGCAACTATCCTGCCCAGTACTTTATGGAGCACGAGGCCACGCAGGTCGTGAGCTCCAGCTACACCAGCAATGAGTTCGTGCACGCCACGCCCGCCTATGTCAACGAGAACACCCTGACCGTCGTCGTGTCCATGCGCGGCACCAAGGAGACCATCGTCGCCGCCCAGGTCGCCAAGGACCACGGCGCCAGCACCATCGCCATCTATGTCGATGAGTCCGGCCTCACCGAGGTCTGCGACTACAAGATTCAGTATGACAGCCTGGCCGTCGACGAGTCTTGCATGGGCCGTACCAACTCCGCCGTCGTGACCATGATCGCCATGGAGCTTACGCAGCAGACCGAGGGCTATGCCGAGTATGAGACCGCTATGGCCGCCTTCGACCTGGTTGACCCCATCTATCGCAAGGCCGTCGAGTACACCCGTCCGCTCGCCGCCAAGTGGGCCGAGCAAAACGCCGACAAGCCCTGCATCAACGTGATGGCTCAGGGTCCGCTCTTTGGTGCCGCCTACGTCTTTAGCATCTGCAACGTGCAGGAGATGCTGCAGATCGACTCCTGCACCATCAACACCTGCGACTTCTTCCACGGCCCCTTCGAGATCCTGGACAAGCGCACCTCGCTGTTCCAGCTCATCAGCGTCGGCCGCAGCCGCTGCAACGACGAGCGCGGCATCCGCTTCGTCAACCAGTACGGTGGCGAGCGCGTCTATCAGCTCGACGCCAAGGAGCTCGGCCTCAACGACATCAAGGACAGCGTGAGCGAGTACTTCAATCACCTGATTTTTGCCCCGATCCTCAACAACGTGTACATGCGTGCGCTCTCTGCCGTCACCCACAAGGACTACATGACGCGCCGCTACATGTGGAAGCTGGACTACTAGGGGATAGAGCGGCCTAACAGCTCGATGTCCTCATAAGTTGCGGTGGAATAGTTCCTGCTTGGGGGCTTGAAGCCTCTATTTAGGAACTATTTCACCGCAACCGCCCAGTAATCCGCTGGGGGCGGAGGAAAACGGATCACTTATCCGCTCGCCGATTTGTGTCTTGAAAAATGTATATAACGACTATAACGTAGTACGAAACATATTGGAAACAATACCGAGGAGGCTGCGTTGAAGAAAAGCAATCTGGGCTATGTGCTGGTGCTGATCGCCGCGCTTATGTGGGGCAGCATCGGAATCTTTGTAAACGGCATCTCGGCCATGGGCGTTTCGTCCCAGAGCATGGCTGCCTTTCGCTTGTTGGTCGGAGCGCTTATCTTGGCGCCGGTCCTGATGTTTATGGGCTGCCGTCCGGGTGAGGGGTCTACCGTGGCTCAGGGTCCGCTGGCCCTGTTCAAGGCAAGCCCTAAAGAGCTTGTTCCCTGTGCGCTTGTCGGCATCGTCGGTTTGGCCGCCGCCAACACCTGTTATTACGAGTGCATGGGCGAGGTGGGCATGTCCACGGCCTCGGTGCTGCTCTACACCTCGCCGGTGTTTGGCGTCATGCTCGGCCGCGTGCTTTATCGCGAGGACGTGACCCCCAACAAGCTCGTTGCCATTGTCTTTAACATCGTAGGCTGCGTGCTTGCAGTGACCAATGGCGACCTTTCCGGTTTTCATTTTTCGGTTTGGGGCGTCACGTCGGGCGTGATTGCAGGCCTTTGTGGTGCGTCGCTCGCGGTGTTTAGCCGAATAGCAACCAAGACGGTCCACCCGCTGGCTGTCACGTTTTGGGGCTTTGTTTTTGGCGGTGCGGTTATGGCAGCTATCGCGGCTCCGTGGCCGGATGTCGCCGCGGCAATGTCGCCACAGCTGCTGCTGCTGTTCCTTGGCTTTGGACTCATCCCCACAGCCGTTGCTTACATCTTATATATGCAGGGTCTGTCCATGGGGCTCGAGACATCGAAAGTTCCCGTCGTAATGTCTTTCGAGACGGTCGTCACCGTACTGGTGGGCATTGGTGTCTACGCCGAGCCCGCCGGCGCGATTAAAGTCCTGGGCATCGTGTTGGTGCTCGCGTCCATCCTGATTATGAACACCGACTTCTCCAAGCTGCGCAACAGTGTGTTTGTCGGTCATGTCATTGAGAGCATGACCTTTAAGCCCAACGCGTGGTGGACCGAAAAATCTCAGGACATGGATCTGTTTAAGGAACGCACCGGCATTGCGCTGGAACCCACCGTACAGGAAAGCCCCTGGTACTTCGTGCGATAGGGGATTGCGCGCAGGGTCTGACCTGGGGTTATCCAGCTAGCGCCGGCCTACCCAGTCCAACGTTTCGAGTACGTTAAACCCGTCAACGGTCGATTTTCACCCGCGAACGGTCTTTATACTAATTAGCAATATAAGCAACGTATAAGACGTTATAATGACCATAACGAAAAGGAGGAGGCAAGATGAATCAGATCATTCTCGCATCTCATGGCGGCCTGGCCGCAGGCGCCAAAGACACGCTCGAGATGGTTCTCGGCGACGTGTCGAACGTCCACGTCGTGTCGCTTGCTCGTGACGACAAGGAGCCCATCACCAATAAGGTTGAGGCTATGATCGCCACGTTCAACGCGGACGACACCGTCTATGTGCTGACCGATATGCTCGGCAGCTCGGTCAACAACAACATGGTCGAGCTTTCCAAGAACGGCACGAAGTTCACGGTTGTCAGCGGTTTCAACATCCCGTTGGCGCTCACGCTTGCTATGAGCCCCGCCCCCGTCAAGGGCGCCGAGCTCGCGGCCCTCATCAATGAGGCCCGCACCGGTCTGACCAACCCCAACGCACCGGTCGAGGCCGCCGCGGCTCCCGCCAAGAAGGCCAAGGCGTCCCGTCACAGCTCCGGTCCCGCCAAGATCGTCCTCGCACGTCTTGACTACCGTCTGCTGCACGGCCAGGTCGTCTTTACTTGGACCACCAAGGTTCAGGCCGAGCGCATCATCGTCGTCGACAACGCTGCCGCCAACGATGACATCAAGAAGGGCGCTCTTAAGCTGGCCAAGCCCCAGGGCGTGCGCCTGAACGTCTTCACCGTCGAGCGTGCCCTCGCCAAGATGGATAAGCTCAACACCCTCGGCGAGCGCGTCATGTTCGTCTTTGGCAACACTGCCGAGATGCTGCAGTTCTGTCAGGGCTACAAGCTCGACGCCATCAACCTGGGCGCCACCGCCAACCACGACGGTGCCGATCAGGTCGGCGGCAAGGACAGCTCCGTCTTCCTCGACGCCACCCAGAAGGCCGACGTCAACCAGCTGCTCGACATGGGCATCAAGCTCTATGTCCAGCAGACCCCTACGTATCAGAGCGTCGACATCGACGCCAAGCTGTAATCAACCAGGCTTTTGCCTGACTGAAAGGAGAAGGGTATGAATACGTTCATCAGTGCGGTGCTCGTCGGCCTCGTCGGCGTGTTCTGCATGTGGGACTCCCGCCTGCTCGGTCGTCTTAACTTCGAGCAGCCCCTCGTTGGCGCTACGCTCGTCGGTCTGCTGCTGGGCGATGTGCCCACCGGCCTTGCCGTCGGTGCCGCCGTCGAGCTCGTGTCCATGGGCCTGGTGCAGGTCGGCGCCGCCGTTCCGCCCGATATGGTCCTGGGCGGCATCGTGGCCGCTGCCTTTGCGTGCCTGACCGATGCTTCTGCCGAGACCGCCATGACGATCGCCATCCCGGTCGCCGTCCTGGGTCAGCTCCTCGGCATCGTGTTCCGTTCCATCATCGCCGCCCTCACCCATGTGGCAGATAGCGCGATCGATAACGGAAAGTTCAAGACCGCCTATCGTATGCACATCTGCGCCGGCTCCGGTCTGTACGCCATCATGTACTTCCTGCCGATCTTCCTCGCCGTCTTTGTTGGCACCGACCTGGTTCAGGCCATCGTCAACATGGTTCCCGAGTGGCTGTCCACTGGTCTTAACGTTTCGACCAAGATCATGACCGCCTACGGCTTGGCCCTGCTGCTCACCATGATGATCAAGAAGGGTATGACTCCGTTCCTGTTCATCGGTTTCCTGCTCGCCGCTTACCTCAACCTGTCCGTCATCGCGGTCGCTCTGATCGGTGTGTGCCTGGCTGTCGTCTTCATGGGCTTCAAGTTCAACGGGTCCCATGCAGCCGCCGGTGTCGATTCCGACTACGATCCGCTCGAAGACGACGAAGACTAAGGAGGAACACACTATGGCAACCGCAACCAAGGACGTGTCCCTGAACAAGAAGGTCAGCCAGTTCTTCTGGCGCTCCTGGGCCATCCAGGCCTCTTGGAACTACGAGCGTCAGATGAACATGGGCTTCCTCTACGGCATGGTTCCCACGCTCGACCGCCTCTATCCGGACGAGTCCGACCCCAAGCAGCTCGCTGCTAAGAAAGAGGCTTACCACCGTCACATGGCGTTCTACAACTGCACCCCGCAGACGAGCGCCTTTATCCTGGGCCTCACCGCCTCCATGGAGGAGGAGTACGCCAAGGATCCCGATAACTTCAACCCCGATTCGATTAACGCGGTCAAGACCTCCCTTATGGGCCCGCTTTCCGGCATCGGTGACTCCTTCTTCCAGGGCACCATCCGTGTTATCGCCTTTGGTCTGGGCGTTCAGCTGGCTCAGCAGGGCTCCATCATGGGCCCGATCCTGGCCATGCTCATCTCCATCGTCCCCTCTGTGCTGATCACTTGGTTCGCAGCCAAGATGGGCTATCAGGGCGGCCACGAGTACCTGAGCAAGCTTCAGGGCGGCGACCTCATGGAGAAGCTCATGTATGTCTGCGGCATCGTGGGTCTTATGTCCGTAGGCGGCATGATCGCCACGCTGATCGGCGCCACCACCCCGCTGCAGTTCGCTGAGGGCACCGTCGTTATCCAGGACATCCTGGACGGCATGATGCCCCAGATGATCTCCCTTGGCCTCACCGGCCTTATGTACTGGCTCATCAAGAAGAACGTCAACACCGGTTGGCTTCTCGTGATCGCCATCGTGGGCGGCATCGCCCTCTCCGCGGCCGGCATCCTGGCCTAGTCGCGACCAAGCGTCTAACCGCTTTCCCCCGGGGGCCTGCCTGGCATCCCATACCCCAGGCAGGCTTCCATCCCTATACGTGACAATGGGACAGTCCCTTTGTCGCATTCTTAACGGGCCGACGACTCGGTCCAAATCACGGTAACCCTGCGTGCGTCCGGCAAAGTGGCGCCGCAAAAATCGAAAGGAATGTGTCAGATGTACGAGATCGACCTTAACCTCCCTAAGCAGATCGTCGCTGACGTCCTGTCCAACCACGAGATCCACAGCGTCGCCTTCGTCGGCTGCGGTGCCTCCATGTCCGACCTTTACCCCGCCAAGTACTTCCTGGCCAACAACACGGACAAGCTGAACGTTCAGATCTTCACCGCTAACGAGTTCAACTACGACACGCCTTCCTGGGTCAACGAGCACACCTTCGTGATCACCTGCTCCCTCGGTGGCTCCACGCCCGAGACCGTCGAGGCCAACAAGACCGCCAAGAAGCACAACTGCCCGGTCGTCTCCCTTACCAACAAGGCTGGCTCCGCTCTGACCGTCGACGCTGACTACGTCATCGTTCACGGCTTCCACGCCAACTTCGCTGCCAAGTGCGAGAAGCCCGGCTATGCCATCGCTCTTGCTGTCGAGATCCTTCAGCAGACCGAGGGTTATGACCACTACGAGGACATGATCACCGGCCTCACCAACGTCTTCGAGCTCTGCGAGAACGCCGCTCAATCCTGCAAGAAACTCGCCAAGAAGTTCGCCGAGGACTTCAAGGACGACAAGATGATCTACTTCATGGCTTCCGGTGCCTCCGAGAAGATGGCTTATTCTCACGCTGCCTTCCTGTTCACCGAGATGCAGTGGATCGACGCCGCCGCCTACAACACCGGCGAGTACTTCCACGGCCCGTTCGAGGTTTCCACCGAGGGTAAGCCCTACGTCTTCTTCATGTCCGATGGCGCTACCCGTCCGATGGACGCCCGCGCCCTCACCTTCCTTAAGCGCATGGGCGCCAAGGTCGCTCTGATCGACTCCAAGGACTACGGCCTGGCTGACGCCGTGCCCGCGAGCGTCGTCACCTACTTCAACCCGCTGCTGCACCTCGCCGTTATGCGCGAGTACGGCAACCAGATCGCCGAGGCCCGTCAGCACCCGCTGACCATGCGTCGCTACATGTGGAAGCTTTCCTACTAATCACAAGTAAGTAGACCTTACGGGTTGATTGAGAGGGGATGGGGTTTGCGCCCCGTCCCCTTTTTTGCTTTGGGGAGGGCACGCCTGTCGCGTCGCAAAACCCAAGATAAAACCTACCATAATAAACCTGTCTCTTTTTGGCAGGTGGGAGGAGATGCGTATGATCAAAGCAGTGCTGTTTGACATGGACGGCGTGCTGGTCGATACCGAGTGGTTCTACAACCGTCGTCGCGTGGCGTTTATGGAAGAGAAGGGGTTCCACTTTGACGAGATCCCCGATCTTTCGGGGTCTAACGAGCCTGCCATTTGGGAGGCACTGGTGCCCGACGATGTTGAGCTGCGCGAGCGCCTGCGCGTGGAGTACAAGCAGGTCTACAGCCCGGACCACCCCGTTCCGTATGCCGAGCTTCTCAACGAGCAGACGGAGCCGGTGATGCGTGAGCTGCACGAGCGCGGCGTGAAGTGTGCCATCGCGAGCTCGTCCTATCGCGAGCTGATCGACGAGCTAGTGGAGATTGCCGGTATTGCCGACGTGCTGGACTACACTATCAGCGGTCACGAGTGCAGTGCGTTTAAGCCCGACCCCGAGATCTACCTGCGTGCCATGGAGGCGCTGGAGGTGGAGCCTACCGAGTGCCTGGTTATCGAGGACTCGCCTTTGGGCATCGAGGCTGGCAAACGTTCCGGCGCCCGCGTCCTGGCACTGCGCCCGCACGAGGGCGTCAACCTCGATCAATCGCGAGCCGATGCCGTTATTGATAATCTGACCGACATTTTGGCCGCTTTGTAGTGTCAATCCGCCGCGAGAAGCACGGGTTCAAACGTTTTTTGCGGTGGACTGGCTCAATTTGGTTTCGATTTTGATCCGTTTGGCTTCGATTCGGACTAAGTGAGTAGACTTTTTGGTGCAGGACGAGCACAAAGCGCATCTGCTCTAGTAAAACCGCAGGTCACAGGGGTGGCGGTTTTGGGTGTGCTCTGCAGGTCGCGTAAAGTCTACTCACTTGTAATTTGGGCCTTTGGTCGTGGGGTTGCTGGTCCCGCTTTGGTTGTCGAGAGAGGGTGAATTGAAGCGCCCCCGCACGCTCCATGCTACAATCGCGGGCATGCCCCACAACTACATCTGCCTTCGAAGGGAGCCTACGTGGCGAACGCCATCGAACAGCTCACGGATCGCGTGCTCGTGCTCGGCCGCCTCACCATCGTCCGCCGCGCCATCACCGCCGTGGCGGTCACCATTTCTGCCGTTCTCCAGACATTTCTGATCCAGGCGTTCATTCAACCCGCCGACCTGCTTCCGAGCGGTCTCACCGGCGTCGCGGTCCTACTCGATCGCGTTACCTCGCTGGGCGGCGTCCACATCGACATCTCGCTCGGTATGCTTGCGCTCAACATTCCCGTGGCGCTCCTATGCTGGAGCGGCATCAGCAAGCGCTTCGTCATCTTCTCGATGATGCAGGTCGTGCTCTCATCGCTGTTCCTCAACATCTTTCACTTTGCTCCGTTTTTGGGCGACAAGATCATGCTCATCATTTTTGGCGGCGTGGTCTCGGGTCTGGGCGCTGCCATCGCGCTAAAGTCCGGCGCATCCACCGGCGGCACCGACTTTATCGCGCTGTGGGTCTCCAATCACACGGGCAAGACTATCTGGGGTGTCATCTTTGGTTTCAACTGCTTTATCCTGGCGATCTTTGGCTTTATGTTTGGCTGGGACAACGCGGCATACTCCATCGTGTTCCAGTTTATTTCGACCAAGACCATCGACAGTTTCTATCGTCGCTACGACCGCGTGACGCTGCAGATTACGACGCGCAAGGCAGACGAGGTCATGACCGCCTATGTTGACCATTTTCAGCACGGCATTAGCTGTGCCGAGGTCATCGGCGGATACAGCCGCGAAAAGATGTACCTGCTGAACACCGTTGTTTCGACCTACGAGAGCCAGGACATTATCAAGTTGGTGTGCGACGTTGATCCCGGCGCCGTGATCAACGTGTTCCACACGCTCAACTTTGTGGGCGGCTGGTGGGGCGGTCATGTCGACGAGCCCATGCCCACGGCCGTTCCCGATCCCGACAAGCCCGCACGCATGGCCAGCAGGCAGGCGCGCCTCAGCGAGCAGGACAGCCTGCAGCAGGACGACGGCAAGTAGGGTATTGGCATTTTGCCGGCCCGGCGCAACCCTTCCGCATGAGCCCCTCGAAAGCCCCGTTGCTTTCGAGGGACTTTCGTTTGCCCAGATAAAACCTACCAAAATGAAGCTGTCGCTTTTTGGTAGGGATGGTGTATCGTTTTATCAATATGAGATAATATGAAACTAGACGTTATATACGTATTAGTTTTTTCGATATTTCGATAAGAGTGATCAGATATGCCTGCGCCCAAAAATGCACCGCTTTACCAGCAGATTTATGACGAGATCAAGGATGCGATCGAGAAAGGTGTTTATGCACCCAAGGAGCGTATTCCGTCCGAGCTTGAGCTAGCCGAGCAGTACGACGTGAGCCGAATTACGGTGCGTCGCGCCGTCGAGGAGTTGTGCTCCGATGGCTACCTGGTTAAGCAGCAGGGCCGCGGTACCTTTGTTTCCACGCCGCACATCAATCGCCAGTTCCACGCCTCGACGCTGCAGACGTTTACCGCGCTGTGTGCCGACAATGACATGAAGGCCGGTGCACATGTGGTCGATCGCCAGATTGTTCCGGCGCGCCAAAACGAGATGGAGTTCTTTGGTTTGCAGAAGGACGCGCTGCTGCTGCATATCAAGCGCGTGCGTACGGCCGACGGCGAGCCCATATTTGAGGAGAACATCTTTGTGCCGTTTGACGCCTACCGTGAGCTGTTGACGGCCGATCTTGAGGACAAGTCGATTTTTGCCGAGGTCGAGCGTGTTGGCGGAACGCCGATTGTCTCGGTTGGCTACCGCACGGTCGAGGCCGTTCGAGCTAACGCCGAGCAGGCGGCCGAGCTGGGCATTGCCCCGCACGATCCACTGCTCAACCTGCGTGCCGGCTTTACCCG
>CAJLLB010000033.1 GCA_905207425.1 uncultured Collinsella sp.
GTACCCTTATGGCCGCCGACGCTGCTGTTATGGTCATCGACGGCGCCAAGGGCGTCGAGGCCCAGACCAAAAAGCTCTTTAAGGTCTGTACGCTGCGCCACATTCCCATCTTCACCTTTGTGAACAAGCTCGACCACGAGGCTCGCGATCCGTTTGAGCTCATGGAAGAGATCGAGAACGTCCTGGGTATCAATACGTATCCCATGAACTGGCCGATCGGCAGCGGCCGCAATTTCCGTGGCGTGTTCGACCGTCAGACTCGTCGCGTCATTGCCTTTGAGGGCGACGGCCACGCCAACGCCACCAAGAAGGTCGCCGAGGTCGAGGCCGAGCTGGGCGACCCTGCCATGGATGAGCTCATCGGCGAGGAGAACCATAAGAACCTGATGGACGACATCGAGCTGCTCGATGGCGCCGGCGACGAGCTCGACTTGGATGCCGTGGCCTGCGGCAAGCTGAGCCCGGCGTTCTTTGGCTCGGCGCTCACCAACTTTGGCGTGGAGCCCTTCCTCAAGGAGTTCCTGCGCCTGGCCCCGACGCCGCGTGCCTATACCGATACGCTCACCAGCGAGCCGGTCGATCCCTGCCGCGACGACTTTAGCGGCTTTGTGTTTAAGATCCAGGCCAACATGGACAAGAACCACCGTGACCGCATCGCCTTTGTGCGCATTTGCTCGGGCAAGTTCGAGCGCGGCATGGATGCCTTCCACGTGCAGGGCAACCGCAAACTCAAGCTTGCCACGGGCACGTCGATGATGGCCGACGATCGCGCCATCGTGGACGAGGCGTACGCAGGCGATATCGTGGGCCTGTTCGATCCGGGTATCTTTAGCATCGGCGACACTGTGTGCTCTGGCAAGCGCCACGTGCAGTATCCGCAGATCCCGACGTTTGCCCCCGAGATGTTCGCTCGCATTACGCAGGTCGACACGCTCAAGCGCAAGCAGTTCGTCAAGGGCATGGAGGAGCTTGCCCAGGAGGGTGCCATCCAGATCTTCCGCGAACTGGGTGCCGGCATGGAGAGCGTCATTGTGGGCGTGGTCGGCGTGCTGCAGTTTGAGGTGCTCGAGCGCCGCCTCAAGGCCGAGTACCGTGTTGAGGTTCGTCGCCAGCCGCTGCCCTATACGGACATCCGCTGGATCCAGAACGACCCCGACACCATCGATATCCCGGGCCTTTCGCTCACGCGCGACACGCTGCGTGTCGAGGACATGCGCGGCGGTAAGCTGCTGCTGTTCACGAGTCCGTGGAACGTGGATTGGGCAACCGACCACAATCCCGACCTTATCCTGTCGGAGTTTGGCAACGTAGCCTTTTAACGCATCGGCGCGGTGGCCCTGCGGGGCTGCCGCGCCGTTTGCTTGCCTTATGCCGTGTGAGCGGCTATTATACCCACCGTCGTCTCAAGACCGGGGCGTCCGAGCAGTTCGGGTCCGATATCCTGCTCGTTAAACCTAAAACCAAAGGAGTACATAATGATCAAGAAGGTCATGGAGGACTACAAGGTCCTGCTGCGGAGCATTCCCGCGGCAACGGTTTCGCTGTTTTTCGTGAGCGTCATCATGATGAACCTGCTGGCCAACAAAGAGCTTATCAGCCTGCCGTATCTGGCACTCGACTGCGGCTTTGTGGTGAGCTGGGTTTCTTTTTTGTGCCAGGACATGATCTGCAAGCGTTTTGGCGCCAAGGCGTCCATTAAAATCTCTATCCTCGCGCTGCTGGTCAACCTCGCTGTCAGCCTGTGCTTTTGGACGTGCTCGCTCACGCCCGGCATGTGGGGCGCTTACTACGACACGGGCATGATCGAGGTCAACAACGCCCTTAACGCCACCATCGGCGGCACCTGGTACGTGGTGTTGGGCTCTTCGCTGGCAATGCTCGTTTCTGCCGTGGTTAACTCCACGCTCAACCAGTCGCTCGGCCGTATGCTCAAAAAGAATAACTTTGCGAGCTTCGCCTTCCGCTCCTATGTGTCTACGGGCGTTGGCCAGTTTATCGACAACCTGGTCTTTGCCATTGTGGTGAGCCACACGTTCTTTGGTTGGACCTGGGTGCAGGTCCTTATGTGCTCGCTGACGGGTGCCGTCGCCGAGCTGCTGTGCGAAGTCTTCCTGAGCCCCGTGGGCTACAAGGTTGTGCGCGGCTGGGAGCGCGAGAATGTGGGCTCCGAGTACCTCGAGCGCCACGCAACCGCCTAAGGAGCAAGTATGCGGGTTTTGATCACGGGCGCTTCGGGCGGTATCGGAGCCGCGTGCGTGCAGCGCTTTTTGGACGAGGGCCACGAGGTCGTGGGCTTTGACCTGCTGCCGGCGGCGATCGAACACGAGCGCTACCGCCATCTGATCGTTGATGTACGCGAGCCTAACTCGTTTCCAGGCGATATTGAACCCCAGGTAATCGTGAACGTTGCCGGTACGCAGGATTCGGCCGACGACATCGCCGCCAACCTGCGTGGCACCATCAACGTGACCGAGCGCTATGCCTTTGTGGGGGAGGGGCTTGCCGCCAAGCCGGCGCCGGCTATTAAATCCGTGGTCAATGTGGGGTCGGCGAGCGGGCATACGGGATCGGAGTTTCCCGCCTATGCCGCCAGCAAGGGCGGCGTTATCGCCTACACCAAGAACCTTGCAAACCGCCTGGCACCGCAGGCCATCGCCAACAGTGTGGACCCGGGCGGCGTTATCACGCCGCTCAACCGTTGTGTGATGGAAGACGAGCACCTGTGGAACCAGATTATGGAGCTCACACCGCTTAAGCGCTGGGCAACCGCCCAAGAGATCGCCGAGTGGATCTACTTTGTGGGCGTGACCAACCGGTTTATGACCGGGCAGAGTCTGTTGATCGATGGCGGCGAGGCTGGCCGCACACAATTTATTTGGCCCGAATAGGAAGCGCGCCCGATGGAAAGCCGTCGGGCGCGTTTTTGATGCATCGATTTTTAGCCGAGGCAAGTCCAGTTGACGGGGGTCAAGCCGTGCTGTTCGAGTAGCCGATTGGCTGCCGAGAAGGGGCGCGACCCTATAAAAGCGGGGAGTTCTGCCGTGGCACGGTTGGCCGAAAGCGGCGAGGGGTGCGTGGAGGCCAGACAGAACTTATCGGTTGCCTTGACCGCACCAGTTGCGACGAGCTTACCTTCGACCATCTGCTGGGCAAAGCGGCCCCATGCCAAAAAGACGACCGGTTGGGGCAGCTGGCAGCAGCGTTCGATAATGTAGTCGGTGAGCGTGCTCCAGCCTAGTTTGGCGTGTGAGTTGGCGGCATGCTCGCGCACGGTGAGCGTAGTGTTGAGAAGCAGGACGCCCTGTTGTGCCCATGGGGTTAGGTCTCCCGTGGCGGGAATGGGGCAGCCCAGATCGGCTTTGAGCTCCTTATAGATGTTGCGCAGACTCGGCGGCAACTTGGTTTGCGTCGCGGGGACCGAGAACGACAGCCCCATGGCCTGGTTGGGTCCGTGATAGGGGTCCTGACCCAAGATGACAACTTTGACCTGGTCGGCCGGGGTGTAGGCGAGGGCATTGAGGATGTCGTCTTGTGCCGGGTAGATAGTCTGCTCGGCACGCAAAAGGGCGATGCGCTCGAGCAGCTGGTTCGTAGTGTCACGTACCGGCTGCGGCGCATTGCCCAACCAAGTTGCTATGTTGCGGTCGCGGGTTGCGGTGTCCATGGGGCTCCTTTATGGCAGATGCTCTGTTGGCATCTATTGTAAAGGCGCACCGGTTGCCTTTATGCCGCGGCTGCATGAAGAGCGGGGTCTACGAGGCGCGCTCGGGCGCTCCTGCCATACGAGCGCGTCCATGTGCGCGGAGGCGCGGAAGCTCGACGGTTGCCGCCATGACGCCGGTGAGGATGAGAGCTGCACCCAGGAAGGCGATGGGGCTCAGGACCTCGCCGACTAGGAAGAACGAGAAGACAGCGGAGCAGACCGGCTCGAGCGAGAAGGCAAAGCCGGTGGTCTCGGCGGGCACGTGGGGCTGCACGAGCGTCTGGGTGATAAAGCCGTAGGCAGAGCAGATGAGTGCGAGCGCGACGACAACGACGATCTCGCTGGGCGTGCTGGGAAGCGTGAAGCCGCCAAAGGTGAATGCCGCGACGCCCGAGAACAAACCGCCAAAGCCTAGCTGCCAAACGCCCAGAGCCAGCGGATCGACTTCTTCGACAAAGCGCTTGGCCACGATAATGTGGCTGGCATAGATAAAGGCCGAGAGCAGCATGATGATTGCGCCGGGATTCAGGCTGGTAAAGTCGGCGCCCGAGAGCAGCAGCATGCCGCAGGTGACGATGGCGGTGCCGACGAGCACCTTGCGCTCGGGGGCGCGGCGCAGCAGGGCAGCGTTGGCAAACGGCACGATCACGACCGTCAGGCTCTGTAAAAAGCCGGCGGTGGAGGCGGAGGTGAGGCTGGAGCCCAGGCACATGCAAGTGAGCTCGGTTGCCATAATGGCGCCGATGATGGCGGCGCGGACCATAAGGTCGCGGTTGATGCGGAACGCGCGCTTGTGGAAGAGCAGCAGGCAGGCCACAAAGGCGATGATGCAGCGCAACGCAACGATGCTCGTGGCGTTCATGCTGTCCATGCCGATCTTCATGAGGGGGTACGAAAAGCCCCATGCGACGGGAACGGAAAATGAGAGCGCGATTGCTTTTTTGCGATCCATGGGACTCCTTTTGTTGCAGAACGGTTTCGTAAAAAGGATTCTGCTCCCAGATGTGGATGTAGTAAAGCGAATGTATCTTCAGTATGATTAAGAAACGCTAACGTAGTCAGAAAAAGCTCTGGCAAAACGTTTTACGGCTGCATTGATGTGGAGGCACGATGGCATCGCGGTATCAGATTGTTTGTATGGTGGTCGACTGCGGCAGCCTGAAACGCGCGGCCGATGAGCTGGGCTATACACAAAGTGCGGTGAGCCAGGCCGTCAAGGCACTCGAGCGCGAGCTGGGTACCACGCTTATCGAGCGCGGTAAGCAGGGCGTTTCGCTTACGCGCGACGGTAAACAATATCTGCCGTACCTGCGCCAGATCGTGACTGCTGAGGCCGAGCTTGAGGGCAAGCGCCAGGAGCTGCTGGGGCTTTCGTCGACAGACATTCGCATCGCGACGTTTACCAACGTGAGTCGAACCGTGTTACCGCGCGTGATCCGCGACTTTGGGGCGCTGCACCCGGGCGTACGCTTTACCCTCAAGCAGGGCGACTACACGCGCAACGCCCAATGGGTGCACGACGGCGTAGTGGATTTTTGCTTTACGGCACGTGGGTTTACCGCAGGGCTCGAGAAGCGCGTGGTCTATCACGACGAGTTGGTGGCACTGTTGCCTGTCGCGCATCCGCTGGCGGCAAAGGAAAAGGTGACGCTCGCCGACCTGGCTTCCGAGCCGTTTGTGCTTCTGGATGAGGGCGAACAGAGCCTGGTGCTCGATGCATTCGCGGCGCATGGCCTGTCGCCGCACGTGACGAGCGAGGTCACCGACGACTACACCATTATGGCGATGGTGGAGGAGGGCCTAGGCGTGAGCATGCTCTACCGTCGTACCGTTGAGGGCATGCGGGCCGATATTCGCGTACGTCCCATCGTGCACGCCCCCTCGCGCGACGTAGTGGCAGCCTGGCGTAGCTGGGATACCATGCCCATCGCCACGAGGCGCTTTATCGACTATATGAGCTCGCATATTGTCAATTAATGACTGACGTGGCGTTGAGTGCAGTATTTAGCGGGCTGTCGCTTTGGCTTGGGTGGTGCGATAGGTGCGTGCCGGGTGGCAAAGTAGTACCGCCACGACCATAAAGAACGCCGTGGTGCCCAGGCTGATGGGGTAGACCATCATGATGTTCGCAAAGGTGCGGAAGTGCGGGAACACGCAGAACACCCAATAGAAGCGGATGCCGCAGACGCAGATCATGGTGATGAGGGCGGGCGTGAGCGAGATGCCAAAGCCGCGCAGGTAGCCTGACATGTTTTCGTAGAACATGCTAAAGGCGTACGCCGGGAAGATCGAGCACACGCGGATATAGCCGATCGAGACGATGTTGGGATCGCTGTTGAACAGCGATAGGATCTCGCGCCCCAGACCGACAATAACGATAATCGTGGTAAGCGCAACGATACCGCCTTCGACCAGGCAGACCTTGAGCGTCTTGGTGCAGCGGTCGATCTGGCGGGCGCCGTGATTTTGTCCCACAAAGGTGGTGCAAGCCTGGCTAAAGCTGTTGAGCAGGTTATAGCACACGTACTCTAGGCTCATGGCGGCGCTCGATGCCGCCATGACCTCGGTGCCCAGGCTGTTGATGGCAGACTGGATGATGATGTTGGCGACGGCAAAGACGGCGCTTTGGATGCCGGCGGGCAGGCCGATCTTGATGATGCGCTTGAGGGCGACGGGGTCGATAGCCAGGTCGCGTAGGGTGACGCGGACAACGGAGTCGGTCTTGAGCAGGCGAATAAAGAGCGTAGCGGCGCTGACGGTGTAGGCGATGGCGGTGGCGATGGCGACACCCGCGACGCCCCAGTGGAGTACGGGGACAAAGATGAGGTCCAAGCCAATGTTGAGGACGGTGGACACTGCAAGCGCCTGCAGCGGCATGCGGGTGATGCCGACGGAGCGGAAGATCGCGGCCTCAAAGTTGTAGAGCAAGATGGAGGGCATGCTGAGCAAAAAGACGCGTAGGTAGAGTGAGGCGAGCGGCATGGTTTCGGCGGGAACGTTGAGGGCGGCGAGCATGGGCTCGGCAAAGATCTCGCCCAGCGCGATGACGACAAAGCCCACGAGCGCCATTAAAATCGAGGTATGGACGGCGCGTTTGACCATGTTTTGGTCGTTGCGGCCGATAGCGTTGGCGATGACCACGTTGGAGCCAAGCGACATGCCAATAAACAGGTTGAGCATAAGACTGGTAAGCGGAACATTGGAGCCGACCGCCGCCATGGCGAGGGTTCCCTGGTCGCCCGAGAAGTTACCGATAATGACCGTGGCGATGAGGTTCGACAGCTGCTCCAAGATGCTCGTGGCGGCCACGGGGAAGGCGAACAGGGGAATATTTCGCCACAGCGAGCCGGTGGTCATGTCAATGTGCTTAGATACGGTATCAGCCATACGCTCTCAATCTCTAACATGCTCTTTCGTGCTTATTTGCGCAGACGATGATACTCCTAATCGACTAGTCATTGGGGACGTTCTTAAACGACTAGTCGTTTAAGAACGTCCCCAATGACTAGGTGGGGAAGGCGTGCGACAATGGTGGGCGTTGTGTTGTTCGCGCTAAGGAGTTGCCATGTTGTTGTGTCCCGTTTGCCATGAGCCACTGGTGGATAACGAGCGCGGTGCTGCATGCGCGGGCGGACACCGGTTTGACCGTGCGCGCGAGGGCTATCTGTACCTACTGCGCTCGTCCAAGAGCGGCGACTCCATGGGCGATCCCAAGTCACAGGCGCGCAGCCGTCGTGACTTTTTGAACCGCGGATACTATGCGCCGTTGCGCGATGCGATGGTTGAGCTGGTGCGCGAGCGGGTGTCTGGGCGTGCAGCGTCTGCGAACGGCCCCATGACGCTGCTCGATATTTGCTGCGGCGAGGGCTACTACACCAGTGCCATGGGCGCGGTGCCGGGCGTGGATGCTTACGGGTTCGACCTGGGCAAAGAGATGGTGCGCCTTGCCGCCAAGCGCGGCGATGCGACCTACTTCGTGGCCAACATGAAGGACATCCCCGTGGCTGATGGCGCCTTCGATATGGTGACCGAGCTCTTCGCTCCCTTTAACGAGCGTGAGTTTGTCCGCGTGCTGGCGCCCGAGGGCTCGCTCTACACCGTCGTGCCAGGTGCCCGTCATCTGTTTGGGCTTAAGGAAGTGCTCTACGATACGCCGTACCTTAACGACGAGAAGCTGCCGCAGACCACTGAGCTCGAGTTGGTCGGAACGCAGCGAGTATCTGCGAATATTACGCTCCAGACCCAGGCCGACATCGAGGCGGTGTTCCAAATGACGCCGTACTACTACCGCACGCGCCCTGCCGATAAAGAGCGCCTGGCAAACCTGGACACCCTTCAAACCGACATCGACTTCATCATCGCCGAGTATCGTCACAGCTAACAACCTACCAAAAAGGGACAGGTTTATTTTGGTAGGTTTTATCTGGGCAAACGTAAAGGGCCGACCGCGGAGATGCGCGATCGGCCCTTTTTAGTTGCTTGGCTGCAGGGGTTATGAGAAGCGAGCGCTTATAGGCGGTCCTTGTTCTCGGCCTTAACGGCGTGTGCCTGCTGAACAAAGAACAGGTCGTACACCACGATGACAAAGGCGCCAAAGTTGATGGCGTCGCCGCCAAACGCGGGAAGCGTGAGCACCGCTTGGGCAAGCGTGGCGACCGCGGCAACAATACCGAGCTTAAACGCGCCGTCCACCTGCGAAGGCTTGTTGGCGCCCTTGATACCGGCGACGCCTGCGGCAAGGTCGACGAGACCCTTGGCGATAAGCACGACCGCTGCGAGCGTGGCGTACGAACCGTACGTGGAATCGAGACCGCCCGTGGCGATACCGACGCCGGCGGTGACGAGGCTGGCGATGCCCAAAACAAAGTAGATGAGAGCAAGGATTTTGAGAGTCTTGCGAGTGAAGCTCATGGCTGGTCCTTTCGATATGAGTACGCCAACTTGGCGCACCCAATGTACTGCACATATGGTGAAGCACATTGTAGTTCAACGCGGCGATGCATGCGCCTGAAAGCGCTTTGAGCCCGCGTAGCCCAACCCCAACCTTTCAAAAAGGAAAGCTGGACGTAAGCCAAATCGATGGCAGCTCATGTGCGGCGCTGCGATGATGAGGCCGTAACAAGGGGCTGGTCTCAAGGAGGAGCCATGATGTACGGAGCAGGGCAAGTGCGCGAGCCGCGGTCGTTGGGAGGGCGCATGGGTGATTCTGTGATCGCTGCCGTGTGCACGGGATTGATGGCGGTGCTTTGCATTGGGATGCTGTGGACCATGTCGCATGTGGGACAATAGCGGACGGTTGGGTGCCGACATAAACGGCGCTCACGTATTCGTTTTGCTTGTTAAGGAGTACCCATGGGCGTCGTCGATCCCTTTTCTGTTGCTCGGGCCGCGGGGCTTGAGCTGACCGGGAAGTCCGAGGGACTCACGCTCACCGACGGCACGATGGAGCTGCGTGCCGATTTTGGCCGCATGCTTCCGCGGCTCAAGCAGGGCCGTCTGCAGCAAGAGCTGTTGGTAAAGGCTGCGCGCGCAAAAGGCATCGAGCGCCCATGGGCGATTGATGCCACGGCAGGTTTTGGCGAGGATTCGCTGCTGCTGGCTGCCGCGGGCTTTACCGTCGATCTGTATGAACAGGATTGTGTGATTGCGGCGCTCCTCAAGGATGCCCTGGATCGCGCGGCAGATGAACCGGCGCTTGCGACAGCCGTGGCGCGCATGCGCTTACATGCGGGCGAGGATAGCGTTGTCGGTCTTCGCCATACAGCTGAGCTGATCGGGCAGGGCGAGCTCACCGCTCCTGACGTGGTGTATCTGGACCCCATGTTTCCCGAGCGCACCAAGAGCGCGGCGGTGAAAAAGAAGTTCCAACTCTTGCACCATTTGGAGCAGCCGTGTGCCGATGAGGAGACGCTGGTCGAAGCTGCGCTTGCGGTGCACCCGCGCAAGGTCGTTATCAAGCGACCGGTGAAGGGGCCACTGCTTGCCGGCGTTAAGCCGAGCTATCAGCTTGCGGGCAAGGCCGTTCGCTACGATGTTTTGGTGCCGCCGCGCCTGTAGCTTTCGTGCGATGGTTGGCGCTCCGTCAGCGCCGTGCCGATGCGGGGTCTATTTCCAAGGGTGCGACGTCAGGTGCCAGCCGCCGCAGTATTCGCATTTGTAGCAGGCCAAACCACGTCGCCCGCGGTTTTCGCAGTCGGCCATAACTGCCTCGGCCTCGGCGCGCGTGTCGTAACGGTTTTTGCGCTCGCACGACTTGTAGCGCCAGGCTTCATCGCGCTCGGCGTCCAGGGCGTCACGGCGCTCGTCCTCGCGCGCAAATAGGTCGCTCATATCGCCGCCCGTGGCAGCGCCTAAAAACTCGCTTTTGGCCTTTGACCAGGCGGCTCGCTTTTTGCTTCCCATCTGCATCGCGCACCTCTCCAAACGTTGGTATGATTGCTCAATCAAAGTGATACCAATAAACGTGAGGTCGCCGCGTGATGATCAGAAAAACCCTCGATACTGACATTCCCGCCGTCATGGCCATCTATGACGCCGCCCGCGCCTTTATGCGCGCGCATGGCAACGCCACGCAGTGGCCCGAGGGCACGCCTTCGGCTGAGCAACTGGCTGCCGATATTGCCGCTGGTGGTAGTTACGTGTGTGAAGTCGACGGTCGCGTGGTGGCGACGTTTGCCTTTTTACCGGGTCCGGACGAGTGCTATGACGTCATTGAGGACGGTCAATGGCGAAGCGACACTCCGTACGCCGTACTGCACCGTGTGGCGTCCGATGGCACCGTGCACGGTATCGCGGCTGCGATGTTTGCCTTTGCTAAAGAGCGTGCCGATCACCTGCGTATCGACACGCATCAGGACAACCTGCCCATGCAGGGTGCGAGTATTAAGGCAGGGTTTGAGCGTGCCGGTGTCGTGTATGTGTCAGACGGCACGCCGCGTGTTGCGTTCGATTGGCTGCGCGAGGCGTAAAAGCAGGGGCGCGTGTCAACAATTCGCACGAACGAAAATGGCCCGGGCGGGGCCATTTTCGTTCGCTGCGCTGATTTGCAAGCCGGCTTTCGCAAGGCGCGAACCTACGAAAATCGCCGCGCGGCAACGCGGGGCGATGAGCTCGGTCGGGGGATAGGGCCCGCTTCGCCCGCCGGCCCGTAAATTGTATCATCCAGTGTGGAGCGTGAACGCCCGTTGCCGCGTGCGATGGGCTTGCAATAAGAGGAGAGCCATGTCGAAACAAGCGGTCGTTGGAATTGTGGCGCATGTCGATGCCGGCAAGACCACGTTGGCCGAGGCCATGCTGTTCAACGCTGGTCGCATTCGCAAGCGCGGCCGCGTGGACGATGGCGATTCGCATCTGGACACGAACGCGATCGAGCGCGAGCGCGGCATCACGATTTTCTCGTCGCAGGCCGTGCTCGACCATGGCGATACCCACGTCATGCTCGTGGATGCACCGGGGCATGTCGATTTTTCTGCCGAGGCGGAGCGCACGCTGCGCGCGCTCGACTACGCGATTTTAGTTGTGGGCGCCAACGATGGCGTACAGGGGCACACCGAAACCCTGTGGCGCCTGCTCGCGCGCTATGAGATCCCGACGTTCATCTATATCAACAAAATCGATTTGGAGAATCCCGGCCGCGATGTTTTGCTGGCACAGCTTGGGCAGCGTCTTTCCGAAGGCTGCCTGGATGCCAACGAACTGCTGGCGGGCGGCTCCGTTCAGGAGGACGCTGCTGCGTTGGACGAGGCGGCGCTCGAGGAGTTTCTTGAGGCGGGTGAGCTTTCCGCCGCGACGCTGTCGCGCATGGTTGCCGAGCGCAAGCTCTTTCCTTGCTTTGCCGGATCGGCGCTCAAGGACCAAGGCGTGGACGAACTGCTGGATGGCATATGCGCGCTGATGCGCGAACAGGCATGGCACCCGGAGTTTGCCGCGCGTGTCTATCGTGTCAGCCGCGGGGATCGCGGTGAGCGCTTGGCATGGGTTAAAGTGACCGGCGGCACGCTGCATGCCAAGCAGATGATTGCCGGACGTTCCGGTGCCGAGGCATGGGAGCAGAAGGTCGATCAGGTGCGCATCTATAACGGCGAAAAGTATGAGCTTGCCCAAGAAGTTGCCGCTGGCGGTATTTGTGCCGTGACGGGTCTTGCGCACGTTCGCCCGGGGGACGCCCTGGGCGCGGAGCCTGCGGGCGATGCACCTGTCATTGCGCCGGTCCTCACCTATACGGTGCTTCCGGGCGAACACGATGTCCATGCGGTGTTCAAAGCGCTGACTGAGTTGGCGGACGAAGGTCCCATGCTCGGCGTAAGCTGGAATACGCATCTGGAGCAGATTCACCTGCAGCTGATGGGCGCCGTGCAGCTCGAGGTCGTGCAGCGGGTATTGGCAGATCGCTTTGGCCTTTCGATTGATTTTGAGTCTGGCGGCATTCTCTATAAGGAGACTATTTCGCAGCCGGTCGAGGGCGTGGGGCACTTTGAGCCACTGCGCCATTATGCCGAGGTGCATCTGAGCCTGGAGCCGTTGCCAGCGGGTTCGGGCGTGCAGTTTGGCACCGTGACCTCGACCGACGAGCTCGATCTTAACTGGCAGCGTCTGGCACTTACTAACGCCATGGAGCGCGATCACCTGGGCGTGCTGACCGGCTCGCCCATCACCGATGTACGCATTACGCTCACAGGTGGCCGTGCGCATGCCAAACACACCGAGGGCGGCGACTTTCGCCAGGCCACGTACCGCGCGATTCGCCAGGGTTTGATGCAGGCGCGTGAGGCCGGCGCGGCGGTGCTGCTGGAGCCGTGGTATCGCTTTGAGCTCGAGGTGCCGGGGGAGTGCGTGGGCCGGGCGCTTTCAGATGCCACGCGCATGGGTGCCGAGTACGAGCCGCCGACGATGGCGGGGGACCGGGCGAAGCTTGTGGGTCGCGTGCCGGCATCCGAGGTGCAGGACTATGCCCTGGAGGTAGCTGCCTACACAAGCGGCCGCGGTCATCTGTACCTGGAGTTCGCCGGTTATGCGGCTTGCCATGATGCCGAGCGTGTAATCGAGACTGCCGCCTATGAGCCCGAGGCCGATCTGCCCAACACGCCTGATTCGGTCTTTTGCTCTCACGGTGCCGGTTACACGGTCAAATGGTACGACGTACCCGCCGCGGCGCACGTAAAGGTCGATCCCTCCACCTTCCGCCCCTGGCGAGCAGCAGACGCCGCCTTTTTCGGCCACATGTGCCATTAGGGGACGGGGTAGAAATGGTAGGTTTTCTGGTCCTCTAGCCCTTGACAAATTGGTTTTGGTGCCAGCGTGACAAATTGTCAGTTCCTTTGTCAGATTAAGTTGGTATAACTCGGTACAAGTTGGTATAACTATTGCCAGGGTTTGCCAATCCGAGGAGTCCGACATGAATCCAAATCCCTTTAAGCCCACTGCCGGCAAGCGGCCCCCGATACTCATCGGCCGCGAGTCGGTCATCGAAGATTTTGAGGAAGGACTCGACAACGGCGCTGGAGCGCCGGGCAGGCTCATGCTCATTACGGGAAATCGCGGCTGCGGCAAGACGGTTCTCCTGCGGGAGCTGCAACGTCTAGCCAGCGAGCGCGGATGGGCGGTTGTCTCCGATTCCGCGTCGCTTGGCTTATGCGACCGCTTGGCCGATGCGCTTCGCTCGAATAAACCCGTTGTGACGTCAATGGAGTTCGGTCCGTCGTTTGGTCGGATGTCGGTCGAGGCGGCGCGAGCAAAGGGCGAGACGTTGCGAGGGCTGGTCAACGAGCGCCTCAAGAGGCTCGGTCCAGGCAAGGGCATACTGTTTGCGATTGACGAGGCACAATCGGCGTCTATCGAGGAACTGGCGGCTCTTGCCGTTCTCTATCAGCAGGTGCTCGGAGACCAGGATGCCACGGGCTTGCCCGATAGCGACCAGCGTGGTCTTGCGCTGGTGTTTGCCGGCTTACCCAGTATGGTTGACGATCTGCTCGAAGAGCCGAGCGTGACGTTTTTGCGGCGTGCCCAGCAGCGTACGTTGGGGGCGATCTCTTTGCCCAAGGTACGCGATTCGTATATCCAGACGGTCAAAGACGCTGGTCTTTACGTTGACGCGGAGACGGCGGACCTTGCGGCACGCAAGAGCATGGGGCATCCATATATGGTTCAGCTGGTGGGCTATTACATGTGGCGGTCTGCTGTTCGACGCGGCTCGCAGGTCATCGAAAGGCGCGATGTCGAGGATGGCCATGCGGATGCCGTCTCCGAGTTCTACGAAGCGGTTGACGCGCCCCTGTATTACGGGCTGCGCAGTCCACAGCGCCTTTTTATCGAGGCTATGGCGGTTGACGAGAACAAACCGACGCGCATGGCGGATATCATTGAGCGTTGTGATCGTACCCAGAGCTGGGCGAGTAAATATCGCGCAAGCCTGATTCGCGAGCGCGTCATCGAGGCTGCCGGATACGGCCTCGTCCGGTTTACCGTGCCCATGCTGGGCGCGTACGTTCGCGATCGAGTTTTATGGCATGAGTAGGGTGATAAAGGTGACGGAACAGAAGATGAGCCCGCAGGCTATCGAGGTGCGTGGCGCGCGCGTTCATAACCTTAAAGACATCGATATCGATATTCCGCTGGGAAAGCTTGTGGGCATTGCCGGCGTGTCGGGTTCGGGCAAGAGTTCGCTGGCGCTGGGGGTTCTTTATGCCGAGGGCTCGCGCCGTTACCTGGAGGCGCTCAGCACCTATACCCGCCGTCGCCTGACGCAGGCCGAGCACGCTCAGGTGGATGAGGTATTGCACGTGCCGGCGGCACTCGCATTGCATCAGCGCCCCAGCGTGCCGGGCGTGCGGTCCACTTTTGGCACCATGACTGAACTCAACAATAGCCTGCGTCTGCTCTTTAGCCGTTGCGCCCATCATGTGTGCCCGCATTGCGGGGCGCGTGTGGAGCCGAGCCTCAACGTTGCCGCAGGCCTGTCGCTCGCGTGCCCTGCATGCGGTCGTGAGTTCTACGCGCCGAGCGCCGAGGACCTTGCGTTTAACAGCGGCGGTGCGTGTCCCACCTGCGGCGGCACCGGTGTCATGCGCGAGGTGGACGAGGCGAGCTTGGTACCCGACGAGTCAAAGACTATCAACGAGGGCGCGGTGCTTCCTTGGGGCACGCTCATGTGGGATCTGATGAAGCAGGTGGCCGGCGAGATGGGCGTGCGCACCGACGTGCCGTTTAACCAGCTCACGCCTCAAGAGCGCGACATCGTGTTTCATGGTCCGGCGGTTAAGAAGCACATTCTCTACGTCCCCAAAAACGGCGAGGGCGCCACGTCGCTCGACTTTACCTATTACAACGCCGTCTATACCGTCGAGAATGCGCTCGCCAAGGTTAAGGACGATAAGGGTTTAAAACGCGTTGCGCGCTTTTTGCGCGAGGGGCCATGCCGCGATTGCGGCGGCACGCGTCTCTCCGAGGCTGCGCGCCTGCCTCAGGTGCGCGGTATCAATTTGGCGCAGGCCGCGGCCATGACGCTAGGCGAGGCGATTGAGTGGGTGCGCGGGGTGCCTGCATCCTTGCCGACTGAGATGCAGCCCATGGCAGCGGATATCTGCGATTCGTTTTTGAGTGCGGCCCGTCGCCTGGTCGACCTGGGTCTCGATTACCTTTCACTCGACCGCGCCGGTGCCACGCTCTCCACGGGTGAGCGCCAGCGCGTCCAGCTCGCCCGTGTGGTGCGCAACCGATCGACGGGCGTGCTCTATGTACTGGACGAGCCTTCGATCGGCTTGCACCCTG
>CAJLLB010000034.1 GCA_905207425.1 uncultured Collinsella sp.
TTCTCGTGTCCAAGAAATGGGAGGCAGTTCACACTACGTGCGGCGGGGGCTCTTTCGTCCTGCGGAATGTCCGCGAAGGTTAGCCCTCAGATCCTGCTACGACTACGTCCTCGGATTGTGGGGCTGAATGAAGGACGTGGTTGCGGGGCCTTTTGTCCCCTTCGCTGTTTCGCGGCTTTGCCGCGAAACCTCGCGCCACTTTGGGGATGGATGGAGGTTTTGGCCGTTGCCGCCTTTTTGGAGCTCTTCTTTATTCCTTATGCTGGATGAAAAGCCCCTTGTTTTTGCAGGGGTGCATACTCAACTTATAAGTGCATAGAATCTCGTATAGTGCGAGTAAGATATTGCGCTGTCCGTTTTGTGTTTAGCAGAGATGTAGTTTGCATAATCCGACATAATCCTCGCTGCATTTAAATAAAGTTGCACGTAAATGGCGTAGATATGTCTGAGCTGGGGTTCTGTACGCTGAGCGGATAAAAACGACCGTTCACCGTTCCGCTATTTTCAAAATGAATAAAATGAGCGATAAAGAGAATATAAACCTTAATAAACTCGCGTATCGCACGGACGCGGGTTATTAATGGGTTGTAGGCCTTTTACAGAAAGGATTCCAGCAATGTCTAAGCCTCTTGGCAAGCCCGATCGTATTGTCGTCGCCCTCGGCGGCAACGCCCTCGGCAACAACCCCGTCGAGCAGATCGAGGCCGTGAGCAACACCGCCCACGCGCTCCTCGGCCTCATCGAGCAGGGCAACGAGATCATCATCACCCACGGCAACGGCCCGCAGGTCGGCATGATCCAGAACGCCTTCGCCGCTGCCCACGACGCCATCGGCACCCCCGAGATGCCGCTGCCCGAGTGCGGCGCCATGTCCCAGGGCTACATCGGCTACCACCTGCAGCAGGGCATCGGCCGCGAGATGCACAAGCGCTATAAGCGTTGGCACGCCGCCACCGTCGTCACCCAGATCGAGTGCGACCCGGACGATCCCGCGTTCAAGAACCCGACCAAGCCGATCGGCCCCTTCTACACCGAGGAGCAGGCCAAGGAGTTCATGGCCGAGGACCCCTCCAAGGTCTTCGTCGAGGATTCCGGCCGCGGCTGGCGTCGCGTCGTCGCCTCCCCCGATCCCAAGAAGATCGTCGAGGCTGACTCCATCCTCAACCTGCTCGACAACGAGTTCATCGTCATCGCCTGCGGTGGCGGCGGCATCCCCGTCGTCCGCGACTACGAGAACAAGGGCTGCTACAAGGGCGTTCCCGCCGTTATCGACAAGGATCTGGGCGGCGAGCTGCTGGCCGAGGACTGCGACGCCGACGTCCTGTTCCTGCTGACCGCCGTTGAGCATGTCGCCATCAACTTTGGCAAGCCCAACCAGGAGGAGCTCGAGGACCTCACCGCCGACGAGGCCGAGCGCCTGGCCGACGAGGGCCAGTTCGGCAAGGGTTCCATGGAGCCCAAGGTCCGCGCCGCCATCAAGTTCGCCCGCTCCCGCAAGGGCCGCACCTGCATCATCGGCGCCCTGGACAAGGCCGCCGAGACCATGGCCGGCCTCTCCGGCACCCGCATCCACGAGTAGCCCCTACTCCGTTGCCTCTCCCGTGGGCGCCAGGCAAGACGCCCACAAACTAGCCTCTCTTCATGAGCCCCGCAGTCCGCTCCGGCTGCGGGGCTTTTGCTATCGGTAGTCATTGGGGACAGACTTAAATGAGTAGCACCAATCAACTGCGGAAAGTGCATCTCACAATGAGCGTCCAAAATGGGGCACAGTTTCCCCGGGGCCCTCAACCGGAAAATACATCCCGGAATTTGCCCGAAAAATGGCCCCCAGTTTCCCAAACAGGCCGCTAACGGAAAGCGCATCCCGCTATCGAACTTCAAAGCGGGGTGCGCTTTCCGTGCCAGCAGTTCCGGGCATCCAGAGACCACTCATTTAAGTCTGTCCCCAGTGACTAGTAGTAGGCCCACATGGCTTCGACTTCGTTGAGGACCTCTACGACGCCCCAGCGTCGGGCGCTGCGGCTGGCCGAGTTGGGATCGAAGACTTCAATCTGGTCGGCGTCGTCAATACCGTAAAGCACAATGTAGTGGCCCACGTTGGTAAAGGTGCCCGGCCGAACGGCGGCGATGACGGGCGCTCCCGAACGCAGCACCTGAGTCATCGAGTCGCGATCGTTATGAAGCTCCGTTCCGTTAAGGCCCAGCTGCCATGCGCCGCGCGTCATAAATGACCATTCGGTGGCGCCGGTGGGGGCATAGTTGCCCGCCTCGGAAAGGGCGCACATGTCGACCGGTGTCATATCGGTGCGGCCGGTCTTAAAGATATAGACCATGGTGAGGCAAGTGGGACCGCAAGCGTTTTCGCGAATAGTGCCACCGGCATAGGGCAGCTCCGACCACGCAGGGTCGATCTGATAGATATGGGGCATCGTGCCGGCTTGCCATTGCGAGCGCGGAGTCGAAAAGGCGAAAGAATAACCGGGCGCGACGGGGGCCTTGAGCAGCTTGTCCTCGGCGGTGGGCTCGAGACCGGCCGAGCCGTGGGACATACAGGAGCTCATAAGCACAAAGACCAGACAGATGAGGATAGAGCACAGTGCGAGGCAAAGCCGACGAGCCGGCAGGGCGGGGGCATTCACGTACGATGTCGAGCGGTAGGGCTTGCCGTCGCGTCCGCCTTGGGGATGCGAAAAGAAGCGGTTGATATGGATGCCGGTCTGACGTGCGCCGTTGCGGCGCAGTTGCGGAACCTCGGCTTGGCGCTGTCGAGTGCGCGCGCCCAAGCGGCTATCTTGCTGTGCGCTTGTGCCCGTGCTCGGACGGCCGCTCTGCCGTGTTCTGTTTGTCTGCTGCCGAGACGAAGGCCCGGGTTGCTCTTGAGGGCGTTGCGGATTGCTGCTCGTGGCACTTCTGGGCATCGGCGTGGTGCGGCCAGCAAGGCGAACGCTTTGTCGCCGTTGATCACCGTCGTTGTATCCGTATGCCATTCGTACCGCCTTGTCTCATGTATAACCTGTCTATCCTACAAAAAGGATGTGCAACAAATGGGTCCGAGCGTCAAAAGCTCGGTAAACGGTACGAAAGGCGCAAAACACACGGCCTCAAAAACATTTCTATATGCGTCCAATGAGCGTACGCCCGTCGGACGGGCGACAACAATGAGCGGCAAACCGTGCCGTTCGTCCCAAAAACGGCGCCACTCATATGCGAGTTCTGCCTTCGGTCGAGCCATAAGCGGTAGCGCGACGCCGAGGCCGTATCTTAAAGCCACGAAATAAAAGTGCGCGGCAAAACAGACCGCGCAAGGGGTGACGCCAAAGAGGCGTCAATAAGGAAAGGAGGGGAACAATGGCGGACAAGAACGCAGAAGTTGCAGTCGAAGGTAACGGTGGCATGAAGAAAACGCTTTCGCTCTGGAACTTCTTCACCATCGGTTTCGGTGCCATCATCGGTACCGGCTGGGTTCTGCAGGTCGGCGACTGGATGGTCGTGGGCGGCGGTCCCGTTCCCGCTATGATCGCATTCCTCTTGGGCGCGATCTTCCTCGTGCCCGTCGGAGCTGTTTTCGGTGAGCTCACGGCTGCTATCCCCATTTCGGGCGGCATCGTCGAGTATGTCGATCGTAGCTTTGGCCGTACGATGAGCTACATCACTGGCTGGCTCCTGGCCCTGGGCAACGGCATCCTGTGCCCGTGGGAGGCCATCGCCATCTCGACCCTCGTGTCCGAGATGTTCGGCAGCCTGCCCGGCCTTGAGTGGCTGCGCGCCGTCAAGCTCTACACCATCCTGGGCGCCGACGTTTACCTGTTCCCGACGTTGATCGCGCTCGGCTTTGCAGCCTACGTCATCTTCCTCAACTTCCGCGGTGCCAGCTCGGCCGCCAAGCTCCAGGCCTTCCTGACCAAGGCCCTGCTCTGCGGCATGCTGCTTGCCATGGGCGTCTCGCTGTTCACCGGTTCGCCGGAACACGCCATGCCCGTGTTCTCCCAGGTCACCGGCGCTGGCGGCGGCAAGGCCGCTACCGAGGGCCCCAGCCTGTTCGCCGGCATCGTGTCGGTCCTGGTTTTGACCCCGTTCTTCTACGCCGGCTTCGATACCATTCCTCAGCAGGCTGAGGAAGCAGCCGAGGGCCTCAACTGGAACAAGTTCGGCAAGATCATCTCCCTGGCCCTGCTGGCCGCCGGCGGCTTCTACATGGTCTGCATCTACTCGTTCGGCACCATCCTCGACTGGCATGAGTTTGTTAAGAGCCCGGTTCCCGCGCTTGCCTGCCTCAAGGGCATCAACATGCTCCTGTACCTGGCCATGCTCGTCATCGCCACGCTTGGACCCATGGGCCCGATGAACTCCTTCTACGGCGCCACGAGCCGCATCATGCTCGCCATGGGCCGCAAGGGCCAGCTGCCCGAGAAGTTCGCCGAGGTCGATCCCAAGTCCGGCGCTCCCAAGCTCGCCTGCGTCGTTCTGGGCGTCATCACCGTCGTCGGTCCGTTCCTGGGCAAGAACATGCTCATCCCTCTGACCAACGTGTCGGCCCTCGCCTTCATCTTCTCCTGCGGCATGGTCGCCCTCGCTTGCCTGCGTATGCGCTTCACCGAGCCCGACCTGCCTCGTCCCTACGAGGTGCCCGGCGGCAAGTTTGGCATCAGCCTCGCTATCGTTGCCTGCGGCACCATCATTGGCCTGCTCGTGATCCCGTTCTCTCCCGCCTCCCTCAACATGGTGGAGTGGAGCATCGTGATCGGCTGGCTGGCTGTTGGCCTGGCCCTCATGGCCTTCACCAATTCCCGCAAAAAATAACGCCTAGCCGGGGCGGATCGGGTGCGCGGGGCCCTCTCTCCCGCGCACCGAACCCGGCACCACTTGGGTAGTTTTGTGAGGCCTTAACCCAACGCGGCCTCGCCCACTATATGGATCCATAAGGAGGAACCATGTCCACTAAGTATGCAATCGTTGGCGGCAAGCTCATCGACGGTACCGGTGCCGAGCCGGTCGAGAACTCCCTCGTTCTCGTCGACGACAATGGCAAGATCGAGTACGCCGGTGTCATGCAGGACCTTCCCGAGGGCGTTGAGGTTATCGACGCCGCCGGCAAGACCGTCCTTCCCGGCCTGATCGACACCCACCTGCACTTCTCGGGCAACCTGACCGACGATGACACCGACTGGGTCATGCAGCCGCTCCTCGAGAAGCAGGCCGTCGCCGTCAAGCAGGCCTACGACTGCCTCACCCACGGTCTCACCACCGTCTGCGAGATCGGTCGCTTTGGTATCCAGATCCGCGACTGCATCGACAAGGGCGTCTTCAAGGGCCCGCGCGTTCTGGCAACCGGCCTTGGCTTCTGCCGCGTTGCCGGCCACGGCGACTCCCACCACTGCAGCCAGGAGCTCAACAAGGAATCGCACCCCTGGGGCGATCAGGTCGACGGTCCTTGGGATCTGCGTAAGGCCGTCCGTCGTCGCCTGCGCGAGAACCCCGATGCCATCAAGATCTGGGCTACCGGTGGCGGCATCTGGCGCTGGGACTCCGGCCGCGACCAGCACTACTGCTCCGAGGAGATCCAGGCCGTGGTCGAAGAGGCAAAGATGGTCGGCATCCCCGTGTGGAGCCACTGCTACAACAACCACGCCGCTGCCTACGATTCCGTTCGCTTTGGCTGCGAGCAGTTGATTCACGGCTTCGATATCGATGAGCGCACCATGGACCTCATGGCCGAGCAGGGCACCTTCTTCACCCCGACGATCGCCTTCCTGCCCACTTGGTACGCCACCTATCCGCCCGTCTACGTCCCCGAGCTGCACGACAAGTACGAGGGCACCCTGGTCGAGAAGGAGCTGCAGCGCAACTACGACTGCCTGCGCGAGGCCAAGAAGCGCGGCGTCGTCATGACGATCGGCTCCGACTCCTTCTCCTTCGTCACCCCGTACGGCACCTGCTCTATCGAGGAGATGTACGAGTTCGTCGACAAGATCGGCTTCACCCCGGTCGAGACCATCACCTGTGCCACCCTCAACGGTGCCAAGATGTGCCACATCGAGGACGAGACCGGTTCCATCGAGGCCGGCAAGTGCGCCGACCTGCTGGTCGTCAACGGTGACGTCGCCGCTGACATTCACGTGCTCAACACCGACAACATGGACGTCATCATGAAGGACGGCTGGATCGTCGAGGCTGGCACCTTTGGTGAGGCCAACAAATACAGCGCCTAAGATACCGTTTGTCGATGGCTGGATGTAAAACACAGTTTTTGATTGCATAATGCAATGGAGAGGGTCGCTTGCGGCCCTCTTTATTGCTATGGGGTGCGTCAGTAAGAAGGAGATGACGGTGGATCTCAATAGGCTGATTCTGGGCAAGAGCTACAACTCTACCAAGGTCTTTCGTACCGCTCAGCATGTGGTTCAAGCCATCTTGCTCGGTATTGTCGTTCCGCTGCTTATCCTGCTGCTCATCTGGGATCTAACCGATAATCCCAATCCCGTTCCGGCCGTTGTCGTCATTGCCGGCTTGGTCATGCTGTGCTTCTTCTTCTCGTACGTCTTTGTCGTTCCCGACGACCTCACATCGAGCGCTACCGACCGCACGCTCGCCATCGCGTCGAAAATATTCGCCTACACGTCGCGCGGCCTTACGCCCGAAGCTGCCCTGGGCGCCTCTAAGATCATCCTGTCCGAAACCATCGCCTCTGCCATCTGCTTTACCGACGGCAAGCAGGTGTTGGCAAGCTGGGGCGAGGACTCGGCAAAATGCCCCGCGGGCACCCCGGTGGTGCTGCGGATCACGCTCAATGTGATCAACAGCGGTGAGCAAAGCGTTTTCTCGCGCGATGCCTCGACCGAGACAGGTGGCTACTTTCCGCGCCTGCGCGCCGGTATTGTCGCACCGCTTACCGTGCGCGGGCATTGCGTGGGCACGCTCGAGCTGTATTATCCCCGTCTGAGCAGCATCGATATGCGCCAGACGGCGCTTGCCTCGGGCTTTGCCGACCTCATTTCCACGCAGCTTGCGAGCTTTGAGCTCGAGCGCCAGGACGAGCTTACGGCCCGCGTGGAGCTGCGCGCCTTGCAATCGCAGGTCGATCCTCATTTTCTGTTTAACACCATCAGCACCATTGTGTCGCTCGTGCGTACCGAGCCGGACAAGGCCAGGTCGCTGCTCATCGACTTTTCCAATTACTACCGTCAGACACTGTCCGATTCCGATACCCTCACAACGCTCGAGCACGAGGTGGAACAGGGCACTCGTTACATCAACCTTATGCAGGCCCGGTATGGCGACGGCCGTCTGCGCGTCTCGGTCGATATCGACTTTGAGGTGCGCGACAGCATGGTGCCGCCGTTTATCTTGCAGCCGCTGCTCGAAAACTGCATCAAGCATGCGCAGCGCGAGACCGAGCCGCTTTCTATTCGTGTTAGGGCTTTTGAGACCGATGACGGTCTGGAGATCATCGTCGAAGATGACGGCATCGGTATGAGCGAAGAAGTCTGCGCGCACCTGTTTGAGCAGCATCGCCGAGAGGAGCCCGAGAGCATTACCGCCGACGGCTCCATCAAACGAGGCTGCGGCCTGGCGCTCTTCAACGTGCTTCAGCGCATCCATTTCTTTTACGGGGAAGATTCTGGCATGCGCGTGAAGTCCCAGGAGGGCGTGGGAACGCAGGTCATCGTCGAGCTGAACGGCGAGCCGCATGAGCCGGCGCCGATGAAGGTGTAGCGCGCGGTTGGATTGAGAGAAAAAAGAGGGGAAGCGCATATGTCCGAGGGATGGAACATCTTGGTGGTTGATGACGAGCCTCCTATTAGGGCTGAGCTACGCTATCTATTGGAAAAGGATACGCGTGTGGGTCATATTGCCGAGGCGGGCAATGTCACCGAAGCCGTGGAGTCGATTCTGTCGAACAAGCCCGACGTGTTGTTTTTAGACATTACCATGCCCGGTCGCTCGGGAATTGAGCTTGCCGAGACGCTGCAGAACCTAAAGACGCCGCCGGTCGTGGTGTTTGTGACGGCATTTGCCGAGTATGCGGCTGATGCCTATAACCTCGATGCCGTCGATTATGTCGTCAAGCCGGTTGAGGACGCACGCCTGTCAAAGGCACTCGACAAGATCGAGGCGGCCTTGGGCGTCCGTCGTGTTATCCACGCTCCGCGCCAGCCTTTGCGTCTGACGGTGGACCGCGGGGGCAAAAAGGTGTTCATTCCCGCCGCAGACGTTTGCTACTTTGAGGCGCGTGCCGATTTTTGCAACGCCGTCTGCGCCGAGGGAACATATCTGATCAATGAGTCGATCTCTTCGCTCGAACGTCGCTTGGGCTCCGAGGGCTTTATTCGCGTTCATCGCAGCTATCTGGTCAATTTGGAAGACGTGCACAATGTTGAGATTGGCTCCACGGGGTTGATGGAGCTCAGGCTCGACCGCGTGAGCTCGACGGTGCCGGTGTCCCGTCGTCGTGCCGCCGAGGTCAAGTCGCACCTGGGGCTTGCGTAAGAGGCTTGCGTGCCGTCGTTTACCATCGCAGGTTTGGCATGGGCGCGCGGTGGGCATAATGGGTGGCATCGAATGAAATCGAAAGGATCATTATGCCCGCGCTTATCACCCATCATCTGTTTGGCGAGGAAAGCATCGACCGTCTTCCGCAGGGCGTCATCACGTCCGATGAAGAGCGCATTGCCTTTATCTTGGGCAACCAAGGCCCCGACCCGTTTTTCTTTCACATTCTGACACCGCGTGTTTCCGACTGCACGCTGCTGGCGCAGGTCATGCATCGGTCGCGCATGTCTCGCCAGTTCGCGTGCCTGCGCGATGGCGTGTCGCATCTGCTGCCGCGCGACGCCAGCTTGGGTCGTGCCTTTGCGCTGGGCCTGCTGTCTCATTACGTGCTCGACCGCAACGCTCACCCCTTTGTCTATGAGCAACAGTTTGGCATCGTGGAGTCCGATTCAGAGCTTGAGGATTCGAGCAGTCAGGTCCATGCCGTGATCGAGAGCGACCTGGATGTACTGATGCTGCAGCTTAAACGCGATGGCGCTACGGTTGACGATTACCCGCCGGCGGGCGAGTTCGTCACCACCGATCGCATCAATCGCGTGGCCGGCGTGCTGATGAGCTATGTTGCCGGACGCGTGTACGGCATTGACATTCCGGCGGGGGAGTACGGTGCTGCCGTTGCCAATATGCAGCGACTTTACCGCGCGATTGAGCCGGCCGGCTCCGTAAAGACGCGCGCGATCTCGCTGGTTGAGGGCTTGGTGCACGATTATTCGCTGCTCGACGGCCTTGCGCACCGCGTGACGACCGAGCTGCCCGAGCGTACCGGCAACCTGGGCCACTTGACATGGAAGAACCCCTTTACCGATGAAGTCTCGACCGAGAGCTTCCCCGAGGTCTTTGACCGCGCGCTGCTCGATTACGAGTGCACGGTTGCCCGCTTTATCGAGACCGGCGATATGGAAGCCGTGACCAACCATGTCAATTACAGCGGTCGCGTGCTCGGCGCCGACGAGGAGTTCGACCGCGAGGAGTAGGGCCCATGCGTGCCCCTTTGCCGAATCCTTACCGGCGCTTCTGGACAATTGGGGTACGATGAACTAACTGCATATCGGGCGAATACGAAGGGTCCCTGTCCATGAAATACACCAAGCTCGAGCGTAACTGGGTCATGTACGATGTGGGAAACTCGGCCCTCGTGCTGCTCAATACCTCGGTGGTGCCCATCTACTTTAACGCCATCAATACCGGTGCTTCCTCGGCAGACCTGGTGGTCGCTTGGGGCAACGCTCAGACGATTGCCTCGCTGGTCATTGCCATGCTCATGCCCATTCTGGGCGCGCTTGCCGATTACGCCGGCAACAAGATCAAGTTCTTCTTGGGCTTCTTCCTCACGGGCCTGGTTCTTTGCCTGGCGCAGGCTATCCCAATGTCCGCCATGGCATTTTTGACCGTGTACGTGCTGTGCACCATCGGCCTTAACTCTTCTATGACGTTCTACGACGCTATGCTGCCCGACATTACCACCGACGAGCGCATGGACGCCGTGTCCAGCTCGGGTTATGCCTGGGGCTACATCGGTTCCACCGTGCCGTTCATCATCTGCCTGGCGCTCATCATGGGTGGCCCCGCTCTTGGCATCCCCACCATGCTGGCAACGCGTCTGTCGTTTATCATCACTGGTGCCTGGTGGCTCATCTTTACCCTGCCGCTCATTCGCACCTATAAGCAAAAGTACGGTCGCGAGCGCGGTCCCGAGGACACCATCGGCCACATCGTGGGCGGTGTGTTCTCCGAGGTCGGACACACCATGCGCGAGATTGCCCACAATAAGACCGTGCTGGTCTACATGATCGCGTTCTTCTTCTATATCGACGGTGTGCACACGGTCATTTCCATGGCCACCAGTTACGGATCGGCCTTGGGCATCGATTCGACGCAGCTGGTGCTGGCGCTGCTCGTTACGCAGTTCGTGGCCTTTCCGTCCGCCATCATCTACGGCAAGCTCGCCGGACGCGTGGGCACGCTCAACATGATCCTGGTGGCGGTCGCCGCCTACATGGGGATTGTGCTGTTCGCCGCGTTCTTCCTAAAGACCGCCTTTGAATTCTGGGTGCTTGCCATTATGGTCGGCCTGTTCCAGGGCGGTGTGCAGGCGCTCAGCCGTAGCTACTTTGGCCGCATTATCCCCAAGGAAAAGTCCAACGAGTACTACGGCTTCTTTGACATCTTTGGTCGTTATGCAAGCGTTATGGGCACCTTCCTGGTGTCGGTCGTCACCTCGCTGACCGGCAACCCGTCGCTGGGCGTCCTTTCCATTGGCGTGCTGCTGGTCGTTGGCTTTATGCTACTGGTCCGCCTGTCCCGCATGACTCGGGCGGCAGAGCATGCCGCATAGGAGCGAGCGGCTATTGTGCCTGTCCACGGTACTCTTTTGGGGTTATCCGCAATAAACATTGCGACTTGCGAGCAATGATTTGCCCAAGTGGGTATGATGGAATCAGCTAGGTCGCGGGGCGTCGCCTGTGTTTGGCGGCGTCCCGTTTTTGTGTTGCAGGGAGGGTAAGGCATGAACGCCACGGTCGTGATTCCAACGTATTGGGCGGGCGATGACGCTTGCGCAAACGCCCCTGGCACCTATGACCATTCGACGCGACTCAACGCCGACAATCCCGAACTCGACCGCTGCCTGGCCTCGCTTGAGCAGGTGTGCGACATCCCGCGCATCATCCTTTTGGTGGTCTGTCCTGTTTCTGCCACAGCCGATGTGTCGCTGCGCGTGCACGAGATTGTCGACGCGCATCCCACGCTCAAGGTCACCGTTGTCACCAACACCCAGGCCTCGCGCATCGCAGACCGGGTTGCTCAGATCGCGCCCAAGGGTTCGGGCGAGTGCGTGAGCCTGCGAGGCTACGGTGCCATCCGCAACATGGGGCTAGCCTGTGCCGCTGTGCTGGGGCATGACGCGGTTATCTTTTTGGATGACGATGAGACTGTCATCGACGCCGACTTTATGAAGCGCGCGACCTATGCGTTGGGGCAGCAGACGCGTCAGGGCTTGCCGATCTTGGTCAAGAGCGGCTATTTCTACGATCGCGACGGCTCGCCGTTGGCTCCCACGGACAAGGCGGGCATCTGCCATCGTTGGTGGACCAAGCGCATCGAGTTCAACCGTTGGATGAAAAAGGCGCTCTCGGGCACCCGCATCTCGCGCTCCAACTACGTGTGCGGCGGCCTGATGGCCCTGCACGCCCGCGCCTTTACGCGTGTGGCCTTTGACCCGTTTATCACCCGCGGCGAGGACTTGGATTACCTCTTTAACATGCGTATGTTTGGCTACGACGTGTGGTTTGATAACGAGTGGACCGTGCGCCATCTGCCTCCGGAGTCCGAAAAGCGCTCACCGCGCTTTATGCAGGATGTATACCGTTGGTACTACGAACGGGCCAAGTTGACGTTCGCCGCGCATCAAAAGGAGCTCATCCCCGTTACGGCGGCATCGCTCATGCCCTACCCGGGCCCGTGGATTTCGCGCGAGCTCGACGACCGCGTGCGCAAGACCGCTATGGTCCGCAGCGTGTTTACCCGCGAGCATGAGGGCTACCTGCGCATTTGGCGCCATGGTATCGGCGAGGCAAAGGCCTATGCGCGCCAAAACGCTGCAAGCTACCTGCGTTTCCAGAGCTTTTGGCCCAAGATCATGGACGGGCTTTGGCGTGACGCACAACTGATCAGTATCCTGGAGGGGGCCGAATGATCGACCGCCGCGCCCAGCGCGATAGTTCAATATCAATCTTTCGCATCATTGCCGTTGCATGCGCCATTTGCGTGCTGGTGTACTTTATTTTTGCCTTGGTGACCGGTATCGAGCCGATCGCCACGGTGATTGCCTGCGCGCTGCTGTGCATCTTTCTGTGCATCTTTATCTTTTTGACGCTCAATCCCGATTCGGTGCGCTCCCAGTACACCGAGGAGACGCTCTCGGTGGCCTCGGCCATGCTCGAGGACATTAAGGGCGGTCTGACGCAGGAGTCGGCGCGTTTGGTGTGCCGGCGCATTTTGCCCGAGACGCGCGCCATGACGGTGGCCATCACCGACGAGGACAACGTGCTTGCCTGCGCGGGCGAGTTTGAGGAAAAACTGCTGCCCGATACTCCCATCCACACGCTTGCCACACGCTACGTTATCGAACATGGCATCGTGCAGTCGTTCAACCGTATGGTGGATGTCGTGGGCTCGGACGGCTCGCACAACCAAGTTCCCGCCGGCATTATCGCCCCCATCAAGGTGGGCGATCGTACCGTCGGCACGCTCAAGTTCTACTACAAGACCCCGCGCGCCGTCGACCGTACCCAGTATGCGCTTGCCTCGGGCTTTGCCGAGATCTTGTCCACGCAGCTCGCCATCCACGAGCTCGAGGTGCAAAAGGAACTCACGGCGCGCGCCGAGGTGCGTGCGCTGCAGGCGCAGATTAACCCGCACTTCCTGTTCAACACGCTGAACACCATTGCATCGTTTACGCGCACCGACCCGCTGCGGGCCCGCGAACTGCTTCGTGAGTTCTCATCGTTCTATCGTGCTACACTCGACAACTCGGGATCGCTTATTCCGGTCTCGCGCGAGGTCGCACAGACCAAGCGCTACCTTACCTTTGAGAAGGCCCGCTTTGGCGAGGACCGCGTGCTTGCGACGTTCGATGTGTCCGAGGACGTGGAAGATACGCTGGTGCCGGCGTTCGTGATCCAGCCGATTGTCGAGAACGCCGTACGTCATGGTATGGGCGATGACGACGCCCTGAGGATCGACGTGACCGTTCACCAAGACGGCGAGGATGCAATCTTGATTGCCGTGGCCGATAATGGCGTGGGCATGGATGAGGGTACCGCCGCCAGACTGTTTGACGAGCGCTCTGCCCGTCCCGACGCCAGCTCTCCCCAGGGTGGCGGCGCCGGTGTGGCCATGCACAATATTTCGGAGCGCATCCATCGCTTTTATGGGCCGCACTCCTATACGCGTGTCGAATCGGCGCCGGGCAAGGGCACCAAAGTGCTCCTGCACCTTGATTTGTCAGAGAGCATCTTTGACATTCAAGAGTAAAATAAAAGGCTACGGGCTCAACGTCATGCGACGGATGCCCGGCGTAGTTAGTTGACGAAAGGTTTTATCCCTATGCTGCGTGCGATGATTGTGGATGATGAGGCGCCGGCTCGCTCGGAGCTTCGCTTCCTGCTCGAGCAAACGGGCAAGATCGGCACGATCACGGAGGCGTCGAGCGTCCGCTCCGCCATCGAGATGCTTATGGAAAGTCGCGTGGATGTCGTGTTTCTCGATATCTCGATGCCCGGTGCCTCGGGCCTGCAACTTGCCGAGGCGCTGCATAAGCTCAAAAATCCGCCGGCGATCGTGTTTGTGACTGCGTATAGCGACCATGCGGTCGAGGCATTCGACGTGGATGCCGTCGATTATCTGATGAAGCCGGTCGAGGAAGCTCGCTTGGATCGCGCGATCGAGAAGGTCATGCAACGCGCCAAGCCGGTTACGGACAGCAAGGTGACCATCGAGCGTATCCCGGTGGAAAAGGGCGGCCGCAAGGTGCTCATTCCCGTGGACGACATTCGCTTTATCATGGCCAAGGACGATTACTCCTGCATCTATACCGTCGATGATCGCTTTTTGTCGACGACCTCGCTGGCGCAGTTTGAGGCCAAGCTCTGCGATTTTGGCTTCTTCCGTGTTCACCGCCGCTATATCGTCAACTTGGCGTGCGTCACGGACGTTGAGACGGTGCCCTCGGGCGCCATCCAGCTGGGCATTACGGGCGTCGACGAACGCGTGCCGGTTTCGCGCCGCCGCGTCGTGCCGCTCAAGAAGGCCCTGAGCCTCTAGCACACTGGCCCCGCAGCCCTGTAGACCCATCGTCTGCGGAGCCGTGGGGCCTTTTTTGTATGTATCTGCCGAATCGTTTTTTTGCGGAAGGGATCCCATGAACAGTGCAAGCGCCAAGCGTATCGACATCATCTCGGACACCCACGGCTATTTATCGCCTGCGCTCTTGGATGAGCTTGAGGGCGCAGACCTGATCATCCACGCCGGCGACCTCACGTCAGAGATGGACTACGAGCACCTGTGCACCATCGCCCCTGTGCGGGCCGTATTGGGCAACAACGATTACTACCGCGACTACGGCCCCGATGTAGACCGTCTTGCGCTCTTTACCTACGAAGGCCTCAAATTCGCCGTAGCCCACTACCGCGAAGACCTTCCGGTGGGATCCGTAGACGTAGCCATCAACGGCCACACCCACGTAACCAAAGAAGCCCAGGTGGGCCGCTGCCTAGTCCTCAACCCGGGCAGCGCCAGCTACCCCAGAGGCACCCGAGGCCCCACCATGGCCAGAATGCTCGTCAAAGACGGCAAGATCATAAGCACTAAGTTTATTGACTTGGACTAACCGCAACAAAAACGGGGGATGCACAACGCATCTCCCGTTTTTCTTTGAGTCAAAGTAAGAAGTCCAACCAGAACAATCAGACCAACCCC
>CAJLLB010000035.1 GCA_905207425.1 uncultured Collinsella sp.
GACCCGACGTTGGCTCAGGCCGCGCATGCGCGCTGCTCGTATAACCACGAAGGAACGTTTGTAAGGAGGGACGTGTAGACCATGGATCTTTCTACTTTGATGCCGCAACAGCTGCAGATTGTCAAAACGCTCGACCGTCCGCTGTTTGTCTCGGCGGGCGCCGGTTCGGGCAAGACCTTTACCCTCACGCGCCGCATCGTCTACGCGCTCTCGCCCGAATCCGGTCCGTTCGTTGAGCATCTGGACCAGGTGCTCGCCATTACCTTTACCAAAGATGCCGCGGCCGAGATCCGCGACCGCGTGCGCCGTGCGCTTATCGACGAGGGCATGGACGAGGAAGCACTGACTGTCGACGACGCGTGGATCTCGACCATTCACGGCATGTGCTCGCGTATCCTGCGCGCACACGCGTTGGAGCTGGGCATCGATCCCGAGTTCACAGTGCTCACCGATACCGACGAGCTTATGGACCAGGCTGTTGAGCATGTGCTGGCCCGCGCGACGGCGCCCGATGCCGCCCCCGAGCTCGCCGCCTCGCTCAAGGCCCTTTACGCCTGGTATCCCATGGCGGGCGAGGGGGGCCGTTTGGTGCCGGCACCACCATCAAGGGTCTGGTGCGCGAGCTGCTGGAGCTCTCGAGCCAGCTGCCGGGCGGCATGGACGACGTGCATGTGGCGCGCGGACAGGCCGACACCTCGGCGCTTGCCGATGCATATCGCGCAGCACTGGGTGCGAGCAAGGCCGCGACCGAGAAGGCACAGGTGGCACTCGACGCCATCGATGCGTTCGAGGCGAGCGGCAAGACCATGGCCGATGCGGCGCGACTCATGATGTCGTGCACCATGCCACGGGCGAGCAAGGCATTTCCTAAGGAGCAGGTCGAGCTGCTCAAGGCCGAGGCCGCCGATGCATTTATCAATATCGTGCTGGCTTGCGGTGGTCCGGCGCTCGATGCGCTGGTGGGCTTGGCCCGCTCTGTAGAGGCTGAGTATCGCGCGCTGAAGGCCGGCCAGTCTGCCCTCGACAACAACGACCTGCTGCGTATGGCCTACGAGGCTCTGCGCGATTACCCGGCCATCCGAGCGGCATACGAGGGCCGCTTTAAGATGGTCATGATCGACGAGTTCCAGGATACCGACCAGATGCAGGTCGATCTGATCCGCTACCTGACGGGTGCGGGGGAGCGCGCGCTGTGTACCGTGGGCGATGCACAGCAGTCGATCTATCGTTTCCGCGGCGCCGAGGTCGAGGTCTTCCGTCGCCAGGAGCGCAAAGTGGGATCGACGGCGGCGTCCGAGACGGTTGCCACGCTGGATGTCCCCACCGGCGAGCTCGTCAAGCTCGTGCGCAACTTCCGCAGTCACGACGAGGTACTGCGTTACGTGGCACGCGTCTTCGACGGCGATGACGGCGGCCTGATGCAGGGCTTTTTGGATCTTGAGGCGAGCGACGGCCGCAAGGACACGCTGGTGGCAGATGCCTCGCGTCGCCAGGCCCTCTTTGTTGCCGGCGGCAGCACGCAGGAGCGCACACAGGCCAAGGCCCGTGCAATCGCGGAGCGATTCCGCGCGCTTGCCGATGCCGGCCAGCCCCAGGGCGGCATGGTGCTGCTGCTGGGCCGCATGACCAACGCAGACGTCTACGCACAGGCCTTCCGCGACCAGGGGCTCGACTGCGTCATCGCGGGCGGCTCGGTCTTTGCCCAAGCCGCCGAGGTGCAGACGGTGCGCGCCCTGGTTTGTGCGCTCGCCAATCCGGCCGATACGGCGCAGGGCCTTATGCCGCTGCTGGCCTCGCCGATGTTTGCGCTCGGCGCCCAGGAGTTCCTAGCGCTGGCGACCAAGCTCGACGAGCAGACGGGGGAGACCTCGCGCAGGAATATCGACGTGGGCATCATGAGCGATTCCGATGTGCCGGGCCTGCAAGACCTGCCGCTCGTGACGCGCGCCCGCGAGGTACTGCGGTATGCGCTTCGTCGCGTGGGCCGCGATTCGTTCGCAGCCATCGCGCGCGACGTGGTCAACGCCTCCGGCTGGTTTGTGCGTCTGGCACAGCGTGGTCCCGAGGGCAAGGCCATTGCCGCCAACGTGCTCAAGGCGCTCGACGCTGTGGCCGAGGCGGAGGCCGAGTTCGGCAACTCGCCGCGTTCCATCGCGCTTGCCTTCGATCGCTTCCTAGCGGGCAAGGAAGCCCCGGGTGCCCTCAACGAGGAGGGCGACGGCGCGGTGCGCATCATGACGGTGCACGCATCCAAGGGCCTGGAATATCCGGTCGTGGCGGTCGCCGAGTGCTTTGGCGTGCGCAAATCGTCCGGTGCGGCTCAGATGGGGCGTGTCGAGGGCGGGGCGCAGGTTGTGGCACTGCCTGCACGCTTCGACGGCGTTAAGCTCGCCGACGGAACCTTTGTGAAGGGCGACGACGTTAAAAAGCAGTTTGAGCATGCGTTTAAGGGCAAGGGCACGTCGCTATGGCTGCCGCCGGAGCTCATGGAGGACGTCTGCGCGACGGGTTCTCCCGCTGAGGCATTTGCTCGCCTGCGCAACGACGACCTGCAGCTTTCGCTCGAAGAGCGGGCTCGTTTGCTCTATGTCGCCATGACGCGTGCGCGCGAGCTGGTGATCTTGGCGATGGATGCCGGCGTGAGTCGTGGCAAGGTGACGGCGCCGACCTTCGACGTCGAGACCGATCTGACCTACGACGTGCTGCGCCGTATTTTGCCGACCGACGCTCTGGACATGCCACAGCTCGATAGTGACCGTTTGACGTTCGACAATTCCAAGCCGGGCGACTACGAGCTCATTTCGCTCGCGGATTTTACCTTTGGCGAGCAGGCGTTTGAGGCCAACGCTTCACTGGATGCCGAGGGCAGGCTTGTCCGTGGCGATGCGGAGCCGGAGGGCGCCGGTGCAGATGCCCGCGCCGCCGTTCCCGGTCCTGCCGACCCTGAGCCCGATGCGTTTGAGCTCGTGTATCCCCAGGCGGTGGGCGTGCGCATGGGCATCTGTCCGTATCCGGCGCGCGATTCGTACAGCTACTCGTCAATTGCCGCGGCGCTGCATACCGAGGCCGAGGACCGTGCCGCCGAGGCACGCGTGCCCATGGACGAGGCTGGCGATGATGCAGAGTCGGATGGCTCGGAGATGGCCGATGCGGACGTGGCCGTCGTTGAGCCCGCCGGCAACCCCATGGCGCTGGGCTCGGCGTTCCACGCCGCCTGCCAGTGGCTCATCGAGATGGGTGCCGACGCGTTGCCCGCTGCGCGCGCCGATGCGCTGGCGCGTCTGTGGCGCCTGACGCCGGAGCAGCGCGAACGCTTCGACGTTGCCCTGAACCGCTGGCTCAAGTCGGCTGTTCGTGCCGACCTGCTCGCGTGGCCGTGCATTCGCGCCGAGGTGCCGTTCTTTTCACTGGGCTGCGAGGACGAGGACATCGCTCGCTACGGTGCTTATGCCGAAGGCGCCATCGACGCTTTGGCGACGAACCCGGCGGATTCGTCACGTGCGCTGGTCATCGACTACAAGACGGGCGGCACACCGGACGAGACGCCGGAACAGTTGCAGGAGAAGCACGCCCTGCAGGCGCGCGTCTACGCTGATGTTTTGCACAAGGCGGGCTTTGAGGCCGTGACCGTCAAGTTCGTCCGCGTGGAGCAGCCGGATCCAACCATCTTCGTCGAACCCGCCGAACCTCAGGTAGTCACCTACAATCTCTAGCCCTCAGATAACTTGCGGTGGAATACGGACTGTTTTGGCCAAAAAAGCTGCCAAACAGTCCGTATTTCACCGCAACGCATGGGAGAGCCTGGGGCGGTACAATGGCTCGAACGGTTCAAACGAATAAGGAGCCATCATGCAGCTCACCAAAACGCTTAAGGTGACGCCGGAGGAGCTTTTTGACGCTCTGGCGGGGTCCATCATGCAGGATATCGAGAACGCCACGGGCAAGCGTCCCAGCCGCAACAAGCTCAATGGCTATAAGTACGAGAAACGCGCCCAGTCCGCAAAAGGCAAGGCCAAGGGCACGGCGATCAAGGTTAAGATCAAGCACTTTGACTACCCGTGCCTCTATGAGGTCCGTTTTCAGTATGCGGCGGGCATCAATACCATGCGCTATGAGGCTGTACCTGCTGGCGATGGTGCCTGCGAGCTCACCTATACCGAGGATTTTCAGGGTGTGGGTGGCAACACGTCTGGCACGCGCGGCAAGCTCGGCCTCTTCTTCTATGAGCGCAAGCTCAAGAGCCACGCCAACCAGACGATTGATCAAATCGTCAAATACATCGAGGGTGAGCGCCGTGTAAAGGCTAATCCCGCCTTCGCCGATAATGCTGCCGAAAACGCTTCGGATGTATTCCATTGATACCATGTTCAAAAGCTTTACCGCTCTCCACAGCAACTGTGAACACTTCAGGCTTCGAGTCAGTAGCGAGTGGCCTGACATAATTGGTTGATGGAAGTGTCAAATGAATAAGAATGCCACTGCGCAACTGCACGTCTATTCCGCCTTTTTCGTTCTCGCGGGATTTGTTTTAAATCGGGGGGTATTTCTACTTTTCCTTGCGAATAAAGGGATGTCTGTCACGGAAATCGCGCTTTATCAAGCCCTGTTTAACATCGCAACGGTCGTTCTCGAGCTGCCAACAGGGTTGATAGGCGATTTCTTTGGAAAGAAGTTTTCGATTCAAGTGGGCGTTCTGCTGCTTTTCTTCCATACGGCTGGCATGCTGTTGCTCTCAGGTCCCTTTCTCGTCGCGCTTTCCCTTGTTGAGGCACTCGCCTACTCCCTTCAATCGGGATCCGAACAAGCGCTTTTATATGAAATTGCCCGAAATGCCGGTCAAGGAGAGCGCTTCCTCACCATCAACGCTCGGCTGCTTGCCGCGCAATCAATCGCGACGGGAGTGGCAATCGTACTTGGATCATTCATTGCCCAAGTATCTTGGAGCGCCCTCTACGTATGTGTCTCCATTTTCTATCTCCTGCAGCTTTTCCTTCTGTATCCCATTGAGAGGATGGAAACGACCCATTCCAAAAACTCTGGGGAGGAAAGGTTTGACGTAGCCAAGATCTTCAGACGCGAAACCTGGTGCATTGGAGAATCCGCTTTTGCGGTGTTGCTTCTTCTAATCGGCACAAGCATGCTCGATGGATTCTATGGGAGTTATTACAACTTGAATCAGTTGGTATTCGACGCATTTGATGCTCCCGTCTCCATAATAGGAATCTTTTTCGGTGCATCCTATGCAGTAAATGCGACGGCCTATATTGCAGCAGATTTCTTCTCATCGCGTTTCGAGAAAAGAAATACCATGCTCGGCTCGATGCTAATCGAGGCCGGTCTTTTCATGATTCTTCCGTGGTTCGCTTCAAATCCGCTGTGTTTGTTTGGCCTTAGCATGGTGCTTTGCTTTCTCCCAGAAGTGGTGTACATCACTTCGGAAAACTTAATCCAAGACGCGATAGCGGACGATCTCCGCGCGACGGTCCTTTCCGTCGCGTCTCTGGTAAGGGCTCTCTTTTCCGCAATGTTTTTCTCCGTATTTGGATATGTGTTGGGGTTATATCCCATTCAGATAGCGCTCGGTGTTATTGGCGCAATCGCGATAGCAATTACCGCCGTTGTTTCATTGAAAATGGTAGGAATACATGTCTCCAAGAATTGATATATCGATTGACGAGCTGCCCGAAGCGTCGAGCCTTCTTGATGGACATGACTATTCGTCACAAATCATTCCGCGCATCGCCGGGGTTCCAGTAATACTCGATATATCGGGATGCCCTCATTCCCCTTTTTGAAGGTCCCAAATTAGCTACCCGTGTGGGTTTGGCTAGGTTCGGGTGATTAGCTACCCGTGTTGGTTTGGCTAGGTTCGGGTGCTGTCCGTGCCGTGGGGTAAAATCGTTCAGTCAGAACACGAACCCGCATCGGAGCTCATCACATGGCATTCGTCCATCTGCACAATCACACTGTCTTTTCCATGCTCGACGGCGCAACCCGTATCCAGGATATGGTCAATCGCGCTGTTGAGCTTGGCATGCCTGCCGTGGCCATTACCGACCACGGCTACATGTATGGCGTGCCCGACCTGGCGCTGGCCTGCGACGCCGTCAACCACAACACGCCCGAGTATAAAACCTGGAGCCACGACAAGGCCTTCTTGGAAAAGGACCGCCGCGACGAGCTGGTGGAGCCCGATCCCGAGGAAAACCCGCGCGAGCATGCCCAGTATGTGAAGGACATGGCCATGTGGGACGAGAAGGGCAACATCGACGAGCTCAAGCCGCCCCTGGTCATCAAACCCATCTTTGGCTGCGAGGTCTACTTTACGCCGGACGAGACGCTCGCCCGCGACCACAAGCCCGAGCTCTACCACATGATCCTTCTGGCCAAGGACCAGGAGGGCTACGTTAACCTGATGCAGACGGTCTCTGAGGCCGCCGTGCAGGGCTTTTACTACAAGCCACGCGTGACGCTCGACAACCTGCGTCGCCATGCCAAGGGCATGATCTGCACGAGCGCCTGTATCGCCGGCATCATCCCCAAGTACATCGACCGCGGTGACATGGAGGGCGCCATCAAGTGGGCCGAGACCTTCCGCGACACCTTCGACCCCGGCGACTTCTACATCGAGATTCAGGAACACGGCATTACCACCGATAACGGCCTGACCGACGAGCAGATGGACCGCACGCTCATCGACATTGCCAAACAGGTAGGCGTCAAGGTCATCGCCACCAACGACTTCCACTACCTGCGCCGCGAGGACGCCCCCGTGCAGGACGTCATCATGTGCATTGGCATGAACGCCAAGGTCGACGACCCTAACCGTATGCGCATGACCGGCTCGGAGTTTTACATGAAGACCGAGGAGGAGATGCGGGCGATGTTCCCGTATTGCCCCGAGGCCTGCGACAACACGCTCGAGATCGCCGACAAGTGCTACGTGGAGCTGGACTGGGACTCCATCATCCTGCCGCGCTTCCCGTTGCTCGACCCCGGCGAGACGCACGAGAGCCAGTTCCGCCGCGAGTGCGAGAAGGGCCTGCGCCAGCACTACGGCGACGACTGGGCCACGCGCGAGATCGGTGGCGTCAACATCAAAGAGCGCTTTGAGTACGAATACAAGGTCATCTGCGACAAGGGCTTTGCCGCCTACTTTTTGATCGTTGCCGAGTACGTGCAATGGGCCAAGGACAACGGCATCGGCGTCGGCCCCGGCCGTGGTTCTGCCGCCGGCGCTATCGTCGCCTACGCCATGAACATCACCGCGTTCGACCCGCTCGAGAACGGCCTGATGTTCGAGAGGTTCCTGTCCCCGCAGCGTACCGAGATGCCCGATATCGATATGGACTTCGACGATGAGCGGCGTCTCGAGGTCGTGGAGCACGTTCGCCAGCTCTACGGCCCCGAAAAGGTCACCCACGTCATCACCTACTCGACCATCAAGGCCAAGCAGGCCATCAACGACGCCGCGCGCGTCCTGGACTACCCGGTCTACATGGGCCAGCGCCTGTCCAAGATGGTCTCGAGCGACCCCAAGGTCAAGCTCAAGCAGGTGCTCGACAAACAACCCGGCAAAGAGGATCTGTTTAACCCCGACTTTGCCGAGGCCTATAAAAAGGACGACGACGCCCGCCGAATCATCGACACGGCGCTCTCGATCGAGGGCCTCACCCGTGGCGAGGGCGTGCACGCGTGCGCCGTTCTGATCTGCCGCGACCCCGTCAACGAGCACGTGCCCACCAAGCTCGACACCAAGGGCGGCGTCGAGATTACCCAGTACGAGGGCCATACCGTTGCCGACATGGGCCTGCTCAAGATGGACTTCCTGGGCCTGCGTACGCTGACGGTTATCTCCAAGGCAAAGGCCAACATCAAAAAGAACTTCGGCATCGACATCAAAGAGGAAGAGATTCCCTTTGACGATCCCGAGATCTTTAAGCTCATGGGCTCCGGCCATACCGCCGGCGTCTTCCAGGTCGAGTCCGCCGGCATGACGGCCACGATCAAGAACATGAAGCCCACCGAGTACAAGCACGTCGTAGCATTGATCGCCCTGTACCGACCGGGCCCGCTGGGCGCCGGCATGGTTTCGTCCTACATCAACCGTATGAACGGCAAGGAGCCGGCCGTCTCCTACGACGACCGCCTGGACGACATCCTGGGCGAAACCTACGGCACCATGGTCTACCAGGAGCAGGTTATGCTCATCTCCGTCGAGATGTGCGGCTTCTCCAAGGGCGAATCGGACTCGCGTATCCGTAAGCCCGTGGCTAAGAAAAAGATCAAGCTGCTCACGTCGACGGTGCTCCACTGGGAGGATGGCTCGGACGAGACCACCTACGACCACTGGATGAACGGCGCTATCAAGAACAACTACACGCGCGAGGTCGCCCAGAAGATTTGGGACGATGTTCTCGAGTTCGCATCCTACGCCTTCAACAAGTCGCACTCCGCCGGCTACGCCATCCTGGTTATGCAGACGGCGTGGCTCAAGGCGCACTATCCGCACGAGTACATGGCGGCCGTTCTGACGTCCTATACGGGCAAGACCGACAAGATCGTGCACTATGTCTCGGCATGCCGTCACGACGGCATCCCCGTGCTGTCGCCAGATGTCAACGAGTCCGGCACCGAGTTCACGGCTACCAAGGAAGGCGTGCGCTTTGGTCTGGCCGGCATCCGCGGCGTGGGTACCGGCGTGGCGCAGGCGATTATCGCCGAGCGCGAGGCGGGCGGTCCGTTTAAGACGCTGCACGACTTTGTCGAGCGCGTGGACTCGAGCCAGGCCAACCGTCGCGTGATCGAATCGCTCATCAAGGCAGGCGCCTTTGACTCCACGGGGTATCCGCGTCGCCAGATGATGCACTTTGTGGACAAGAACAACCCCGAGAACATCATTGACGCCGCGATAAAGCGCCAGAAGGACCGCGCGAGCGGCCAGACCTCGTTCTTCGATATGTTTGGCGACGTTGAGGGCTCGGGCTTCGAGGTCAGCGTGCCCGATCCGGACGGCCAGGAATGGGACCGCCACCTCAAGCTGAGCCAGGAGAAGGAGGTCCTGGGCATCTATGTTTCGGACCACCCGCTGCGCCCGTTTGAGTACGCGCTCAGCAAAGCGCGCGACTTCTCGTTCTCGCAGATCGATACCGGCTACGAAGTGCAAAACCCCACGGGCGGCACCATCAACCAGGAGATCCCCGAGGGCAAGGCACTGTGGTGGGCCGGCATGGTCTCGAGCGTGTCCAAGCGCGTGACCAAAAACGGCGACCCCATGGGCATCGTTCAGCTCGAGGACATGGAAGGCGAGGCCACCGTCGTGGTGTTCCCCAAGACCTACAAGGAGGCCGAGGGGTACCTGTACGGCGAGGTCGATCCCGAGACCGGCGCACAGCTGTCCGATGCGTTTGTTCGTATTAAGGGCAAACTCGAGCGCTCGGACCGCGGCGACCAGATCATCGCGCAGGAGATCGTGCCGCTGGAGCTCAACGAGGAGAACAACAAGCCCAAGGTGTTTGAGGTCATGGTGCCCAACAGCCGCTTTAGCCAGGGCAACATGGCGCGTCTTGCCACGGTGCTCACCGCTAACCCGGGCGGCGACCGTGTGGAGATCTTTATCGAGCAGGTGGACGGACGCGTGCTGCGCGCCGAGGTGCCTGCCAAGGTCAACGCGCGCTCGATTCCGCTGCTGGCCGAGGCCAAGGCAATTGTGGGTAACCAGGGTCGCGTGACGGTGATCTAGGGACGGCGTTGCTGAGAGGTACTCGGTGCGAGATTGGAGGAAGTGATGGCACAGGGGACGTTTGTGCAGGCGCTCCGGAAAGAGGCGGCGCTGAGCGGCACCTTTATGAAGGGGCGTTCGCTCATGCTCAACGGCGCCGTGCTGTCGATCGAGGACAGCGGCTCGCGCTTCTCCAAAAACGTGACGGTTGAGGGTGCAGTGCGTGGCTCGCGCGGCGACCTGTACAAGACGCACGTGGCGCTCGACATGGACGAGCACGAGGTTATCGACTACGACTGCGATTGCCCCGCCGCCTTCCGCTATTCCGGCATGTGCAAACACGCCATCGCCACGGCGCTGGCGTATCTGGATGCCAGTGGCGCCGAGCCCGTCGAGGGTTTGCGCACGCCGGTCCGCACGTTTACAGTACCGCCCGCACAGTCCAAGCAGCCCACGCGCCCCGCGCCCACCGCATCTGCGGTCAACCCCAACTTTCCCTTCCCGGCGCCCGTCCCCACGAGCCCGAGCCTTGTGGCGGCGCTTTCCGATCTTTCGGACGCGCGCATGGACGAGCTCGCGGTCATGCGTCGCAAGCTCGCCAGCACCATTGACCCCGATGCGCCCAAAGCGGTGCTGGAGCCCTCGCTGGTGCCGTACTACAATCCGCTGTTTGCCGATCGTTTTAACTGGGCGCTCGAGTTTCGCATTCGTAGCGGTTCGGTGTCCTACGTGGTTAAGGATATCGACGGCATGGCCGCCGCCTACGTCCGAGGCGGCACCTTTTCGTACGGCAAGAAGCTCACATTCCTCCATGCGCCCGAGGCCTTCGACGAGGTTTCGGTGCGCCTGCTCGACCTTGTTGTGGCAACGGTTGTGTATCTGAGCGACATCACAAGTTCGCGTTCGGCGTCGTACGATTTTGCACGCAGCGGCTTTGTCGCCGAGCGCCAGCTGCCGCTGTCCGAGCATGACATCGTATACATGCTGGACTTGCTGCGTGGCCGGACCATTTCCTTTGAGCCCGCCTGGTCGCGGGGAACGACGACGCATCGTTCCTACGAGGTGGCGGTTGAGTTGTCGCCGGTGGGGGAGGACGAGGGCTCGGCGAAACAACCGACACTCCTTGCCGCCAAGATCGCGCCGGCGGCCGGTGGCAGCTACGACTTGCGCCTGCCCGCCGATATGTACTGCTTTGCCTCGGGCGATGTTGCCTATCTTCTCGACACGCACCGCGCGCGCCGCGCCGATGCGATGTTTGCCCAGCATGCCGCACCGTTTCTGTCGCGTCTGCTGCCTTGTCGCACGCCGGTCCATATCGCCGCCGAGCAGGTGGGCGAATTCTGCCGCATGGCACTGCCCGTGCTGCGCGAATACACTGACCTCACCGCCCCCGCCGTGCTCGACACCGTGGCGCCCGAGCCGAGCTTTGCCATGGCAATCGGTGTCGATGACGGGCTTGTGACCTGCAAGATTACGGTTTCCTACGGCGACTGGTCGGCAGATCTCTTTAGCCTGGGCGCTCCGGGCAGCCCCTTCGAAGAGCGGCGCCCGGGCGTGCCGCCGCGCGACGAGATAGCAGAGTTTCGCGTTATGGACACGGCGGCCCTGTATTTCGACTTTTACGAGAGCGGCCTGGCGTTTGAGGAGCGCGATGACGAGAGCTTGTTCTGCCTGCTGACCGAGGGGCTGGCGGCTTTGTCCGAGTTGGGCGAGGTTATGCTCAGCGACCGCCTGCGCCAGATTTCGGTGCGCCCTGCGCCCAAGCTTTCGGTGCGCGCGACCGTCAAGAGCAACCTGCTCGATGTCGAACTGGGCGCGAGCGGTCTTTCGGCGGCAGACCTTGCCATCTATCTGGACTCCTACAAGCGCCACCAGACGTTTGCGCGTCTCACGTCGGGCGACATCATTCGCCTGGACGAGGGAGCGCGTGCCGCGTTTGGTCTTGCCGAGGACCTGGGCGTCGATGCCGTCGACCTGCTCGACGGCGTGTCGCTTCCCGCGTCGAGTACCCTGTTCGTCGACAGCATGCTTGCGCGCACGCCCGCGCTCGAAGCCGATCGCGATGCCGCATTCCGTCGTACCGTCGAACGCCTGGATACGCTCGGCAAGATGGACTTTACGGTGCCGACATCTCTCAAGGCCACACTGCGCGGCTATCAGGTCGACGGCTACCAGTGGTTCGGCTCGCTCGAGCACCTGGGCCTCGGCGGTATCTTGGCCGACGATATGGGCCTGGGCAAAACGCTGCAGATGATCGCACATATCCTGGCGCGCGTGGAGGCGGGGGACACTAAGCCCACGCTCGTGGTGTGTCCTGCGTCGCTCGTGTATAACTGGACTGCCGAGCTGGAGCGTTTTGCCCCGTCGCTCGATGTGTGCGCCATCGTGGGCGCCAAGGCTCAACGCCGCGTGCAGATCGCCGGCGTGGCCGAGCATAACGTGGTTGTGACGTCGTATGACCTCATGCGCCGCGATATCGACGAGTATGCCGAGCAGGACTTTGCCCGCGTTGTGCTCGACGAGGCCCAGTACATTAAAAACCCGCTCACCCAGGTGGCCCGCGCCACCAAGCGCCTGCCGGCCGGTGTGCGCTTTGCCTTGACGGGCACGCCCATCGAAAATCGCCTGTCCGAGCTCTGGAGCATCTTCGACTTTTTGATGCCGGGCCTGCTTGGCACGCGCGAGTCGTTTGCCAAGCGCTTCGAAAGCCCGGTCGAGCATGCCGAGGGCGATAGCGCCGCTCGCCTGCAGGCGCTCGTGTCGCCGTTTGTGCTGCGTCGTGTAAAGGAAGACGTGGTTGCCGACCTGCCCGAGAAGATCGAGGACACCGTCATGGCGCAGCTCACCGGCGAGCAGCGCAAGCTCTACCTGGCCAACCAAGACCGCATCGCCCAGCAGGTGCAGCATCGCGAGGCATCCGAGTTTAAGAAAGACAAGCTCAAGGTGCTCGCCGAGCTCACCAAGCTGCGCCAGATCTGCTGCGACCCGCGTCTACACTACGAGGATTACAAGGCGGGGAGCGCCAAGCTCGACGCTTGCATGGAGCTCGTGCACGGTGCGCTCGACGGCGGGCACCACATTCTGCTGTTCAGCCAGTTCACGGGCATGCTCGATATCATTGGCAAGCGCCTGGCCAAGGAGGACATCGGCTTTCTTAAGCTCACGGGCGCTTCGTCCAAGGAGAGCCGCGCCAAGATGGTCGCGCAGTTCCAGGCGGGCGAGGTGCCGGTGTTTCTGATCTCGCTCAAGGCGGGCGGCGTGGGCCTCACCCTGACGGCGGCCGACGTGGTCATCCACTACGACCCGTGGTGGAACGTGGCCGCGCAGGACCAGGCGACCGACCGCGCGCACCGTATTGGCCAGCAACATTCCGTGACCGTGTACAAGCTCATCGCCAAGGACACGATCGAGGAGCGCATCATGCAGATGCAAGAGTCCAAACGCGACCTGGTCAACAGCGTGCTCGGCGGCGATGGCATCTCCTCGGCGCTGTTTACCCGCGAGGATGTTTTGGCACTGCTCGGCGGCGACGGGCGTTAACCCGCTCGGGTGAGGCCGCCAGGGCGGATAGCCCGCGCTGTCCCATCGTCCCCGCTCGTTATGTGTTCATTTGCCATGCCGTGGATGGTTCGCTTGCCTTTGGGCATAAGAACCTCAAGAACATCGGCACATCAGCAAAGGAGAACATCATGGCGAAATTCTTTAAGGACCCCGATGGCAAGCTCATTGCCGCCCTTGGCAACGACGTTGCAACCCCCGCCGGCTGCACAGAGCTGACCGCGAACACCGAGGACGCGGCGCACGAGAAGCACGTGCCGGTCGTCGAGAGTGAGCGCGATGGTCACGTGATCCGTGCGCGCGTGGGCTCGGTCGAGCATCCTATGGTGCCCGAGCACTACATCGAGTGGATCGCCCTTGAGGCCGAGGGCCGTCTGGAGGTCCATTACCTTGAACCCGGCATGAAGCCCGCGACGTTTTTTGCCGGCGGTTCCAAGACCGGTACCGTCTATGCCTATTGCAACCTGCACGGGCTGTGGTCCGCGACGTTCTAGGAGCGCGCCCCCGCTCGGGGTATCATAGCTAGCATATGCACATGCGAGCGCCGACTGCATCATGCGGCCGGCGCTTTTACTACGACAACGATGGTTTACGACGGAAAGGGCTGAGCCATGAAGCTCGCACTTGCACAGATCGATATGCGCCTGGGTGATATTGAGGGTATCTGCGGTCGCATCGAGGACCAGGCGCGCCTGGCCCACGAGCGCGGTGCGCGCGTCCTGTGCGTGCCGGCTCCGCTCTTTATGGGAGCCCTGCCCGGCGGCCTGGTGGGCACTGCCGACTTTGAGCACGACATACTTGCCGGCTTGACCGGCGTCGCCGAGCGTATCCAAGAGCTCGATATGATCTGCATCGTGCCCGCGGCAGTTTCGTTTGAGGGCCAGCCCCTGCTCGACTACATGATGCTCAAGGACGGCCATGTGGTGCCGGCCCGTTCGAGCATTTCCCTGCAGCGCGGTGGGACCGGCGATGCCCGTTGGGCGCCGCCAGTCTTCGACGTGGACGGCGTGCGTATCGCCGTGATCTTCGACTTGGACCGCGAGCTCGAGATGCTGCCGACCGGCGTCGACCTCATCGCCTATTTCCAGTTCAACGCGTTTGATATGACCGACCGCGAGAGCGCTGCGATCGCCGCCGTGCGCAGCGGAGCCTACCGCAAGATCGCATCTAAGCGCAGCGTGTGGTTTGCCTGCATGGCGCCGGTCGGTGCGTACGATGAGTCGGTGTATACCGGCGGCTCGTTTGTGCTCGACGACTGCGGCCGCGTGGTGGCCCAAGCGCCGTGTTTTGAGGAGAGCCTGCTGGTTCAGGAGATCCAGCGCGGCGTGATGCTCGATGCCCTGGAAGATCACGAACTGCCCGAGTTCCGTTCCGAGGAGTGGCTGTGGCAGGCGCTGGTGCTCGCCGTTCGCGATAACGCCCGCGCCCGCGGTACGTCGCGCGCCGTGGTGGCGCTCGAGGGCGACTTGCCGTCGTCCCTGCTGGCGGCGCTTGCCGTCGACGCCCTGGGTCCGCGAAACGTGATCGGCCTGGTACTGGGACGCAACCGCATCTTTACGCCGGCGCAGGAGGAGGCCGAGGCTGCTCGCTGTGCCGCCGTTCGCGCCATTGCCGAGCGCCTGCATATTCGCACGGTTGAGCGCGATGCGCCGGATGCCGCGCGTGTACTCGACCGCGATGTGTCGGCGGG
>CAJLLB010000036.1 GCA_905207425.1 uncultured Collinsella sp.
GCGCCGTTTTCTGATGCAAGGGTAACTAATTTGCACCAAAACAAGGAGTGTCCCAAACTGCCGGCAGAAAAAGAACGTCCCCAGATGCCTACCTAAACCCCCACATTATTCGATGGAAAAACGTGGTTGCCTCACACATTATTCGATGGAAAAACGTGGTTTACTCCCACATTTTTCGATGGAAAGACCAAAACGGTCTTATACTAACCATGATCGTTAGGAGGCAGTATGCAGCGACAGCTAATGGACGAACTCATCGCTTGGAAATCTAGGGCAAACCGCAAGCCCCTCCTGCTTAAGGGGGCCCGCCAGACGGGAAAAACCTGGCTTCTCAACGAATTCGCAGGCCAGCAGTATCAAAACGTCATCCGTTTTGACTTTATGCTCGAACCGGGCGTACGTTCGCTGTTCGACGGAAGCCTTGACCCCAAACGCATCATCTCCCAGATAGAGCTCCTGCGCGGCCAGACCATAACGCCGACAGACACACTCATCATCTTCGACGAAATCCAAGAGGCACCGCGTGGCATCACCTCGCTCAAATACTTCAACGAGCTGGCGCCGGAATACCATATCGTGGCAGCCGGCTCCTATATGGGGCTCGCGCTCCGACGCGAAAACGAGTCGTTCCCCGTCGGCAAGATCGACCAGCTCACCATGCGCCCCATGGGGTTTGTCGAGTTCGTTCGTGCCGTCGATGGCGATCCGCTCGCAGATGCCATCCTTGCCGCAGACATGGACCTGCTGGCAAACGTTTCCGAAAAGCTCGAGCGCCTGCTCAAGGAATACCTCGTTGTCGGTGGCATGCCAGAAGTTGTCTCCGCTTTCGCCGCCTCCCACGATTTCATCGAGGCCCGCAGGCTCCAGCAGCAAATCATCGAAGCTTACGAATCCGATTTTGGCAAGCATGCGCCAGCCCGCATCGTCGAGCGCATGAGGCTGGTTTGGAAATCCCTTCCCGGCCAGCTCGCAAAGGAAAACAAGAAGTTCGTCTACGGTGCGCTCCGTCCCGGGGCGCGCGCACGCGATTTTGAGGAAAGCCTCCAGTGGCTCATGGACTATGGAATCGTTCATAAGGTACCACGTGTTTCCGCCCTAAGAGCACCGCTCACAAGCTATGAGGATCTCTCGGGCTTCAAGCTGTTCTGCATCGACACCGGCATCCTCGGAGCACTCTCCGGCCTCTCGCCAGCCATTGTTCTGAACGGGCCCGCTGTTTTTACGGAGTTCAAAGGCTCGCTGACCGAGCAATACGTCGCACAGGAGCTTTTGCTCCAAGGCAAAACTCCCGCGTATTGGTCATCCTCCTCCGGCAATGCAGAGACTGACTTTGCCATCGACCATGCGGGGACCGTGCTTCCGCTCGAGGTAAAGGCGACAGAGAATCTCAAAGCAAAGAGCCTGAGGATTGCCTGTGAGAAGTTCAAGCTCGAGCGCTGCGTGAGAACATCGTTAGCGGCATATAGAGACGAGGGCACGCTCGTCAATATTCCGCTCTGGGAGATTGGGCAAATCGACAAGCTGGCATAGGCGCTGTGGAGGGGGTGCCCCGTAAGGAGTGTCCCAAACCGCCGGCAAAAAAGGAACGTCTCTATCTGCCGCATTCCCGAAGCAAGGCAACGCCGATGTTTTGGCAACGGCAGCGAGCGGGCCGCATTTGAGACAAGGTGACGTGAAACGAAAGGGCGCTGACCTTCTGGTCGCGCCCTTGAAGTTGAACGTCAGATTGTCCAAATGCGGCCCGCGCAGCGTCGAGCGGTTACGGCGTTTGGTAAAACGCCGTAACCCCCTAGTACATCTTTGCGCCGGCGGGGATGGAAGCGTCGAGCTGGATCAGGTTGAGACGCTCCTCGCCCTCCTCCTCGTGGATGGCACTGATGAGCATGCCGCAGCTGGGAATGCCCATCATCTTGCGCGGAGGCAGGTTGGTGATGGCGAGCAAGGTCTTGCCAACCAGGTCCTCGGGCTCGTAATAAGCGTGAATACCGGAGAGGATGGTGCGGTCGGTGCCGGTGCCGTCGTCGAGCGTAAAGTTCAGCAGCTTCTTGGACTTCTTGACGGCCTCGCATGCCTTGACCTTCACAGCGCGGAAGTCGCTCTTGGAGAAGGTATCAAAGTCGACGAACTCCTCAAACAGCGGCTCAACGGCGATCTTGGAGTAATCGAGCGTGGGCTTAAGCGACTTAACGAACGGGCTCGCGGCGTTGCCGGCCTCGGCAGCCTTGGCGGCAGCGGCACCGGACTGGAAACCCTTCTCGGGCTTCATGTGCGGGAACAGCAGCACGTCGCGGATAGAAGCCTGGTTGGTGAGCAGCATGACCACGCGGTCGATGCCGATGCCGATGCCGCCCGCAGGAGGCATACCGTACTCGAGGGCGCGCACGTAGTCCTCGTCGTACTCCATGGCCTCGTCGTCACCGCCGGCCTTCTCGGCCATCTGAGCGGCAAAGCGCTCGGCCTGGTCAACCGGGTCGTTGAGCTCAGAGAACGCGTTGGCGTACTCGTGACCGGCAATAACCAGCTCAAAGCGGTGCGTCAGGCGCGGGTCGTCCTCAAAGCGCTTGGCAAGCGGGCTGACCTCGATGGGGTAATCGCACACGAACGTGGGGTTGACGATGGTGTCCTCGCCCAGCTCATCGTAGATCTCGGCGATAATCTTGCCGGCGGTCCACTCGGGCTTAATCTCCAGGCCCTTCTCGCGCGCGGCGGCAGCAAGCTCCTCGACCGGCGTGTCGATGGTGACCTGCTTGCCGAGCACGTCGGAGACGATGTCGGTCATGGGACGGCTGGCCCACTCACCAGAAAGGTCGATGGCCTGGCCCTGGTACTCGATGACCTCGGGGTTGCCGATGGCCTTGTTAGCCGCCTTAATGACGCCCTGGGCAAGCGCCTTCATGCCCTCGAGGTCGGAGAAGGCACGGTAGGCCTCCATCGTGGTGAACTCGGGGTTGTGAGTAAGGTCCATGCCCTCGTTACGGAAGATGCGGCCGATCTCGAACACACGCTCAAAACCACCGACGATGCAGCGCTTGAGGTGCAGCTCGGTGGCAATACGCAGGTAGCACTCCTGATCGAGCGCGTTGAAGTGGGTAATGAACGGCTTGGCCGTGGCACCACCCTGGATGGTCTGCAGGATGGGGGTCTCGACCTCCATGTAGCCGTCGGACTCCATAAAGCGACGGAAGGTGGAGAGAATCTGCGAACGCTTACGGAAGGTCTCGCGAACGTCGTCGTTGGCGATCAGGTCGACATAGCGCTGGCGATAGCGGGTCTCCTTGTCGGAAAGACCGTGGAACTTCTCGGGCAGTGGACGAACGGCCTTGGAAAGCAGGGTCGCGCTCTTAGGGGCAACGGAAAGCTGGCCGCGCTGGGTGCGCACGACCACGCCGGTCACGCCCAGGATGTCGCCCAGGTCGAGGGCCTTGAGCGTATTCCAGGCAGCCTCGTCCATGTCGTTGATGCGGCAGAACAGTTGAATCTCGGCAGTCGCATCGCGCACGACGATGAACATGATCTTGCCCTGACCGCGCTTGGCGACCACACGGCCGGCGATCTTCACGACATCCTCGGTGTCCTCACCATCGGCAAGATCGGCGTACTTAGTCTCGATATCGGCGACGTAGTCCTCAAGCTCAGAGTGCTCGGGATAGGGGTTCTGGCCCGCCTCGAACAGGGCGGCGCGCTTGGCCAGGCGGGTGGCGCGCTCGTCGTTGAGCGTCGATGCCTGATCGGCGGCGTTCTGGTTCTCTGCCATAAGTTAGCTCCTCAAACTAAAACGCTCCCCAGGATTCGGTCCCAGGGAGCGAAAACATACCTTTACGCGGGACCGTGGTCTAGCGTGCGATCTTGGCGATGGTGTAGACGCGAGTCTTGCCGGAAGGCGTAACGACCTCGACGGAGTCGCCCTCGCCGTGACCAATGATGGCGTGACCGACCGGAGACTCGTTGGAAATCTTGTGCTCGAGCGAGTTGGTCTCGGTGGTACCGACGAGCGTGACTTCCATGACCTCGCCGTTGGGATCAATCAGCGAAACGGTGGAACCGATGGAGACGGTCAGGTCGCCCGTGGTGGCAGCAACCTGAGCGTTGGCGAGGATGGCCTGGATCTCGGCAATACGAGCGGCGTTCTGGGCCTGCTTGTCCTTAGCGGCGTCGTACTCGGAGTTCTCCGAAAGGTCGCCGAACGCGCGAGCTTCCTTGATGTCCTCGACGATCTCCTTGGCGTAATCGCCCTCACGCCAAGCGAGCTCCTCGACGAGCTTCTGGCGGCCCTCAGCGGTCAGTACGATCTGGCTTGCGTCCATACGGATATCTCCCCAACTATGATGTAACGATCAACTGTCAACAAAAACGAAAAAGACCGGCTAGCCTGCGGGCAAGCCGGTCAGGTGCTCACCCCAAAGGGATGGGACTACTCTGCGTCCGCGTCGCTGTCCTCTGCCTTCTTTTGCTTGGCAGCAGCGAGCTTGGCCTCGAGCTCTGCGATCTCCTTGTCCTCCTTGGACTCCTCGACCACAACGTCCTCGGCCTGCTTGGTTTCGCCCTTATCGTCGCCCTCCATACCCTCGCGGATATTCTTGACGGTAGAGCCGAGGGACTTGCCGAGCTTCGGCAGGTTCTTGGGCCCAAAGATAATCAGGACAACGACGAGAATAATGATGAGCTCAGGAGCCCTCAGTCCAAACATGTAGACCTCCACAATACAGCGAGACAAGCTCGAATGAGTATACCGCGGGTATCGCGGTATCACAACAATAGCTAAAAAAAGGGACCGCAAGAAGCGGTCCCTCCTCATGCTCTGGTCGGGTTGACTGGATTTGAACCAGCGACCCCTGCGTCCCGAACGCAGTGCTCTACCAAACTGAGCCACAACCCGTTAGCTCGACTATAGTAACAAAGATTTCCGTCGTGTGCCAGAGAAATTTTTACTTCTTTGGCGCTTCAATGCGGACCGCGTCGGAAACGAGCTCCGTTGCATAAGCCCACCAGCCGTTTTGTTGAGCGTCTGCCGCAAGATTGACTGCCGTGGCGGCGGTATCGCAGAGGGCAAACGAGCAGGCACCCGAACCGCACACATTTACGGCAATGGTACCGTCCCGTGAACGAAGCCAGTCGAGCACCGTTTGAATCCGCGGCTCCATCTGCGCGGAAATGACACCCAAGTTGTTGTGGACGAGCGCGTAGGCCGCCTCTGCGTCTCCCGAGCGAAGGGCAGATGCGATCGCTCCGGGCTTGTCCGCAGGCACCGGGGCCTCGTCAAAACGTCGATAGGCCTCAATTGTCGAAACGCTCGCCTCGCGCGGCTTAACCAGCACGACGGGCGTCACGGGCAGCGCGGGGTACTCAGTTGCCAGCACGTCTCCCCCACCTACGTAGAACGCAGGACTCGCGTGCAAAAAGAACGGGACGTCAGCACCAATGCCCCGCGCAATGTCGTCGAGCGCTGGGTCGGTGCGATCAATGCCCCAGAGCTCCGCCAAGGCGACAATGACCGCGGCCGCATCCGTCGAGGGGCCGCCCAAGCCGGCGCACAATGGAATGCGCTTCTCAATCGTCACGCAGATGTTTGCCTCGCGACCATAATGCTCGGCCATAGCAACCGCAGCCCGATACGCCGTATTCTTTTGCATGGGAAAATCTGATGCTGGAACCGTCTGGACGGTCAGCGCCTGCGCCGGCGTGACCGTCACGGTATCGGAAAGACCGACGGCCGCCATCAGGGAATCGACCCTGTGGTAGCCGCGGTCATCGCGCTCGGTATGAACCCCCAGGTAGAGGTTAATCTTTGCCGGCGCGGAAAGAGTCAGGGACCGATCGGTCACCGTTAATGCTCCTCGAGCTGATTGCCGAGCGGGGTAAAGATATGCTCGCCGCTCTCAGGGTCGAACAGCTCGACCTGACCGGTGAGGACATCGATATACTGGTAGGACTGACGCGACTTGCGGCCGCGGCGCTCGTCAACCTCGACGATAAAGACGGCCGGGTGGACGCTCTTGATGGTGCCCATGCGCTCGACGACGCGGGTACGGCCCATGTTGGCCTTAACCTTGACGCGATCGCCCACCATATCGGTCAGCTTCTCGTGGATGTCGTCGACGTGATTGACTTCCATCTCTTCCATGAACAGGGCCTCCAGAAGGTGCAATTCAAAAAGGGGATAATACCCCTAAGATAGACAAAACTCTAATACTATAGCACCCTGTTGTGGCCATACGCAAGTAGCTAAAAAAGCCCGGTCCCAAATTGACTACTTACAGACAATCGGTGTCCAAGACGATGGTGAATGGGCCGTCGTTGACCAAGTCGACTTTCATATCGGCGCCAAAAATGCCGTGCGCCACGTGTTCGACATCTTGACAAACGAGCGTCAGGAAGTACTCGTAGAGCTCGTTGGCAACATCGGGTGCGCCGGCATCCGTAAACGACGGACGGCGACCGTGGCGGCAGTCGGCGAACAGCGTGAACTGCGACACCACGAGCACCTCGCCGTCGACATCGGCAAGCGCCAAGTTGGTCTTGCCGTTCTCGTCCTCGTTGATACGCAACCCGCGGAGCTTGCCCCACAGCTTGTCGGCCTCGGCACGCGTATCGCCATGGCCCACACCCAGCAGCACCAGGTAGCCTCGTCCAATGCGGCCCACGCACTCGCCATCGACCGTCACGCCGGCGTTGAGTACGCGCTGCACCACCGCACGCACGGCCTACTCCTCGCCCGTCAGTTTGGCAGATAGGTGTTCGAGCGCATGGAATCGATGGCTGATGGCGTTCTTCTCGTCCGCCGTGAGCTCGGCCATGGTCTTGCCCGGCGTGTCGACCGGCAGGAACAGCGGGTCGTAGCCAAAGCCGTGATCGCCGCGGCCCTCGTGTGCGATAGTGCCCTCGCAGGCGCCCTCGCCATAGGTGACCAAACCGTCCGTGTCGATGAGCGCAACGACGCTCATAAAGCGCGCGGTGCGATCCTCGTCGGCCACGCCTTCCAGGTTAACGAGCAGCTTGGCGTTGTTGGCGGCATCGTCGCCGTGCACGCCCGCATAGCGCGCGCTATACACGCCCGGCTCGCCGTCCAGGGCATCAACGACCAAGCCCGAATCGTCGGCAATGGCCATGAGCCCCGTCTCTTCGACCGCGGCTTGGGCCTTGATGATGGCGTTCTCCAAAAACGTCGTGCCGTTTTCCTCGGGATCCTCAAAATCGCCCAGCTGGCCGAGCGCCACAAAGCGCACCTCGGGCATGACCTTGCCCAAAATGGCCTCGATCTCGGTGAGCTTATGAGCGTTGCCCGTTGCCACGACGATGGTCGCCGCCGGGTCGAGGGTGTCGATGTCAATCTTCTCAAGTGCCATGACTGGCCTCCTTGTCTCTATAGCAATGCCGCGCCGAGGGCAACGAGGGTCTCCGCCTCTCCCCTCTCAATCAACGGCAGTCTTGTGTCTAGACGTCTCAGCAGATAAAACCTACCAAAATAAACCTGTCCCTTTTTGGCAGGTTAGGCGAGGGCTTGGCGCTGGAGCTCGATGAGCTCGGCAATGCCCTTGTCGCCCAAATCGAGCAGGGCATTGAGGCGCTTGCGGTCGAAGGGCGCCTGCTCGCCGGTGCCCTGGAGCTCGATCATCTCACCGATATCGGTGGCGACAAGGTTCATGTCGACCTCGGCGTGACTGTCCTCGGAATAATCCAGGTCGAGCAGGGTGTTGCCGTCGACAACGCCCATGGAAATCGCGGCGACCTGGCCCGTGAGCGGGATGCGCTCGAGCTTACCCGCCTCGACCCACATGGCAAGGGCGTCGTGCAGCGCCACCCAGGCGCCGGTAATGCTCGCCGTGCGTGTGCCGCCGTCTGCCTGAATCACGTCGCAGTCGATGGTAACGGTGTACTCGCCGAGTGCTTTCATATTGACGACGGTGCGCAGGCTGCGACCGATGAGGCGTTCGATCTCCATGGAGCGGACCTTGCGGTTGGCATGCTCGCGCTTGCAGCGCTTGCCGGTCGATGCCGGCAGCATGGCGTACTCCGCCGTTACCCAACCGGCCTTGGCGCCCTTGCGCCAGCCCGGCACGCCCTCCTCAATTGTGGCGGCACACAGTACGCGCGTGTCACCGAACTCAGCCAGGCACGAGCCGTGGGCATGCTTCATAACACCACGGGTGAGCTTAACGGGGCGCAGCTCATTGGCGGCACGGCCGTTGGCGCGGTTGACCTGCATGTACTCCATAGAAATATCCTTTCGGCAAAAGGTGAACGTGAGCCTTTGGTCGGTGACCTTTTATCTATTTCAGTTCGTCGATATCGATATGCTCAATGCTCTTGAGCGGCTGGCCAAAGATAAAACTGCCCGCCACCGCAAACTCGGCAATGTTATCGGACGTCGTTGCAAAACGATGCTGCGGCTCGGCAGCTGCTCGCGGCGCGTGAGAATATCGGTCAGCTCGCGCGTGGTCTCCTCGGCGGAACTCACCACGCGCACTCCGGGACCCAGCGCATGGCGAATAGGCCCCACGAGCAGCGGGAAATGCGTGCAGCCGAGCACCACGGTATCGATGCCGTGGTCGCGCAGCGGTTCAACCGTGGCGCCGACCAGTGCGCGTACGGCAGGCGTATCAAAGATGTCCTCGTTCTCGAGCCACTGCTCTTGCAGATGCGCGCCCGAGGCGAGCTCGTGCTCAACGACCTCGACAAAGCTCGAGGCAGGGCAGCCGTATACGTCGACGCCGGCATCCAGGTCCTGAATGGCACGCGTGTAAGCGCCTGAGCGAATGGTGAGGTTGGTGGCGAGCACGCCCACCCGGCGCGTGCGGGTGCTGTTGATTGCCGCGCGTGCGCCCGGTGCGATCACACCGATGACGGGGACGTCGAGCACCTGCTGGGCCAAACGCAAGGCCGCAGCGGTCGCCGTATTGCAGGCGATGACCATGATCTTGACGTCGTGCTTCGACAGCCAACGGCCCGCCTGCAGTGCAAACGAGCGCACCTCGTCCTCGGTGCGGGTGCCGTAGGGGCAGCGCTTAGTGTCGCCAAAGTAGTAGACGGACTCGTGCGGCAACGCCGTTGCGATGGCGCGTGCAACCGTCAGACCGCCCAGACCAGAATCGAACACGCCAATCGGGCGCGTGTCGCCTGCCGAATTCTCGATATCGGACATTACCTCACCAGATTCTCTCTCGAAAAGATATGGCTCAGCGCGATAGGACCGCACTACGAACGGGCCGCGACGAGCAGCTCTGCCGTTGCCGCCCAGCCATCGACAATCTTGCCGCGCGTGACGTAGGCGTTATCGCAAGCATCCAGGAACTCGGGCGCGCCGGCGCTGGTCAAACCGTTCTCGACCAGGCAGAACGTGCCCACGTGGTCAGCCATGTAGAAGTCGGACTCGGAATCGCCGAGCGCCAGCGTCTCCTCACGCTCGATACCCAGGTGCTCGCAGAAACGTGCGATGGCAACGCCCTTGTTGAGGCCGACGGGATTGATGTTAAACGCGCGGCCATCCTCGACGCGTTCGAGCTCGAGCGTCGTCGGTTTGGACAGATGCGTCAGGTGACCGTTGCAGGCCCAGACCAGGCCACAGCCGGCCTCGTCAAGAATGGCCTGGACCTCGTCGTCGGGCACATCGCCGCGCATGCCGACGGTGACCTCGCGGTACTTGTAGCCAGTCGACATGTCGTTGTGGTACTCGATCTTATGCGGCCAGCGGGCGAGAATCTTCTCGCACACGCCGGTCTGCTCGATCACCTGATGCGGCGTGAGGCCGCAAGAGGGGTCGTAGGGCATGTCGCCGGTCAGATACTCCCAATCGTTGGCTTTGAGGTCGTACATGACCAGGCCGCCCATCTCACCAATGTAGGAGTTGAGGCCGAGCACGCGCGCGTCCTCGTGGATCATGGTACGGTTGCGGCCCGAGGTGGGAACCACCTGAATACCAGCGCGAGCGAGCGCCACGACGGCCTCGACGAGTTTGGTCGAGGGGTTGCCGTCGTTGTCGCGCAGCACGCACGAGCCGGGTGCGAGCATCGTGGCATCCAGGTCGGTAAAGACGTACTTGACCTTGGCCAAGCGCTCGCGCATCTCGCCCGAAAGCTCGGCAACGGTCGGCAGGGTGTTGTGGGACATGGTTACTCCGTTTACGTAGAAGGATTTGGACTTGAACGGCATGTTTTGATTGAGGGAACACGCTTATGGCGACAGCGCACTCAGGGCGCCACCGCCATCATGGTTCATTAGTCAAACTGGGTAACATCGATCAGGCGATTGGCCAACGAAAGGTCGCTCTCGATGGGCACGAACTCGTCGCCCACGTGCATGAGCTCCTCGTCACCCTTTGCCAGCAGCAAGACAATGGTGGGGGCATCGGGGTTGACGTACTCCTCGCGCGCCGCCTTGAACGCCGCATACACAGCGGCTTCGCGATCGAGGATGATCTTGTTCGGCGTATCGTCGGGAACATGTTCGGCAAGCTCGCGACAGACCTTCATCGGGTCCTCGTGAGCCGGGTCCTCATTGGCAAAGATCATCAGGTCGGAATATGGTGCGGCCTCGCGCGGAAGCTGCTCGCGGCGCTCCTGCGCCTTGCCGCCGGCAGCGCCAAACAGCGCAATGACGGGGCTAGCGGGAAACGCGCGCTTGACCGACGAGAAAAGCGAGCGGAACGAAAGTTGGTTGTGCGCATAGTCAACGACGCAGATCACGCGGCCGTCCTTCGACTCCACGACCTCCATGCGGCCCGGCACACGCAGTTTGGAGAGGCCCTTCTTGATAGCCTCGATACCGATGCCGATCTCGCGCGCGGCGGCGATAGCGACCAGCGCGTTTTCCACGTTAAAGTCTCCCGCGATACCCAGCAGGACCTTCTCCCCCGCCTCGGACTCGTCGGCACACAGGCCATGCAAGTTGAACTCGATGCTAAAGCCGACCATGCGTACGTCGCTCGCCCACAGGCTTGCCTCGGGATGCTCGACGCCAACGGTCACCAAGCGCTCGGCCGTCGACGCTGCCTCCAGCACACGGTCGACCTCTTCGGTGCCCAAATTCACCACGGCGGTCTTTGCCTGGTCAAAGATCCTGAGTTTGCTCTCAAAATAATCCTCAAACGTGGGGTGTTCGATCGGCGAGATGTGGTCGCGGCCGATGTTGAGGAAGCACGCCACGTCAAACGGCAGATTCTCGACGCGTTGGTACTTGAGCGCCTGGCTCGAGACCTCCATGACCATGGACTGGCGACCGGACGTGCGGCAGTTGGCGATATGGCGCCAGACCTCGGGGGCCTCGGGCGTAGTATTGGTGCTCTCGTAGCACTCGATGCCATCGTCGGTACTCACCGAGCCGATCATGCCGCAGGACTCGCCTGCCGCTTTGATAATCGACTGGAGCATAAAAGCGGCCGTGGTCTTTCCCTTGGTGCCGGTGATGCCCACGATCTTGACGTCGTGGTCGGGACGGTCGTAGACCTCCGGCGGCAACAGGGCCATGGCCGTGCGAACGCTATCAACAACCAGCATCGCAGCACCGCTCTCCTGTGCCAGCGGCTCCAGAGACTCGACCAGCGACTCCTCGCACACAAATGCGACGGCACCCGCATCGAGCGCCATGCTCAAAAACGCGGGCTTAAAGGCAGCACCTTTGCAAAAGAATACGTCACCTGCCGAGACCGCGCGCGAATCAAACGAGCAGCCGGTCACGGCACGCTCGTCAACCTGCTCTGATGCGCGCAGCTCGCCGCACACATCGAGAAGCTTGGCAAGCGTATCGACCGTGGTCACGGTCGCGGAATCCGAATGGTGCATCTTTCACCTTTCTCAGCCATTTGGCAGGGACGGTTTTCATAGTAACTGAAACGTGCTCGCGCAAAAACGGCTCCCGGAGGAGCCGTTACGCGCAGGCATTCGTAGGCCGAGACTAGGCAGCCTGAACAGAAGGCTGGCCCTCGTCGATAAAGAAGCGCTTGTACCACACTAGGAACACGAGCGGCGTATAGATCTTGCGCTGGAAATCGCCCTTGCCCGCAAAGTGCAGATCGAGCAGGTGCATGAGCTCGTCGGTATTGAAGAACTCACTTGCCCACGGCGCGGTGAAGTACTCCTTGACATAGTCGTACCACTTTTGCTCGCGCAGCCAGTAGACAATCGGCACCGGGAAGCCCACCTTGGGACGGGTGGCCCACTCATCGGGCAGCGACTTGTTGGCAGCGTGGCGGAGTACCTGTTTGTTGCCGTTCTCGTTGATGCGGTAGCGGTCGGGAATGTGCTCGGCGAACTCCATGACTTTGCGGTCCAGGAAGGGCACGCGCAGCTCCAGCGAGTGCGCCATGCACATCTTGTCGGCCTTGAGCAGAATGTCGCCCGGGAGCCACATGTTCATGTCCAGGTACTGCTTCTTGACCAGTTCGGGCTGACCCTTCACGCGTGCGTAGATGGGTGCAGCGAGCTCAAAGGCGCCATCGCCGGTGTTGTACTCGGGCTTGAGCACGCCGTCGACCTCGCGCTCCGGCCATACCAGAGCCTGTCCCAGGAACGACTTCTCGGGGATCTCGGCACCCTTGACCAGGAAGTTATGTCCCTTGAAGTACGGCATATGCAGCGCCAGGTTACCGAGCGCGCGACGGATGGGCAGCGGCACCATCTTTTTGTACTTGCGCACCGGGACCGTGTCCTCGTAGTAGGCGTAGCCGCCAAAGAGCTCGTCGGCGCCTTCGCCCGAAAGCACGACGGTAACGTCCTTGCGGGCCATCTCGGCCAAGAACCACAGCGGCACGGAAGACAGGTTGGACTGCGGCTCGTCCATGTGATACTGGATGTCCTCGAGCGCACCGAAGAACTCGTCGGCGGTAATCATCTTGCGAACGTTCTCGACGCCGAGCTTATCGGAAAGTTCCTTGGCGTAGTTGGTCTCGTTGAAGTTCTTGTAGTCAAAGCCCACCGAGAAGGTCTTGTCGGGCATGAGGCAAGCGGCGATGTAGCTGGAGTCGACGCCACCGGAGAGGAACGACGCGACCTTGACGTCGGCGATGCGATGGGCCTCGACACTCTCGTGCACGACCTCGTCCAGCTCATCGACATACTCTTCGAACGGCTTCTCGACGGCAGAGTAATCGCAATCCCAGTAGCGCTCGATGTTCATCTTGCCGGTCGGGATATCGACGGTAAAGTAGTGCGCCGGCGGCAGCTTGTAGACACCCTCGAAGAAGGTCTCCTCAGTCGCCGAATACTGCAGCGTCATGTACGGACGCAGAGCCTTTTTGTTGACCGCCTTGTGGAAGTGCGGGTAGTCCAGGAAGCTCTTGATCTCGGAACCAAAGAGCACGCCCGGAGCGCCGTCGCCCGCATCGGCCATGGGATAGTAGTAGAGCGGCTTGATGCCAAAGATGTCGCGGGCGCCAAAAAGCTTGTTCTTCTTTTTGTCCCAGATGACGAAGGCGTACATACCGCGCAGACGATCGAGTACGGCCTCGCCCCACTCCTCGTAGCCGTGCAGGAGGCTCTCGGTGTCGGCGCCGCAGTGGAACTTGTAGCCCTTGGCCTCGAGCTCGGAACGGAGTTCTTGGAAGTTGTAGATCTCGCCGTTGAAGACAATGACGACGCTGCCGTCCTCATTGGCCATGGGCTGAGCGCCGGCCTCGGTCAGGTCGAGGATCGACAGGCGGCGGAAGCCCAGGGCAACACGGCCGTCGATAAACTGACCGCCCATGTCGGGACCGCGATGGACGATGCGGTCCATCATCTTGGTGAGCACCTCGGATTGGTTATCCGTCCCACCGACAAAACCGACAAAACCGCACATATACTATCCCCTCTGCTGTTGCTGGGCATCAAATCGAATCAGTAGCTTTTGAGTATACCCGAGGGCGTAAAGAGGGGCGGAATGTTCAGGCAATCTCAACTGAATCAGCTCCGCTGTGACACGCGCCGGTTACCTTTAATGGATATGAGGTGAATGGGGCGATTGTTTTGCTATACTCTCTCCGCACGGGCGATTGGCGCAACGGTTAGCGCAGGTGCTTTACACGCACAAGGCTGGGGGTTCGAATCCCTCATCGCCCACCATTGAATTGGAAACGGTCCTCGAAAGGGGACCGTTTTTGTTTGGGCCCATTTCATGGGATTCGAACCCGCAAGGGTGCGGAGCTGAGGAAACGCGAAGCGTTTTCCAGCGCAGCACGCGAGGAGCGAAGCGACGAAGCGGATGCGGGCGGCGGAGCCGCACGCGGACATCCCTCATCGCCCACCACTGATTTGATAGGCTCCCAGCAATGGGAGCCTTTCTTTTTTGGGCCCAGCGCATGGGATTCGAACCCGCCAGCACGTCTGTCACAAAGGCCGTGGCCAAATAATGGCAAAAATGAGTACTGCTACTTTGCTTGCAACATATAAACAGATAGTGTTTGCTTAGGTTACGCAACATATGTCCATTATAAGGACTAACAGTCAGATCAAAATCGTGTATTCATCGCCATTTCGACTTGCCATCTGGCCTTATTAGTCCAAAATTGCTGCTACCAAATCGGTAACAGTACTCATATTTGATGTTTTTTGACCAGCAGGTCTCCCTGCCTTAGCAAATCTAAGGCAAAACGGGCTCCAGACCGCTGAATCATGCCGCATAGGGCACGTCCGCAGTCCGGAACGGTCGCGCGCGCAGACGTGGTGTAAGAGTGTCCTGAGGTCCGTCGCTGCAAGTCC